>CAZLAH010000001.1:0-37011 GCA_964557565.1 uncultured Candidatus Saccharibacteria bacterium
ATGACAGGACATCCTACTCTACTTTTGCCAGGTAAGGATCATGCTGGTATCCAAACAGAGACATCTTTCACAAAAGAATTACAAAAAAGAGGTGAAAGTAAATGGGAATTAGGTAGAGAAGAATTTTACAAACAGTGCTATGAATTTTGTATGACTAACGCAGAGAATGCTAGATCTCAGGAAAAAAGAATAGGACTTTCTGCAGACTATTCAAGGGAATTTTTTACGTTAGATCCAAGGTTGACAAAGATTGTGTATGAGACATTTTATAAGATGTTTAATGAGGGTATGGTTTACAGAGATAAAAGAATTGTAAATATATGCCCTAATTGTAAAACAGCACTTGCGGATATTGATACAGAGCATGAAGAAAGAAGAGGAATCTTCGCGTATATCATATATCCTTTTGTTGAAGAGGAAGACAAAAGGGAAGCGAAAGAAGTTTTTGGTGTAGAAGGTATAACTGTTGCAACTACTCGTCCTGAAACGATGTTGGGTGATACTGCTGTTGCAGTAAACCCAAATGATGACAGATACAAAAAATTTGTAGGGAAAAAGGTTTTACTTCCGATTGCAAATAGGGAGATACCTGTAATTGCGGATGAGGGTATTGATATCGAAGTGGGTACAGGAGCTTTGAAGGTTACACCTGCACACTCCCCCATAGATTTTGAAATTGGGAAGAAACATGGAATAGAGATAATGAATGTAATCGATGAGGAAGGAAAGATGATAGGTGATATTCCGGAGAGATTTAAAGGTATGGGAACAATAGATTGTTCGAAAGCATTGGTAAAAGAGTTAGATGAGTTGAGATTGTTAGTCAAAATTGAGAATATTAAGCATGATGTAGCAGTTTGTGAAAGATGTGGCACATCAATAGAGCCAATAATTTCAAACCAGTGGTACTTGAATGTAGAACCTCTTGCTAAAAAAGCGCTTGAAGCTATTAAAAACGAAGAATACAAAGTAATTCCATGTGGTCAACAGAAAGCTTTGGAGTATTTCTTTGAGAATATCCAACCTTGGTGTATTTCGAGGCAACTATGGTGGGGACAAAGAATTCCTGTATGGTACAGTGGTGGAAAGAAATTGTATGATTGGTTAAATCAAAACAAGGGCAAATCAATTTCAGACTATGAAGAAACAACTGGAAACACAGCTAATGGCACAGGAGAAATATATTTAGGAGAAGAAGCTCCAGATGACTCTGGTGTTTGGGAATCTGAAACAGATATGTTTGATACTTGGTTTAGTTCTGGTCAGTGGACCTACTCTACTTTGGGTGGTGTTGAGGGTGAAGATTTTAAGAAATACTATCCAATTCAGCTAATGATTCATGCAAGAGATATTTTGTTTTGGTGGTCAGCTAGAATGATTATGCTCGGAATTTACAGAACAGAGAAGATTCCTTTCCCTGCTACTTTCTTAACGGGTATGATACTAGCTTCTGATGGATCCAAAATGTCTAAATCAAAAGGAAATGGTGTTGAACCTCAAGAGGTTTTTGGGAAGTATGGTGCTGATTCTTTAAGACTTTGGTATTATTCGGATGCTTTGCCTGGTTCAAATGCCCCTTTGAGGGAAGAGAAGATAAAGGGGAATAGAAATTTTGTAAACAAGATATGGAATGCAAGTAGATTCATATTAATGAATATTGATGAATCTGAAATAGAGGATATTATATCATGTGATGTAAAAGATACGGAAAGAGTCCTTAGAACAAAGGAGCATTTAATTAAGGTAGGAAACTATCTAGAGAGATATCAATTTAATCTTGGAGTTGAATCTATACGAGAATTTTTCTGGCATGAGTTGTGTGACAAATGGATCGAAGAAATAAAGAATGAAATAAAGGATTCTCCTATTGGTAGTGATATTAGAAAAGAGAAGCTTTCTGAATTATTGTATATTCTAAAAGAGAATCTAAAGATTATGCATCCTTTCATACCTTTTGTAACAGAGGCTGTATGGCAGGAATTAGTAAAGCTAGGTCTTGCTAAAGGGTTGTTGATGTCTCAGCAAATGATGTCCCATTAGGGACACATATTTCTAACCATAATTAAATAGTTATATAATCTAAACAATGATTATATTTTTGATATAAGTTATTTTTGAATATAAATGGATAAAAAACTTTACATTACAACTACACTCCCCTACGTAAATGCAGAACCACATGTTGGTCATGCATTGGAATTTGTACAAGCAGATGCTATATCTAGATACTTTAAATCTAAATTAGGAAATGAAAACGTCTTTTTCAATGTAGGAACAGACGAACATGGACAAAAGATATTTAGAAAAGCAAAAGAAGAAGGATTAGAGCTACAAGAATTTGTAGACAAATACTCACAAAGATTTAAAGACTTCTGTAAGCTTTTTTTAGTAGAATATGATTTCTTTTACAGGACTTCTACAAAGGAACATGGATTTGCAGCACAAGAATTTTGGAAAAGATGTCAAGAAAAAGGTGATATATACAAAAAAAGATACAGTGGCAGGTATTGTGTAGGATGTGAGAGATATATTACAGAAAAAGAGTTAGTGGATGGAAAATGTCCAGATCATGGGACAGAGCCTGAGTTGAGAGATGAAGAAAACTATTTTTTCAAGCTATCCAATTACAGAGATTCTTTACTTAAATGGTTAGATGAGAATCCAGATGTTCTTAAACCAGCCTCTAAGTTAGAAGAATTAAAAACCATTGTCTCTGAAGCGGAAGATATTAGTATATCTAGATTAAAAGAAAACCTACCATGGGGTATAGAGGTACCAGGTGATTCTTCACAGGTATTCTATGTTTGGTTTGATGCTTTAACAAACTATGTAATATCGGTTGGTTTTGGTACGGACGAGAAGAAATTAAATCAATGGTGGCCTGGTATACAGATCTTTGGTCCAGACAATTTGAGATTTCAAGGAAGTATCTGGCAAGGAATGTTGGCTTCTGTAGGATTACCACATACTTCTAAATTACTAGAACACGGTATGGTATTGGGACCTGATGGGCGAAAAATGGCAAAAACATTAGGTAATGTAATCTCTCCTTTCGACCAAGAACAAAAATACGGTGCAGAGGTTGTAAGGTTCTACCTTCTTTCAGGTATTTCAACATTCTCAGATTCTCCGTACAAAGAAGAAGATCTTGTAAATATGTATAATTCTAGATTAGCAAACAACTTTGGTAATCTTCTCAATCGTGTAATACATCTTGCGAATACAAAAGAGGTGAATATTAATGAGTATGAGAAGGTAGATGAAGATTTCAAGAAAAAAGTGGATGACTTTAAGGAAGAGGTAGAGAATTCTTACAACGAATTTGAATTGGCATTAGCAAGTGAAAAAACGGATATGCTTGCAGACTGGGGAAACAAATATATTACCGAGAAGGAACCTTGGAGTAAAGATCTCTCTAAAGAAGAAGTTGAAAAGATATTGAATAATCTAAGTTATTTGCTTAATATTGTAATATCTCTGTACTCTCCTATTATTCCTCACAGCACTCAAAAAGCATCAGTTGCACTAGAGAAGAAAGAAAGCATTATTTTGTTTAATAAGATATAGCTGTTTATGTTATACTGAACTTAGTAAACATATATTACTGCCCAAATGTTAGGAACGGAAAAACAACCAAAATCTATAAACTTCTTGGAAGCAGTGTATGCTCCTAATGATATCTGGTCAAATGCTTATCTTTGGCTTACTGAGGTTGGAAAATATTTGTTAATATTTGTAGAAGTAGTTGTTTTAGGTGTCTTTTTCTCTCGTTTTATTCTAGATAGACAAAACAATGATCTTACAGAGAAGGTAAATAGCCAAGTTGTTTTACTCTCAAACGATACCTGGAAGACAAATGCTATCCTTTTTGAAAACTACCAAACACTCTTTGGAGATATTAGAAAAGTAAGGATGGAGCAACAAATTAATTCTTTAATTGTAAGCGAATTAATAAGTGGTATACCGTCGTCCTTAAATCTTGAGAGTTTCTCCTATAATGGGAATAGAGTATCTTTCCAGATAAAGGCTTCTAGTTTGGAGACAGTAACAAATTATGAAACTGCTCTTAAAAATAATCCTGACTACTATGATGTTAAATTCTCAATAAATAAAGATGCTACTGAAATCAATGTGATTGTATCGTTTGCATTAAGTTCTACTGAAGGAGAGAAATAATGGCGGAGGAGAATATAAATACAGTTGAATATATTAAGATAGTTAAAGAATCTCCTGAAAAAAAGAAATCGTATATTTATCTTGGTATTACGATTTTAATATCTATACTTTTAATAGTCTTTGCGCTAAGGCCAACAATTACAGTTATCACAAGAATTAATAAAGAGATAAAGGAAAAGACAGCTTTAAGTAGGTCTCTTGAAAGTAAGATTAAAACGCTTTCTGCATTGGAGCAACAGTACGCGGAGAGTAAGAAAGATTTAAATAATTTAGAATTGATATTCCCAGCTGATGGTAACTTTAGTCTTTTGATGTCTAATATTGATTCAGTTGTTTCTAGAAATGGTTTCGCTCTTCTGTCTATTAATTTTGATGATTACAAGGGAGAGTTATTTACTTCTAGTACAAATGTTTTGCTACCTAAGACAATTAGGATGGGTTTGAAGGGTAAAGAAGTTAATTTGGTAAATCTCTTAAGGGATATGGAGGCTTTGCCTATGTATCCTGTTATTGAAACGGTATCTTTTTCTACCCAGAAGGATTCGGATGGATTAGTCTCATTTAGTGTCTCTCTAAGGGTTTACGATATTGATAATGATAAATTTTATAAACAGTAATAGATGGAATTAATAAAAAAATCGTTATTAGCATTAGTTTTACTATTTTTTGTATGCATGGTTTGGGTTGGTCTCTCAATCTATTACAACAGCAATGCTACAAATGTGAATCCTAATGCCAGTTCTTACATTAGGCAGTTGCGTGATCAGTTTGATACGGAAGAGTTGCAAAAGATAACAGATAGGACAAAAGAAAGTTTCCCTGTTCAACCTGACGAGTTCTTCTCTCTTGTGGGAGAAGATTAATCAATATAGTCACTTAACCTTTGTTGCGCTGATTTCTCTTTAAGTCTTTTCAATGCCTTAGCTTCAATCTGTCGAATTCTTTCTCTTGTAACACCAAATTCTCTTCCCACTTCTTCGAGTGTTCTTGATACTCCATCATCGAGTCCAAACCTTAATGTAAGGACTCTTCTTTCTCTGTCTTGAAGTGTGTCTAAAATATCATGAAGCTGATTTCTAAGATACTCACCAGTAGCAAACTCCTCTGGAGATTGTGACCAATCATCAGGAATTATATCTTGCAATTTACTATCTTTTTCCTCTCCTATCGGAGTAGCTAGAGATGTCGGATTCTGTTTTATCTTTTTAATTTCAGCTATCTTTTCTAATTCGATATCCATCTCTTTAGCGATCTCTTCATCTGTAGCTGGTCTACCGAGTTTTGTAGCTAATGTATTACTTACCTTGTTGAATTTGTTAATGGTCTCGATCATATGTACAGGGACTCTAATGGTTCTAGCCTGATCTGCGATTGCTCTAGTGGTTGCTTGTCTAATCCACCATGTAGCATATGTTGAGAATTTAAAACCCTTTGTATAGTCAAATTTCTCTACAGCTCTCATCAAACCAATATTTCCTTCCTGTATGAGATCTAAAAGTTCTAAATTACTCTTACTGTATTTTTTCGCAATACTTACTACAAGCCTAAGATTTGCAGTAATCAATAATTGCCCTGCCTCTGCATCTCCTTTTTCTATCCTTTTTGCAAGAATTATTTCCTCTTCTCCATTTAAAAGAGGTATCCTCCCTATTTCATACAAATATGATCTAATTGCATCTGTTGAAAGATTTGTTTGAATTGTTTTTAGTATTTTGATTTTGTTCTCGAGAGTTAATTCCTCTTTTGTTTGAGCAACTACATTCTCTTCTGGTTCAAGAACTTCTATCTCATTCTCTTGTAACTTCTCAAAAATCTCATCAAGTAATTCTATCTCCTCCTCTATTGTTGGAAATACATCAAGAAGGTCTTCTTGTGTAAGAAATCCTTGATCTTTTCCTTTCTTTACAAGGTAGCTAATAGCTTTACTTTTATTTGTCATATATTGATTATGATATAATTTAGATTATGAATTACAAAGATATTAATATAAATGAAAAGAAGCAGTTTTTCTTAAATTCTGTTGCGAAGTTCTGTGATAAATGTGGTAGTGCATATTCACTTGATGATGTTAACATACTCCAAAGTACTGAAGCATCCGCCATTATACACTTCTCTTGCCATGTTTGTAAATCAAAACAGATTGCATCCTTTGCTACTCAAATGGGAATGAGTAGTAGAGTTCCAATAAATACTGATTTAGAGGTAGAAGAAGTTAAACAGTTTTCCAAAAAGAAAAGTTTGTCCTTACAGAATATCCTAGATCTCTATGTGGAGATGAAAAGTAACAGTAAGATCACTATCTAGTTTGGTATTCTAAATACTATTGGGAAATTTTCATCTTTGCTTAGCTCAAATCTCCCTGAGAGTTGATTGCTGATGCTGTTTAGGCCTCCTGAACTATCTAGTACCCACGTTGAAGGATACGAAACATTTAATATATATGCATGTTTCTTCTCTCCTGCTTGTTTGAATATATTTATATCAAAGAAAGCAGAACTGTCTTCTATCTGTATTGGGAAGTTTGTACTACTTTGATCTCGTTCTAATCGGTATGATATCTCTAGAGAAGAGGTTGTATTTATTGGTATGTTAAACCATCCTCCAATTACCTTGTAACCACTCTCTCTAAATACATTGTATTCATTATTCTCTATACCAGTGATTTTGAGAACTTTTGCTTCTGAAGGTATGTATATTCTTTGATAGTTGATATAGTCTCCTTCTGGATATTCATTCTTTGTAGAATTATTTTCTATGGAGATACTGTAAGTGAAATCAATTGTATCTCTATCCTTTATATCTACTGAGAGATTGTAATTCTTGTCTAAGTAAAGGTTTGCTTTGTTTCCTCCCCAATTCCAATCTACAGGAAGAGGTGCTTCGTTGTATTTCGAGTCTAGTATACCAGCCCAGTTTTTTGAAGAGAAGAAACTCAAAGCATCTGTGTTTCGAAGATTGATCTGTAAATGTTTTTCATCCAAAGAAGATATTAATACATCACCAAGTCGTAACATCTCGTGCATATTCATTGAGAGTATTTTGGTTACCATTTCGTTGGCAAGATTGGCTAAGAAAGTTGCCTTTGCTGTAGATCCTGGCGTGAAATCTCTATGCATTTCAAATATTTTTGAGTATATATTCTCACTAGTTATTAATTCACTCTCTCCTGGAACTTCTATTCCTTCCCATGTATCAAGAAGCTTTTGTATTACTGCAACATCTACCGTTATGACTCCATCTAAAGTATTCCCTTTCCCAATATCCTTTATGAATTGCTCTGATGCCATGTGTGTTTCTGAAAGATCTGGAGACCAATTAACTAAAGAAAATGGCCATTCTGTCAGAGAGAGAGCATTAGACATAGATCGAGGAGGTGTGTAATTCTTGCCTTTCACTCGCAAAGTACCTTCTGCATTGTATATATCATCTACAAATATCTCTCTTATTTGACCTCCTTCTATACCAATAATTCCATAGCTAGTTAACCAACCTCCTGTACTCCTTAACTCCGCTTCATTTTGAAAGAGAATTAAATATCTTTTTCGTCCTTCAACACCTAATACATCTGGTAGAAATACTGTTATATCTTCAAAGGTCTTTGTCCCTTTCTCTAATTTGACAATTAGATCTTTTACCAAAAGAATTTTGTCATGTAAGAATGTCGGAAAGGAATTTGTATTCAATTGTGTAATTATTTCAGAAGCTAAGGATATTTTGTATGATGCTTCATCTAATTTGTATTTGTTTGATGCAATAGCTTCTAAATTTCCTCTATATTCTCTAGTAGAAGATGCAGTAGATGTTTGGAATGTAACTGCAGGTTCGAAATCTTTGACATACTGAGTTAGAGGAGATACGGCATCAAGCAGTTGCTCTGCACCTTGTACCGTATATTCTGCACCAAGTAAAAGTTGGGAAACATTGTCATAAAGGTCTTTTTGATTTGTAATATAGAAGAGCCAATAGAGAGTGTCAATATTGTCAGAAATTCTCTCTACATTTCTTTCTATAGCGGTAATATCTGTTTTTGAAGTGTTGTTTTCAAGATCAAACAGAGAGGTAGATATCCCTTTTGCAGAAGAATTTATTATTACTAATCCGATCAGTGTTCCAATTACAGGATATATTAGATAGTAAGTCACAGTAGCTATCAAAGTGAATAATCCTGTTGTTTTAATTACAGACCCTATCTCTATTTTTGACATTGTTTGTTTCGAGAAAAGCTTCCTTAATGGATTAAATATCTTTGAAAGGAATTTTCCAAATTCTGTTTTAGAGATCTTTGTAGTGTTTTGTACTTGTTTTCTGTTTTCAGAAGGTTTCTCTATTTCCCAAGATTTGTTAATTTGGTCGTAATATATATGTATCTGTTCAATCAATGCATCCTCTAAAGAAACCTGTTGAGCCCATTCATATCTAGTTGCCAAAGGAGCAGGAACGTAAAGGTCTTGAATCAAATATTTCTCATCTTTGTTCTCTACAAATCGTATACTCTGAGCTTCTGTATTTAACTCTAGTAATTTGTACGCTAAAGAAAGAGTTGTGTAGTTGCTCTCATTCGCTAAGGTTATGACTTCTCCCTTTGTTTTATCGGAGAATGTTAATTTCAAAATACCATATGTTGCATCAGATTCGTGAATTACATTATGAATATCTAAACCTTCTCCAAGAATTTTAATCTCATTTTTCTGTGTAGCATCCTTTATCAAAGAATCTATTGTTGGAGAGGATATCTCTTCTATACCCTTTCCTATTAGTGTACCTGTTCTAAGAATTCTCACATTTACGTCTGTTCTATCTTTAAACTCTGCTGTAAGTGTTTCGCAATATTTCTGTAGTTCAATATTTGAATATGGAGAAGGAGAAGCAAGCTTCATATTGTTAACCCTGTTTGCCAACTCTCTGTTTAGTGGAAGTGATGTTACTAATGCAAACTTCGCTTTGTTTTTCTTTGTATTTGTTAAACTCTCTTCTAGATATTTTGTTTCTGCCAAAAACTCTTTGCTGTCGAAAACTTCTTGTACAAGTTTCTCATTTAAGAGGTAGAAGAGATAGTCGAATCTCTTAATGTTTTTGAAAAGAGATGCGAAACCTTTAAAATCGAAGAAATCAAAAAGATCAGATTTCTTTAATTCTGATATATACTTCTTAGTTTTACTATTGAATTTATCAATTATGACAACATAGCAACCTTGATCTATCAATGTTTTTGCTGTTAAATATCCAAGCCTATTTCCACCATGAACTATGATGGATATTGGAGTTTGTGACTTTATTTTATTTAATCTTAAATTACTCATTATTTGTTTCTAAAGATTCAAATGATACAGGGATTGGAAAGTGATATGTTTTTAAATTTAACTGGTATCCTGACCTTATATATATTGGTATTTCAACATTCTCGTGCCCATTTGCAATTACTTTGACTTCGTACTGGTTATTTTTTAAAGGTATATTACTTACTGGAGCTTGTTTTACAAACTCTTTATCTAAATATATCTTAGCGTCCTCAACATTACTAGTAATTGTAAGAAAGCCTTCTCCGGAAGATACTTTTGAAGGTGTATAGTAGAGGATAGAGCCTTGTAGCAGTTCACCAGGTCCTATTTCTAGATCTATCCTTGCTGAGGTGTTTTTGGTTAATTCTATTTGAAAAGAGTGTTTTTTGTAAAAGGAATCACCCTCTACAATCTTTTCTAATTCAACAGTATATTTACCCTCTGGTAAATCCTCTACTGTAGCAGGTGTTTCTCCATAGTCTTCTCCATTTATCCATATTTTTGCTTTACCTTTCTGAGTTGCTATTTCTAGAGTAGTGTTATTGTAAAATTTGTTTATCAATGGAATTTTACTGATGATGCTTTTGGGTGGTACAAAAAAAAGAAAGAGTGAAAACAGTATCACGAATGATATTATTAATAAGGCAGTTTTATTTCTTAACATATTCCTACATTATATGAAGAAGTGTCCTCCTTGTCTATTTAATACGAATATTTTGATTCAGGAGATTCCTCCTTTGTCTCATCGACTTTTTTCTTAGATGCTTTTATATTAACGAAAACAACAAATGCTATGCATATTGCAAATACAAAGATTACTGTAAAAAACTGGAATGCACCGGTTGTAAGAATTGCAAATGAACCAATGAAAAGGGTTACAGCATTCTCTATGAGTACTATTTGCTTTCTGCTTAAATCTAATTTAAGCAACTGATGGTGTAAATGGCTTGTATCACTTATTTTTAGTAATTCTATGAGATCTTTGGGTTTGTAAATCAATATTCTTTTAATTACCACATAGGCAAAATCTATTACAGGAAGAGCTAAAAGCATGATTGTTGTTGAGAGTTTAGAGTCAGCAATTAGAGCTAAAGAACATATCAGCAAGCCATATATTGTTTTTCCAGAAGATCCAGTCATTATTTTCTGAGGAGGTAATGCAAAGAACAAGAAGATTAGTAATCCTCCAACCATAATTATTGATATAACTGAAGAAAATACAGAAAAGTATCGTACAGAAATTATGAAGATCAAGGAGAATATTATTAAAGAGTTTGCCTCTATAATTCCTGGTGATCCTGCAGTCCATTTTACAGCATTAATACATACTAAAATCCACAGTATCAGTAGGATATCTCCTGGCAATGCGAGAGATTGTTCTAATGAAAGAATTGAGAAGTTAAATGTGTAAAGATTAAGGTTTAAATCTAAGAAGGAAAGATTTGTTAAATTAATTACAGAAAAAGCTATTACAGTTGCTGCAAGTATTTGGTATATGAATTGAGATTTGGCAGAGAGGTTAAAAATATCGTCTAAAAGTGTACCTACAATCAATATTGTTAATGCTAGGACGATTGGAAATGTAAAACTATCAAGTTTAAAGAATACTAGAATTGCTATGAGCACGGGTACAGTCAAAGCTAACCCTCCCAATGCCGGAGTAATGCCTTCGTGCAGGGCTTTCTGCTCGTTCTCAAAATCTTTTTCCTTTCTCTTTATCCCAGGCTTGTATGTAATATCATACTTCATCGCTAAATGGCCAAGTATGGGGGTCAATATTAATGCTGATATTGCACCGATCAAGAGTATTGGCCAATACTGGAAATATTTTACATACTCAGTATTTTCTAGTAACTTTGGTACAAAGTTTAAAAGGGAATTTAATATATTTGATGGTGAAGAAATATCCATTTTAAAAAGATTTAATTATATCAATTAAAATAATGGTTTGAGAGAGAGAAATGCTAAGCACAGAAAACAAAACGATCTTAGTCAAAGATTTCTCTCTGTTGTAGTAATTTGATACAGCCATACTACCTAGGAGAAGTGTAGTAATTGATATTATTGGGTATACAAGAAGATATTCCTTTACTACTAATTTGCTTGTTAGGGTAATATATGTTTTGAAAATTGGAAGATATGTTGGTAAAGAATCGTAATTTTCTCTCAGAAGGAGTAGTTGGGTTAATATCATAACCAAAGAGATTGTTATTGTCGCCCAAAGTAATGGGTCTTTTAAAAACTTTTTAACTTCAAATTTAAGAATAAAAAAATCAATCTTTCTTTTAATATTAAAGAATTTGTTTGTGAATGGTTCTTTTATATCCAAATCCAGCTGTTTGGTCTTTTCCTCTGCTTCAGGCTTTTTACCCTTTTCTTTCTTCATTCACCGATTATACCAAAAGCGTGTCTATTTGAGAAAAAAGAAATATATATTCTTCAAGAGATATATGTTGGGCTCTTTTAGAAAGGAGGTTGTCAATATCTTCGGTGCTTTTAAAATGTAGACCTTTTAGGTTGTTTCTAAGTGTTTTCCTAGGTTGTATAAAGGCTAATTTAAGGAAAGAAATGAATTCCTTTGTATTTACTTTGTAGTCTGTATTTTGGGGTATAAATCTTGTAAAAGCACTTGTAACCTTAGGTTTGGGGTTAAAAGAGGAGGGTGATATGTCAAATTCTTTTTTTACATCTGCAAATAGTTTTGTAGTAAGAGAAAGGAGGTTTGATTCTTTGTCAGTATATTTTTCTGCGACTTCTTTTTGAATAATGAAGAATGCGTCAGTATTAAAATATTCTGATTCTACTATTTTTCTAATGATCATCTTACTTACATTGTAAGGCAATGATCCAAAGAAAAGGATTTTTTCATTTTTGTATTGATTTAATTCTCTAAATCTCCAGTCTAAGAAATCTGTATTTATGACTTCTGCTCTTGGAAAATATGATTTAAGATCTGAGGCTAAGAGGGTATCTTTCTCTATTAATATACATTTTTTGTCAGTATTTTCTGCAATTATTTTAGAAAAGTACCCTTTACCAGGACCTATTTCTACTATGATAGTGGGATCTTTCTCCAAGATAATTTTTACTATGCTTTTTGCAAGATTTTGATTAATAAAGAAATTTTGACCTAAAGATTTTTTTGCTTTCATTTATTGAATCCTAAAATCCCAAATATCGTTTGTTTTTCTGTATCTTTTTTTGCATTTTTTACAAAAAGCTTCTTCAGAGCTTTGAAATGTTAATTTGTTTTTACAATTAGGACAAACGAGTATCTCCTCAATAGTTTGGAAGTCTTTCTTTTGTAATGTTTCTGATCCTTGATACTCTGTTTTAAAGAATATACTTGGAGACATATTTGACCAAGACAGCGTTAATTGGAAGATTTCCTCAAAGAAAAGCATTAAATCTGGACTCATAATCTTTTTTAGACCTTGAGACCTTAGGAAAGAGCAGCCTTTCTTTTCTTTGACAATTAAGTTCATTTTTTCAACCATCTTGAGGATATGAACAGGGTGGAAGTTGTAAAATACTCCTTCAACTCCTTCTTTTGTACCCTCATTATTGTGTTTTGTTGGTTGCTCATAAGGTGTTGTATCGAAGAATTTAAAATTAAGTCTCAGCAGGGCTCTCAGAGAAGCTTTTATATGAACTTTGTTTGCAAATTCTTGGATATATACCGCATTGTGAGAAAGGACTCTTGATACTTCCTTGAAGTATGCTTCTGGCTTCTCTATATGATGCAACACCCTTACCATAAGTCCTCCATCCATTGAGTTGTCTGTAAAAGGTAACTTATATGCGTTTGCAGCTATGAGTATTATATTTTTGTATTTACTCTGTAGTGTACCTTTGTTGTTTAAGAGAGTTTTTAGTGAGTAATCTACAATTATCGGATTCTTGTACTTGTCATAGTATGTTGATGTTAACCTGCCGTATGATCCTCCAATATCTAAAAACCAAAAACCTTTCTCTTTATCAAGCATTCGCGTAATCAGTCTTTTTTCTGCCAAATGCTCGTATTCTCTTTTTTTCCAGTAAGTCGAATAGTCGTAATCAAACATATCATAGTCGGCAATTTTACTCATTATTCTTTTTTAAAAGTTTATTTATTTCAAGTAACTCTTTAAGGAGTTTTTCAGACATACTGTTGTCACCTATTTCTTCTGCCATAGCGATTTTTGATGCAATTTCCTTCTGTCTGTCTTCTAAATATAGCCTTTTTAGTGTTTTTTCGCAAAGTCGAAATTCTTCCTGTAGGTGTTCTCTATCGGTTACTATCTTGTCTATATTGAAGATTAGATCTTCGTATATCTCTTTAATATAATTGTTGCTTTCTATGTTTTCTGCAATTACCTTCTTGAGATTCTCATTTTTTTGCTTTCTTAGCATCGAAATTACGGACACGTTTCCCGTGTCTCTGAAGTGCTTCTCGTCTAGGATGGAGGATGTGTCCAAAGGCGGCTCTAGTAGTAGTAAACCTATATATTTTCTCTCTATACCTAAGGGCAGACCTTTCACAGGAAAGGCTTTAGGTCTGTCTCCTTTCTTTGTAACCGGACGTGAATAGGTTCTGCCTTTGTCGTAACGTATTTTTGTAATAGTGAATAATTTGTCAATATAATGATTCTTTGTGATGGGATCTTCTACGCTCTCGAGTAAAGAATCTGCGATCTCTCTTATTTCTTCTATGTTATTTAATCTATTTAAATCCTTGTCGAAAAGAAAATCTTTCAAAATGAATGAAAAAGCCTCCATTCTTTCCTCTGTAAGTTTTGCGAAAGTGTTGGGCTCTTTCTGTAGCATCTCGTCAATATCTTTGTATGGAGATGCGTTTGCAGCATATGGGTTCATTTTTAATTCGGAAGCTAGTTTGAATGCTCTGACTAATGCAGATTTCCCGGCAGTATCACTATCGAAGAAAAACAGTACATTGTTTGTTAAGGTTTTGATGTTTTGTAGTTGCTCTGTGGTTAAGCTGGTTCCTAGCGGTGCGATGATGTTCTTAATCCCATGTTGATGGGAAGAAATCACATCTGTAGAACCTTCACATACTATTGCAATATCCTTCTTTCTAATCTCTTGTCTAGATTCGTACTGTCCAAATAGATTGTCTTTTTTATGGAAGATTGGTGTTTCAGGAGAGTTCATATACTTCGGTCCCCAATCATTACCGGGCATAATTCTACCAGTAAATCCTACGACCTTTCCTCTTTTAGACCTTATTGGAAACATTATTCTGTCGTAGAATTTTTCTTTAAGAATATTTTCTTTTAAAACAAAAAGGCCAGAATCTAAGAGTAATTTATTACTATATTTTGAATGTCTATTTAAAAACTTAAGAAGCTGAGAGCCTCTTGGAGCATATCCAATACCAAATGCTTTAATTGAATCTTTGTTAAAACCTCTCTCAGTAATGTAATCTAAGGCTTTTGTATTCTTTTTAAGCTCATTGTAGTAGTACTGTGTTGCGAGATAGTTTATCTCTTCAAGCGATTTGAATAGTGAATTGCCTTCATATTTCTTTATTTCAATACCTGCAATGTTTGCCAATTTTTCCAAAGTCTCTGGGAAATCGAGATTCTCAATGTTCTGTACAAAGTTAAAAATATCACCAGAAGCACCACATCCAAAGCATTTATATCTTTGAAGATCAGGGCTTACTATGAAAGAAGGGGTTTTTTCTTGATGGAAAGGACATTTGCCAGAAAAGTTCTTACCTGTTTGTTTAAGCTGAACATACTTTCCAACTATATCCACGATATCAAGTGCTTCTTTTATTTGAGCGACATTGTTATTCTGATCCATTTATGGCTAATTATATCACTATTCGCAGTCTATAGTGTTTTCTACTATGTTGCACCTCATCTCTGCTACTCCTGCAGTTCTAGTATTTTTCCATGGTATCAACTTATCGTTAAAATATACTTTTGTATCATTAACTCTCCCTGTTATGAGGTAGAAGGATTTGTTTAGTGAATACTCTTCCTTGGAAGGTTTTATAACTTGAGAAAGTTCATTCTTTTCGTCTATATCTAGCTTTATCCAAACAGAAGTTTCAGTTATCTCCAAGGTGATTTTGTTTTTACTGTTTTTGGGTGTTTCCTCCTCAATATTTTCCTCTTCGATGATAGGTGTATATGTTACTTTTCTTGTTTCTGTTGTTTCTAGAACATTGTTGTTGTTTTTCTTTCCTTTTATTATTAATGTGTTTATCCCATCTTTAAGTTCAACTTCTTTTTCAAAATAGCCTTCGCTATTTACATCTGTAGGGAAGTCATTAATGGTAATTGTTGTATTAGGAGTTGTTGTTCCTGAAATTACGATTGTATCAGTAGACACAATAATATCTGTCTGTGGACTTATGATGGTAATGGATGGAGGGCTTTGGAATTTATAGATCTGAAATCCTACATAGGAGAGTATTGCTAAAGCAAAAAGAATTAATAGCGTAGTGACAACAACTTTTGGAGATGTAGTTGCAATATTGGAGAATTTAAAACCTCTCTGTTTTTTCTTTTCTTCTCTTTTCTTTTTGCTTGCATAACTTCTTCTGTAAAGAGCTAGAATTTTCTCTGTATCTAAATCTAGATATTTTGAATATATTTTGATGAAGCCTGTTAGGAAAATTTCAGATTCAAAATTTGAATATTCATTGTTCTCCACATACTCAAGGAATCTCTTCTGTATTTTTGTCTCTTGTGATACGATTTCTAGACTTTTACCAAGAGCTTCTCTTTTGTTTTTCAATATCTCTCCTGCTGTTACCATTCCTAATTGTACTACTAATCATGCCTATTCGTCACCTTTATTCTCTTTATCTATATCTTCTACGGAGGATATGAGTACTTGTCTTGGTTTCGCTCCGTCTTCAGGTCCTATTGCACCAGCTTCTTGAAGCTCATCGATCAAACGTGCTGCTTTGTTGTATCCTATTCTCATTTTTCTTTGCAAGAATGATGCTGAAGCCTTTTTTGTAAGGACAACAATTTCCAAAGCTTTACCAAAATCAGGATCTCTTTCAGAGCTACTATGACCATTTTCAGATGCGGGACCTTTCTCTAGAGCTTGTGCTAAATCTTCGGAATATTCGATTTCTTCTTCTCTGACCTGCGCTTTAATTGCTTTTATGACATTTTCTGAGTCTTCTGTAGATGTCCAAGTACCTTGAATTCTAAATGGTTTTGGAGTTGTTTGATCCTTGAAAAGCATATCTCCATTTCCAAGAAGTGTTTCAGCGCCCATTTCATCTAATATGACTCTTGAATCAAGAGCTGTAGCTACAGCAAAAGCCATTCTTCCTGGAATATTTGATTTGATTAAACCTGTAATGACATTTACTGTAGGTTTCTGAGTTGCAAGTATCAAGTGTATCCCAACAGCTCTTCCCATTTGAGCTAATCTCTGTATTTTCTTTTCTACTTCTATCCCTGATGTCATAATAAGGTCTGCCATTTCATCTATGACCACTACTATGTAAGGCATTGCAACAAAACCCATCTTCGCATTGTATTCAACTAACTTCTTTGCATGGACCTGTTTTAACTGTCTGTATCTCTTCATCATCTCTTCTATAGTCCACTGTAATACGTTTGGAACTAATTCGGTATCAGTTATCACTGGATTTAAAAGATGTGGGATACCATTGTAAAGAGCCATTTCTACTCCCATCTTAGGATCTATCATTATGAATTTTACTTCATCAGGACTTTTAGTCATCAGTAGGCCTGTTATTAGGGAGTTCATAGCTACAGATTTACCTGTACCAGTGGCACCAGCGACTAACAGGTGTGGTATCTTAGAAAGATCTTTGATCATAGTTTTACCTGTAATGTCTTTACCCAATATCAAAGGTAATTCATATTTGCCTTTCTCTTTTATGAGTTTCTTAACCATATCCTTTATGAATACAAAGTTTGGTGTAGGATTTGGTATCTCAATACCTACAAAGGAAGTGCCTGGTATTGGAGCTTCTATTCTTACGGAGGATGTCTGTGATGCAAGAGCCAAAGCTAAATCATTGCTTAGATTCTTAATCTTAGAAACCTTTGTACCGACACTAACTCCTAAAGAGAATCTCAAAACAGTAGGGCCAACAGAAATCTGTGCGACCTTTGCTTGTATTCCAAAACTTCTCAATGTTTGCTCTATGACTAGGGCTTTGTCTTTGTAAAGTTGAGTATCTTGTTCTTGGATTGTTCCATCTTGTAGTATCTCTAAACTTGGAAATACCCAATCAAGATACTTTGGCTTTTGTGGGCTATTATCTTCTTCAGCAGTTACAGGCACAGGAATATCTTTTATTTGATCTATATTTACATCGTCTTCACTAGTATCGTCGTCTTTGTCAGAATCTCCTTTACTGTCTGTAGGATTGGAGATAATTTCATCCAGTCTCCTTTGGATATCTTCCTCTGTCTCTATTTGTATGTCATTAGCTTTTGAATTCTTTGCAGATTCTTCAATTAATGGATCTTCGCTTTCTCCAAACCCTATTTTCTTCAAAAACGCTTTGAAACCATCTACTTTTTGTTCGTCTTTATCTTCTTCTGGTATCGAAGCCTCTAAGAAATCCCTTATCTGAGCAAGTGTAGTTCCAGTAATTAAAGAGAAAGATATGATCAAGAGAATCAATACTATTATTATCTCGATGAAGCTACCAACCAACCCATTTACAGAAAGATGTAGTAGTTTTCCCAGCTCTCCACCAGCTCCTTTTAACGCTTCTGGGTTGTTTAACTGCTCTTCAATCTGCCAAAAAGTAAGTAATATATTTAAAGAGGTTGCGAAGAAGAACAGGCCAATAGCTTGTTTTGAAGATATGAACCTTTTGTTCTTAGTCAAAAAGAAAAATGATATATATATGAGGAAAATACCCCAAACTATTGATGAGTAACCCAATTTAAGTGCTATCTGGTCAAAAAGAGAAGATTGTTCTGGTATGAAAACAGAAGATGCAACTATCAACCCAATGATGAAAATGATAATGCCAAAGAGGATTTTTGTCTCACTGCTTTGTATTGTAATTTGTTCTTTTTTCTTTCTTCTAGACATTTTGTATACATATAATATGATATACGGAGGTATTTTACAAAACTAGAGTATAGTATATAATATATATCACAAATTTATACAATTTTGAGTATAATCTAAAATATAGGAAAAACCTTTGACTATTACATACAAATATGGTAATATCCTTCGAGTTCCTTGTTTTTTGCTTTTACAGAGCGACCAATCGTTCCTCTATGAAGTAGAGGTTTAGTAGGTTGCTCTCTTTTACAATAGTATAACATTACCAAATTATTATCATTATGCTAAAACCAAAGCGTAACAGATCAGGTAGGTTAAATTTAGGATCCAGTTATTCTACTAATGTGGAATTTCCAAATTTAATAGAAGCCCAACTTTCCTCATTTAAAGATTTCCAAGAAAATGGTTTTCAAAGAGTATTTTCAGAGATTAATCCTGTTAAGGATAGTATGGAGAAGATGTGGACATTGGAATTCAAAGATTTTAAATACGGAGAACCATATAGAACAGTAGAAGAAGCTATTACAAAAGGTCTTTCTTACGAAGTACCTGTATATGCAAAAGTACAGTTGCTAAATAACAAGACTGGTGAGATTAAAGAACAAGAAATATTTATTACTGATCTCCCTATCATGACAAGTGATGGGGTTTTTGTTTTTAATGGAGTTAGAAGAGTAGTTACACATCAGATAGTTAGAGCTGAGGGTGTCTTGTATGAATTGTCAGAGAAATTACCAATGAGAAATCTTTACAAGGCAAGATTAATGCCAGGTAGAGGACCTTGGTACGAGATTGATACAAACAGACATAATGTAATCTCCATGAGGATTCTTCCTAAGAGACCTAAGGTTTTGATTACAGAGCTACTTAGAGTCTTTGGTTGGGAAGGTGATGATGAAATTAGAAAACTATTTGCAGATGTTGATACTCATGAAGAGAATAAATATATAGAGGCTACATTAGCAAGAGATTTCACTAAGAGTAAAGATGAAGCAGTAATCAGTATCTACAACAAATTAAGACCTGATGAATCAGTTACATTAGAAAGTGCAGAGAGATATATAAAGAGTAATTTTTTTAATGTAAGAAAGTTTGATTTAGGTAAGATAGGAAGATATCAATTAAATAGAAAGCTTGGAACAACATGTGATGTAAACAATCCAGACGAAGTTATGTTGTATCCTTCAGATATTGTTTTGATTGTAAAGAGATTGATTCAGACAAATAATGGAGAAGTAGAACCAGATGATATAGATCATCTATGCAATAGAAGAATCAGAAGCGTAGGTGAAATATTAGAGAGACAGCTAAATCCTGGAATAAGAAGATTAGAGAAGAACATCAAAGACAAAATGAGTCTCTACGGACAAGATGCAAAGGTAACTCCATCTATGTTGGTAAGTACAAAACCAGTTTCTGCATCTATACAATCTTTCTTTGGTGCAAATGCTTTGTCTTCATTCATGGATCAGATCAATATACTTTCTGAATTAGAGAATAAAAGAAAGGTGACAGCAGGTGGTCCTGGTGGTATTACAAAAGAGAGAGCAACATTCTCAATTAGAGAAGTCCACAACTCTCATTACTCCAAGTTTGACCCAGTAACAAGTCCTGAGAGTTCAAATATTGGTGTTGTTACACAACTCGCTATGCTAGCTAAGATAAATGAATTTGGTTTCCTAGAAGCTCCATACAGAAAAGTATGTCATGAAGTCTCAAACAAAAAAGGTGATCTTTTGAATAGAACTCTTCTTGAGGATCTTACAGTTGGCAAGAAAAAGATAGCTAGCGCAGGAGATCTAGTAGATGAGAAATTGGCAGCAAAAATATCTGAAACAAAAGAAATTAAGAATGTTAAAGTAAAACCATTTTTAACAGATAGTATAGAGTACTTGGATGCTATGGAAGAGGAAAATCATTTCATATCAACAGCTACAATCTCTACTGATGAATTTGGAAATATTAATGATAGTATGGTTCCTGTAAGACACAAAGGAGACTTCATGATTGAAAATGTTGATATGGTTAACTATGTAGATGCATTTGCAAGTCAGCAAGCAGGTTTAGGTATGGCATTGATCCCATTTGTTTCCCATAATGACGCTATGCGTGCTCTTACTGGTGCAAACCAGCAAAGACAGGCAGTTCCTTTGGTTAAACAAGAATCTCCATATATTGGAACTGGAATGGAAGAGATAGTTGCAAGACAGTCTTCATGGGGTATCTTTGCAGAGGAGGAAGGTGAAGTTCTTTCCGTAGATGCGAAGAGTCTTTCTGTAAAATATAAGAAGAGTGGTGTTAGAGAGTATCAATTAACATCTTTCTACCGAAGCAATGAGAATACATCATTCACACAAAAGCCAGCAGTAAATGTTGGAGACAAATTTGAAAAAGGAGATATCCTTGTAGATGGTCCTACTATGGTAGGTGGTGAATTTGCAGTAGGTATCAATCTTAAAGCAGCCCTCATGTTCTATGAAGGATATAACTATGAAGATTCAGTAATCATTTCTGAGAGAATAGTAAGAGATGATCTACTAACCTCTATTCACATCAGAGAATATAGTGTTGATATTAGAGATACAGAATTAGGTCCAGAGGTTGTTACTGCAGATATCCCTCATGTAAATGACAAGGTTTTGCAAAAACTAGATGCATTGGGAATTGTAAGATCAGGAATAAGAGTAAAATCAGGAGATATCTTAGTAGGTGTAGTTGCTCCAAGAGGAGAGAAAGAACTTACAGCAGAAGAGAGACTTCTAAGAGCAATCTTTGGAGAATCAGCAAGTGATGTTAGAGATAACTCATTAAGAATTCCTCACGGTGAAGAAGGTATTGTAATCAGAAGCCAAGTTCTCTCTGCAGATAAAGGTGATAAATTATCCCCAGGGGTATTACACCAGGTTAAGGTTTGGGTTGCAAATACTAAGAAGATTGACTTCGGAGACAAGATTGCGGGAAGACACGGAGACAAAAATACAATAGCAGCTATTCGACCTGTTGAGGATATGCCTTTCACAGAAGATGGAGAACCAGTTGATTTGGTATTAACTCCAACATTCCTCAAACGTATGAATATGGGTCAAGCAGAAGAAATACACGCAGGAAGGTTTGCAAAATTACTAAATGAGAAACTTGCATTCCCAATCTTTGAAGGTGAAAACTTAGAATGGTTAAAAGAAGAAATAAAGAAAGCAAATATAGATGGAGATCAAAGAGTTAGCTTGTTTGATGGTAGAACTGGAAAGAAGTTCCCACAAAAAGTTACAGTGGGTATAAAATATGTACTCAAGCTTCATCACATTGCAGATGAAAAAGTACATGCAAGATCTACAGGACCATACACTGCAGTCTCTCAACAGCCATTAGGAGGAAAAGCTCAAATGGGAGGACAGAGATTTGGAGAAATGGAAGTCTGGGCATTAGAAGCACACAGTGCACCATACGCATTGCAAGAGATGCTAACTATTAAATCCGACGATATCAAAGGAAGATCTGCTGCTTACAAAGCGATCATCCATGGAGAGAAGATAGAGAATGTAAATATACCTGAATCATTCAAGGTTTTGGTTAAAGAATTAAATGCACTCTGTCTAAACATTGATTTAATTTCTAACAAAAAACACCAAGAGGAGGAGGTATCAGAAAATGAATAAGAATAAAGATAAATTCGCAGATTTTGATGTATTAAAACTAACCTTAGCCTCTCCAGATCAAGTATTGGATTGGTCATATGGTGAAGTTACAAAAGCTGAGACTATAAACTACAGAACATTTAGAGCAGAACCAGATGGACTCTTTTGTGAGAAGATCTTTGGACCAACAAAAAACTATGAATGCTACTGTGGTAAGTACAAAAAGATCCGATATAAGGGGATTGTCTGTGATAAGTGTGGAGTTGAAGTAACAACACAAGATGTAAGAAGAGAGAGAATGGGACATATTGATCTTGCTATTCCTGTATCTCATGTATGGTTTGCATACGGAATACCAAATAAAATGTCCATAGTATTGGATATATCACATAAGAAGATTCTTTCAGTTCTCTACTACACAAGATATATGGTTGTTGATGTTGAGAAAGAAAAGAAAGCCGAAGTTGTTGAAAAAGCAAAAACACTCCAAGAAGAGGAGATTAAAGCTTTAGAGACTGCTTTGCAAGAAGAATTAGATATGACTTCTGATATGTTTGAAGCGGAATTAAAAGAAGCTAAGAAAGATAAGTCAGGAGAATTCAAAGTAAGTCAAATAGAGCACAAGAGAAAACAGGCTCTTGCAAAGGTAAGAAAAGAATTTGCAGAAAAAGAAGAGCAGATAGATTCTTTCTACTCTAGAATCAATCAGATAATTGACAAATTAAAGGAAGGTACAGTTATCTCTGAGGATGAATACGTTGATCTTGTAGATAGGGATTTGGTCTTCTTCGAAGCATTAATGGGTGCAGAAGCAATTGAAAAGCTTTTGGAGAAACTAGATGTAGAAAAAGAGATTTCAAAACTTAAGAAACAGGCAGACAAAGAAAAGGGAGAGAAGAAAGCTGCAACTATAAGAAGAATACAGTACTTAGAAGGTTTTGTTCAAAATAATACTAAACCAAATTGGATGGTTCTTCATACTTTACCTGTATTGCCACCTGAATTAAGACCAATAATTCCTTTATCCGGAGGAAAATTCGCAACTTCAGATTTCAATGATCTTTACAGAAGAATTATTAATAGAAACAATAGGTTGAAAAAGTTGATAGAGATTGGAGCACCAGAAGTTATCCTTAGAAATGAGAAGAGAATGTTACAAGAATCTGTTGATGCTCTAATCGATAACTCCCATAGACCATCTAAACCAATGATGAATAGCAAGAGATTACCATATCAATCATTAACAGATGATCTAAGAGGTAAAAAAGGTATCTTCAGAAAGAACCTTCTCGGTAAGAGAGTCGACTATTCAGGAAGAGCTGTAATCGATGGAGACCCTAAATTGAAATTTGATCAATGTGGTCTTCCAAAGTCTGTCGCATTGGAAATGTTCAAACCATTTGTAATCTACAAGTTACTTGAAAGAGAGATTGCTCCAAATGTAAGAATGGCAAAAGATATGGTAGAAGAAGAGACAGATATGATTTGGGATATCCTTGAGGAGGTAATTAAGAACAAACCAGTACTCTTAAATAGAGCCCCAACACTTCATAAATATAGTGTTCAGGCATTCTTCCCAAGATTAGTAGAAGGTGAAGCTATTAGAATACATCCATTGATTTGTAAAGCATTTAATGCGGACTTCGATGGTGACCAAATGGCTGTACATATTCTTCTAACAGATGAAGCTATCGAAGAGGCAAAGAGAGAAATGATGTCCTCTAAGAATATTGTAAATATTTCTAATGGACAGGTATTAGCTTCTCCTGCAAAAGATATGCTCATAGGTTTCTACTTAATGACAGACTTAATATCTTCTGAAAAACCAAGAATGTTTGCATCTTCAGATGATGCTGTAAAAGCATATGAAAGAGATGAAATATCAATATCAGAAGAAATAATTGTAAGAGTAAAGGGAGAAACAATTAAGACATCGGTTGGAAGAGTAATATTTAACGAAATTCTTCCTGAAGACTATCCATTCATAAATGAACAGGTAGGAATAAAAACGATCAAAAAGATCATTGATACAATCAAGAATACAAGAGAGTTAGATGTCGTTGTTGAAATCTTAGACAATATGAAATTGCTAGGATTCAAATTTGCAACAGATCTTGCATTCTCATTTGCGATGGAAGATTGTAATGTTGATTTTGATCTTAAGACCGAGATTAAGAAGATGGAAGAAAAGGACGAACAGCTACAAGAAAACTATCTTCAAGGCCTTATGACTAAAACTGAAAAAATAAATATCTCAACAAATATGTGGGATGATTTCTCTACAGAATTAGCAGATAAAGCATGGGAGAAGTTAGATAAGAATAACTCAATATACCAAATGGTCGAGTCTGGTGGTAATGGAGGTAAGATCCAAGCTAGACAGGTTCTAACTATTAAGGGTGTTGTTAGAGACTCCAGAGGAAACTGGGTACCTATGCCTATCAAGAGCAACTATAGAGATGGTTTAAGTGCATTTGAATATTTTGTAGCTGCAAATGGTGGTAGAAAAGGTATTGCAGACAGATCCTTGAAGACATCTTCTTCAGGATATCTTACTAGAAAATTAGTAGATGTAGCTCATGATGTCATAATCAGAACAGACGATTGTGGATATGATGGAGAAGGTTTGGTATTAAGGAAGAGCGATGACAGAAGAATAGATTTTAAAGATAGAATGTTTGGAAGAGTCCTAGCACAGGATGTAAAGGCAAAGAACAAAGTAATTGCTGCAAAGAATGATATTCTAACTCAAGAGCTTGTTGATAATATCGACAAAGCAGGAATAGAGGAGATATATGTAAGATCTCCAATGCTTTGTGAAGCTCCTTTGGGTATGTGTAAGAAGTGTTATGGTCTAAATCTTGAGAACAATAAAGAAATAGAGATGGGTAGAGGTGTTGGTGTAATAGCAGCACAATCTATTGGAGAACCAGGAACACAGATGACTATGCAGACCTTCCATAAGGGTGGTGTTGCAAAGGTCGATATCACACAAGGTTTACCAAGAATTGAAGAGTTATTTGAAGCTAGAAAGCCGAAAGCAGAAGCAGAAGTTACCTCTATTGATGGTAAAGTCCATATAGAAGTAGCAGAAGATGAGTCTGCAGTAGTAAGCATAGTTGGGGAGAAAAAAATGTACAGATACTATGTCATTTCTAAAGCTAAGAAATTACTTGTAGAGGATGGTCAGGAGTTAAAGTCAGGTCAGGTAATGTATATAGACTATGATGAAAATGAGAAACAGGCTCCATTTGATGGAAAAGTATCCATAGAAGGAGGAATTTTAACAATAAAGGGTAAGGTCAAAGCAGAAGAGATAATCTCTGTACTACCTGGAATCACAATTTTGGTAGAAGAGGGAGCAAATATTACAGCAGGTACTCAAATAACAGAAGGTTCTGTAGATCCTAAGAAATTAGCAGAAGTTGCTGATCCTATTGTAGCTCAAAAGTACATACTTGATGGGATACAGAAGGTGTTTAACGAACAGGGTGTAACAACCGATGACCTACATATCGAAGTTATACTCAGACAAATGATGAGATTAGGTAGAGTTGTAGAATCAGGAGATTCTGATTACCTAGTTGGTTCAATTGTAAATAGGCACCTTGCCGAGGCAAAGAACAGGTTACTCTTGTCTCAAGGAAAGAATAAAGCATTGGTAATACCAAAACTATTTGGTATCAAGACATCTTCCTTGAATACAGAGAGCTTCCTTTCCTCAATATCATTCCAAGAGCAGGTAAGAGTACTCACAAGTATTGCCATATTAGGAAAAACTGATTACCAAAGAGAATGTAATCATCGGTAGACCTATACCTGTAGGAGAGAATGCAAGGATAGATGATATAAATGAGCTTGAGGAGCTTAAATTTTAGTTGATTTTGTTATATAATACACACCATGCCAACAATAAACCAATTAGTAAGAAAACCTAGAAAAACAAAGATTAATAAAACTAAGCATATTCAGTTAGCTAAGAACTTTAATCCTTTGAAAAATAGATATAAGAAATTAGCAAATCCTTTTAAAAGAGGAGTTTGTTTGCAGGTTAAAACAATGACACCTAAGAAACCAAACTCTGCTCTTAGAAAAGTAGCTAGAGTAAGAATGTCTAATGGAATGGAAGTAACAGCATATATCCCTGGAGAAGGTCATAACCTTCAAGAGCACTCAGTTGTTTTGTTAAAAGCAGGCAGAAAGAGGGACTTGCCAGGTGTTAAATATATTGTTGTAAGAGGAAAGTATGATACAGCTGGAGTAAAGGGTAGAAAGAAAGCAAGATCCAAGTATGGAGTTAAGAAAGAAGATGCTGCTGAATAGTTTTAATTAATAATAATGAATTATGAGAGGTAAAAGAGCAAAAAAAAGAACACAAAAGATAGATGCCAAATATGGTAGTCCTATCATTGCACGATTGATTAATAAAGTAATGCAGGATGGAAAGAAGACAGTTGCAGAGGAATTAGTATATTCTGCAGTTGAAAAGGGAGCAGAGAATGTAAAAGAGAAAGATGTAAATGTATTCATAAACAAAGTGATTGATAATGTTAGGCCATCTTTAGAGATTAAAGCTAGAAGAGTTGGTGGTGCAAACTATCAAGTACCTATGCCTGTCTCTCCTAGAAGACAAGAAACATTGTCAGTTAGGTGGATAGTGGACTCTTGTAGAAAGAAATCAGGTAAATCATTTGACAAGATCCTTATGGCAGAATTAGTAGCTGCATATAACGGAGAGGGTGATGCACTTAAAAAGAAAATGGATACAGAGAGAATGGCAGAAGCTAATAAAGCATTTGCACATTTTAGATGGTAATCTAATCGTTTTGTGAAATTCAAAAGAGCCTTATAAAAGAGGCTCTTTTATTTTGTACTCTCTATTCTCTCCCAACCACTCTTAGGCATATCTTTTCTCAATACCCCTTGCTCCCAAAAAATAACTAACCATGTAATTAGTCTTACAGGAAAAAGTAGAAGTGACCAATAGAATTCTCTTAAGTTTTTAGCATACTTTAAAACAAAGAAAGTATACTTTAATTCAATAAAGAAACTTCTTGATTGTTTGTCTCTCTTAAATATTCCTAATTTCTTTAATTGTGAGAAACCTCCCAACGATCTAGTCTTTTGCTTGAGATAGTCCTTAAAATTAGTAGGATATTTAACATAGCAAACAGCATTTGGTGCATACGCTATATCCATCCCCATATTCCTAATACTGTATGAAATATATGCATCATCAGAAAGTACATTCCTTGGAATCTTTAAATCAATTCTTCTCATTGCCATAATATATCCACTCATAGGGAAAAAGGAATTCTTACTTAAGAAAAATTCTTCACCTTGAACACCTTCGGAACTTTTACACCTTTTGTCATGTGCGGAATCAGAGAGCAAATGCCCCCAATAGCCGTACGGAGAATCTTTTTCATCCAATGATCTTGGTCTTCCACTTACTCCACCTACATTCTCTAATTTGAATGGCTTGAGAAGCTCTTTGACAGAATCTTTCTCAAAATATGTATCTCCATCTGTGAATACAATGATATCTCCCTTTGCTTTTTTCAAAGCCATCTTCAATGCGTATGGCTTTCCTCTTCTTGGATCCTTTATTTGGAAGAATTGTTTCTTAGAAAGATTAAGCTTCTTCGCTTCTTTCTTACCTTGCTTCAATGTTAAAGCATCTGGGGAAATCTGTATTATTTCAAAAGGGGAGGAGATTCCTGAATATTTTCTCTTAGCAATACTTGATATACATCGTCCAATTGTTTTAGGCTCTTTGTATGACGGGATTATTACACTTATCATATGCAATTATATATGATAACTAGAGATTCTACTATTCTTTAACTTCCTCAGTTTCTGCACCCTCTGCAGGAGTCTCAGCAGCTGTTGCATCTGCAGCTTCTTCTGCAACTGGAGCTTCATATACCTCTTCTGCTTGTAATTCTGTAACTGTAACTACAGTAGCATTTTTCAAATCTTCATTAACAAGAGACAAAGTCTTAGGTATATTCAAATCCTCAACTGCGATAGACTGGCCTGGATGCTCTAATACTGAAATATCTACTTCAATGAATGGTACTAAATCAGCAACTTTACACTTGATTTCCAATGAATTCATAACCTCAACCATAACACCAAGATTGTTCTTCACAGCAGGTGATATACCAACAATCTCGAAAGGAACTGTAAACACCATTTCCTTGCTCTCATCAATCTCAAAAAATGAAACATGCCTAATCTCTTCTGTAATTGGATTCATATCGATTTCTTTAACAACAACCTTCATATTCTTACCTTCTATTTCTGCTTCGAGTATTGTAGTTGATGTTGCTTCTCTTAAAATCTTACCAGCGATACTAGATTCAATCATTATACTTCTAGAATCTCCTTTTGAATTGTAAACTACAGCAGGAGTTTTAGCTTCTTTTAGAAGGATTTTGTTCTTCTTACCCTGCACATCTCTTTTCTCGAATAGTATTTTTTCCATAACGAGTAGGAGTATATCAGAAAAAACAATGTCTAGCAACATCAAAAAGTGCTTCGAAATATATTTGACATACCTAGTATATATACAATATACTTAGCAAATAATCTTTAACTCTGCTAATATGGATATTACAGAAAGACAAAAGAATATACTCATGGCAATCATAAATGAATTCATGGAAGAAGCAGATGAGGTTGGATCTTTGTCTTTGGTTGAAAAATACAAAATTGGCGTAAGTTCTGCAACCATTAGAAATGAAATGGTAAAACTCATGAGTCTTGGACTTTTAGAGAAAAGTCACATTTCTTCAGGAAGATTACCAACAGATCAAGCCCTTAGATTGTATGTTTCCAATATCATTGAGCATGGGAGATTAAATCCATTGGTAACAGTTGAAATTAGACAGGGTATATTTAGAGATCGTTTTGAAAAAGATACAGTCATTAAATCAATTCTTTCTATCCTTTCCAAAGAAACAGAATCCTTAGTATTCATGATATTGGATGAGGATATTAGATTCTATGGACTATCAAATCTTCTGAAATATACAGAATTCAGATCGATAGAAAGAGTAGAAACAGTATTAAATATACTTGAAGATGATACTTTCCTTAGGAATCTTGTAGAAAAATACTCAAGTTCAGGAGTTTCTCTTCTAATTGGAAAAGAATCAGGAATAAATAATATGTCTGAATGTGCTATAGCATTTACGAAGATTCCTTTCTGGGAAAAGAATCAAGCATATGTAGGAGTTTTAGGATCTAAAAGAATGGATTACTCAAGTGTAATTCCTGCCTTAAATGAAGTAAGAACAGCCTTGCAGACATCAACTGCAGGTTGGAGATAATTTAAATATTCAATTCTATGAAGGTGAACAATACAAAAAAAGAGGGAGAGAATAGCCAGAAAAATGATGATAAGGTTCTCAAACAGAAAATAGAAGAGTTCGCATTAGCAATGGATAGGGTTGAAGATGAGAAATTGAAGATTCAGAACCAACTTAAGAAATCCCTTGCTGATTACCATAATCTTTTAAGTAATTCAGAAAAGAGGGAAACAATAAGGATCTTCCAAATGAAGAAATCTCTTCTTAAGGAAGTAATACCTTCTTTGGATAGTATGATGATGGCTGTTGAGAGTAGTAAGGATATTTCTTTAGATGAGAGTGGTAAATCATGGTTGGAAGGTATAATCGCAACAATAGAGTCAATATATAAGAGTTTTAGTGCTATGGGGTTGAAGCAGTATGTACCAGAAAAAAATTCTGATTTTGACAATCAAAGGCATGAAGCAATAGCAACAGTTGAAAGTAAAGAGAAAGGTAAAATAGTAGACATTATTCAACCTGGATACGTTTTAGATGATACTGTAATACGCCCTGCAAGGGTCGTAGTTTCAAAATAGATTTAAAATTTTAATATATATATTATGTCAAAAATAATAGGAATAGACTTAGGAACAACAAACTCCGTAATGGCATATATGGAGGGTGGAAAACCTAATGTCATATCTAATTCACAAGGTGGTAGATTAACACCATCTGTGGTTGCCCAGGATGAGAAAGGAGAGACTCTTGTCGGTACTCCTGCTAAAAATCAAGCTGTAATGAACCCTGAAGGCACTATCTACTCAGTTAAAAGATTGATTGGTCGTAGATGGGATGATCCAGAAGTAGAGAAAGACAAAAAGCTCTTGCCATTTGAAATGAGAAAATCCTCTAACGGAGGGATAGAAGTTCAAATGGGAGATAAGTGGTATACACCTCAAGAGATATCTGCAAAAATTCTCGCAAAAATGAAGAAAGATGCAGAGGATTTCTTAGGAGAAGAAGTTAAAGAAGCTGTCATTACAGTTCCTGCATACTTTGATGACTCTCAAAGACAGGCTACAAAGGATGCTGGTAAAATCGCTGGTTTGGATGTTAAAAGAATTGTAAATGAACCAACAGCAGCAGCATTAGCATACGGTGTAGACAAAGGTAAGGATGAAAAAGTTGCAATTTTCGACTTAGGTGGTGGTACATTCGATATCTCCATACTAGAGATGGGCGATGGTGTGTTTGAAGTCCTTTCTACAAATGGAGATACACACTTAGGTGGTGATGATTTTGATCAAAAGATCATTGAACATTTAGCGGAACAATTCAAGAATAAAGAGGGAATAGATTTAAGAGATGATAGAACAGCACTTCAAAGATTGAGGGAAGCAGGGGAGAAAGCTAAGATAGAGCTTTCATCTTCTGAGGAAACAGAAATAAATATCCCATATATCACTGCTTCAGATAAAGGACCTAAGCATTTAAGAGAAAAGCTTACTAGATCTGAACTAGAAAAATTAGTAATGGATCTCATTGAGAAGACAGTAAAACCATGTGAGAAAGCATTGAAAGATGCAGGAATATCAAAAGATGAAATAAATGAAGTGCTTCTTGTTGGTGGTATGTCTAGAATGCCAGCTGTACAGAAGAAGGTTGAGGAATTCTTCGGTAAGGAAGTAAACAAAGGTGTTAATCCTGATGAAGTTGTAGGCTTGGGAGCTGCAATACAGGGAGGTGTCTTAGGTGGTGATGTAAAAGATATCACCTTGTTGGATGTCACACCGCTCTCTCTTGGATTGGAAACATTAGGTGGAGTTATGACTAAACTCATAGAAAGAAATACAACAATCCCTGTAGAGAAGAAACAGATTTTCTCAACTGCAGCAGACAATCAGCCAGCAGTAGAGATCCATATCTTACAAGGAGAAAGAGAAATGGCACCTGATAATAAAACTTTGGGAAGATTTGTATTAGATGGTATCCCACCAGCACCTAGAGGTGTACCTCAAATAGAAGTTATGTTCTCCATAGATGCAAATGGTATCTTGAATGTTAAGGCTGTAGATTTAGCTACGAAGAAAGAGCAAAAGATCACTATTACAGCATCTACAGGTCTGAAAGACGAAGAGATAGAAAAGATGGTAGAGGAAGCTGAAAAGAATGCGGAAGAGGACAAAAAGAAAAGGGATAGGGCTGAGAAGAGAAATAATGCAGATTCATTATGCTTCAGTGTTGAGAAGTTAATAAGTGAGAACAAAGACAAGATAGATAGCTCTGATGTTGAAGATATGGAGAAAAGGTCTGAGGAATTAAAGAAACTAATCGAAAAGGAAGACTTCGATGAAGAAGAGGTTGAGAAAAAATCAGATGAACTTATGAAGGTCATGCAGGAAGTTGGTAAGAAAATGTATGAAAAAGCTTCCAAAGAAGCCCCTCAAGAGGAGAAAAAGGATGATTCCTCAGAGGAAAAGAAAGAAGATGAGGTAAAAGAGGGAGAAGTTGTTGAATAATCTCTGTTTTATCTAATATTAAGGGAGACTGTTGGTCTCCCTTTTTATTTATGGTAGGATTATTTGATTAACATTTTTCTATCTTATTATGGAAGAGATGCCCCACTCGAATCGCCATTCTAGGAAAATAACAATTCCTTTGGTACAGAAATATCTGTTCTTTGTACTGCTGTTTGTATTGCCACTTTCTATACTTCCTTTCTCTTGGGATTGGACAGAAAGAGGTATGTCCATTATTATTTTGTCTTTCTCTTCTTTAATAATTGGTTTAGAGGTGTTAAGGGTCTTTTTAGAAGGTAAACTAAGTGTATTAAAGAGCTCTTTTGATACTGGAATATTCTTGTTAGCTCTTTCGATACTTCTCTCTACAATTTTTTCAAAAGATATAAATAGTAGCCTATGGGGAGTAGATGGAAAATTAGGTGGAGGTCTAATTGTTTTTCTTTCTCTAGCATTACTATCTTTCTCTGTAAGAGTATTCATAAAGGAAGAAAAAGATATCCGATATGCTATCCTCTTTTTTCTTGCTGGTATGTTACTAAATAATATACTAAGTTTTCTTTCATTCTTAGGTGTAAATGTTTGGGGTCTTGTACCAGTATACAAAGAGTTGAATCAAACAGGATTACCACTATTTAGATCTTCAAAATTGCACATAGTGGTTAATGCAATATCAGTTCTTTTAGCTACAGCTTTGCTTGGAGGTCATCTCATTAACAAAAAAGAACAATATATATTCATAATATCAATACTCTCGTTGATATTTTCAGCAATAAATATTTGGATATTTTCAATAAATGTAGGAGTAGGAATAGTAGTGTTGTTGCTTCTCATACTTGTGTTTGTAATATATTTCGTATACAAGAAGTTTAAACTACAAGAACAACAATCTAAAACAATGTTCATGTTTTTGCTTGTACTTTCTTTGGTAATTTTGATACCTTTTGTTCTTTTTCAAATACCTGCAGTAAGAGGATTGATCATCCCAAGTAGTATAAATATAATAGCTCAAGTATCTTTAGGATTAGATCTGTCTTGGAGTGTAGCTTCTTCTGTCTTTGTAAACTCTTTCCCAAGTGGACTATTTGGATTTGGTCCAGATACTTATTCAATAGCCTTTAATCTTTTCAAGCCAATTAGTACATCATTAATATCTTTCAACAGTGTAAATTTTTACTACTCAGGAAATGAAATATTAACTCAATTACCAAATGGTGGTCTTTTTTGGTTAGCATCTTGGGGTATATTCGGTTTCCTTCTTTTCAGATCAGTAATAGTAGATCTCTTAAAGGTAAGACAGTATGGAGGTAGTGATGTTACTTGGTATTTGATGATTGCAGATGTAACAATAATTTATATATTTTTAGTTTCGTTTTTCTCACCATACTTTGTACTCATTAACCTCTTCTTGTTCTTAATGATTTCTTTCAGAGGTATTCTTAGAGATATATTAAACAAGGGAACAGCAGATAGGTTTGTATTAAAACTTTGGACAGCAAATATGGACACGGAATCTGGTGACTCAAAGAACTTCAAGAACTTAAATATCTTAATGAGCATAGTTATATCTGTTATATCTCTTGTAGTATTAGGTTTTTGGGTGTCAAAAGGTATAGCCTCTCTTTATGCGCTGAAAGCTGAAGCCTACTATATTGAACAAAACAGGAAATATGAGGGAGATGTATATCCAACAATGGAAGAGAGAGAAGAGTTTACAACAAATATGTCTAGATACTATGGAAAAGCTGTTGATTTTGACAAAGAGAATCCATACCTAAATAGGAAGAAAGGACTAATGTATTTAGAAAGAATAGGTATCTCAGCTGAAAAGTACTCAAATCTAGAAGATGGAGGAAACAAAGATCAGATAATAAAAGATGTAGGTATGTGGAAGAACTACACGATTGATTCTGTAAGAAAAAGCATAGATCTTTCATCTACTGTCTATGCGAACTGGGAAGCTAGCACAAGAGTATATATGGGGTTAATAGGTATGGGTTTTTACGATTATGTTGCGGACGCAATATATTCCTTGGAAAAAGCAATCGAATTAAATCCTTCTAATTTTGAATTGTATTACAGTAAAGCACAGATATATGTCATAAAATCAGAAAAAGATGCGGCTCTAAGTTCATTGACAAAAGCGTTAAGCCTTAATTCTCAACATGTTCCATCTATTCTTTTAGCAGGTGATATAAATAAAGAGATGGGTAATTTAGTAGTATATGAGTCCTACCTAAAGGCAGCTAAAAAGATTTTAGAGGTACAGGGTAGTACAGATTTGGAAATATACAATGAAATTAGTAAACAGTTAAATACTCTTTCATCAGATGGTCAAGAAGAAGATTCTAGTGAAGGAGAAGCTAAAGGGTCTGATGAATCTAAAACATCTGAGGAATAGAAAGCTTTACCACGAAAAAGACAAATGGCATGTATCGGTATATTTCTGTTCGTACTTTTCCTAATACATTTTGTAATAGATTCTAATGTGGCTCCTGTAGTTAGAACATCATCTATGATTGTTATTGAGTCATAACTATCCATATTGAAATTGGTGTTTAAAGAAAAATGATTGAATGAGATATTTCTTCTTCCTTTCCTGTCTTCAAAAGCTTGATGTCCACTTTCCTTTGTTTTTAGAATCAGGCTGTCACAAAAATCAAAACTGTAGTAATTAGCAAATATTTTCCCTAGATTAAATACTTGATTAAAACCTCTTTCTCTCATTCTAGAAGAAGATATAGGTACAATTGTTACCAATGTATTACCTAGAATCTTGATGTGTTGTGAATTTCTCATAATATCTAAAAACAATTCAACTAAGCTCTCTGAGATATCGTATACATATGAATATTTGTATCTCTTTAAAATTGTAGATGTTAGAGAATTATACTCCCAGCATACAAAGACAGAAGTTAAAGAATAATTTCTCATACAAGAAGAATGACTTTGAAAATCATTTGACAATCGCCTACATATATAACATTCAGGAAGAGATCTCTTGAAAAGCTTTTTACATCTCTCACAAAGATACGTGCCTTCTTTGCTACATATGGTGCAAGAACGAGGAAATACAATATCTAATATATTCTTCATTCCAATATTATCCATCCTAAATATTAATTAGATATGAATTGATAAAAATCTCACTTTAAATTATGATATTATTCGCTAAACCACATCGATAATATGTTGAAAATTCTTGAAAAGAAAAATAGTGTTTTTTTTGTAATGGCAATACTCCTCCTGACTAAGGTTCTGGGTTTTTTTAAGTTAAGAATAATAGCACAACTATTTGGTGTATCTCACGAATTAGATATTTTTTGGGCAGCATTCACAATCCCTGATATGCTTTTCATGATAGTAGTTGCAGGTTCAATAAATGCCGCTATTATTCCAATATTCTCAGATATCTTTTACAAAAAAGGTGAAGAAACCTTAAACCAATTCTTCAATCAACTTACATACCTAATAATTGCTTTTTGTACAGTTATAGCCGCAGCTCTTTTCATCTTTACTCCTCAAATTACTATCTTCTTGATTGAATCAGAATCTTTACAAAATATACTAACGTTTTCTAATAGGATAACCCAAGGTGACTATGAACAGTTTGTATATCTTACTCGAGTAATGATGCTATCTCCAATACTTTTAGGTACAAGCACTTTGATTACGGGATATCTACAGGTCAGAAAACAATTCTTTGTAACATCTCTTGCTCCACTAATATACAATGTTGCAATGGTCTTCGGACCTCTTTTCTTTGTTGTAGTACTTAAGATGGGAGTAGAAGGAATAGCTTTCTCAGCGGTAATAGGTTCTCTTCTTCACTTTCTCATACAAATTCCTTCATTTACTAAATTTTACAAAACAAGCTTTTCTCTTCGAATTAGCACATTGGTCGAATCTTTGAAGAATAGATATGTTTGGAAAGCATTGAAGCTGGCAGTACCAAGAATGATAGCGATATTTGGAGAGCAAATGAATGTAGTAGTAAATACGCTAATCAGTTTCTCTTTAGCCGCTGGAGCTTTAAGTGCTTACAAATTCGCACTAAGTCTTCATCTTTTCCCAATCAATATCATTGGTAGCGCAGTAGCACAAGTTGCATTGCCCAATATGGCAGAACATAGTGAAAATAAACCTAAATTCAAAGAAGTATTAAACAATTCTCTTCAATTAGCCCTTTACCTTGTACTACCAATCGTAGCTACATTCATAATTCTTCGACTTCCAATTATACGTTTGGCATATGGAACTGGAGCTTTTGACTGGAGAGGTACAATCCTAACGGCATGGTGTCTTGCATTGCTTGCAGTCTCTGTAATTGGTCAAACACTAGCACAAATCCTTCTTAGGGCTTTCTATGCCCTAAAAGAAACATGGCTTCCTTTGTTAGCTATCTCTGTTGGTATTGTTTTGAATGTCCTTTTCGCATATCTTCTAACAAACTTTTTTAGTCATTACTATGACTGGAGGCCAATACTTGAACAAATGGTCTTACAAATAACGCATGCAAATGGTGGAGGCTTCCTCCAAGTACTTGGTTCTTTTGCTCTTGATATCGCAAGATGGTCAACTACAAGGGGAGATTCCGATATGGGAGTCGGTGGACTCTCTTTAAGTTTGAGTATTACATACTTAGTCCAAACTGTAATGCTTGGAACACTTTTAAACAGAAAGTGGCAAATTCTTTCTTGGGAAGAAACAGTAGCTCCGGCATTAACAAAAATTTTGAATACAATTTTAATGTGTATTGGAATGTACTTTGTATTCAAACTTTTTGATTTCCAACTAGATACAACCAGAACAATCTCGATCATAATACTTACGATCGTAACCTCTCTGTATGGAATAGCATCATATTGGGTTGGTTCCAAAGTTTTCAATATCAAAGAATTAGATGTATTTGAAAAGAAACTTTTTGTGATCAAGAATAGTATTTTCTCTAAGAAATGAAAAAAGGAATCCTAAAGAAAATATCCATAGTTTTACTTCTTCTTTTTTTGTTCATTTCTCTTTCTTCTTTGTATACATATTTTAGTTGGAGAAAGAGTTTTTACGAAAAGAA
>CAZLAH010000001.1:37111-76870 GCA_964557565.1 uncultured Candidatus Saccharibacteria bacterium
ATAGTGGAGATAAATAGGGGGATTAGTGATGCGGTCTTGTTAGTTAATGAAAATGCTTTTTTAGGAAGAACCATAAAGAATATAGAATTGATGGCAGACAGAGTCATAATTAAAGGAAATATAGAGCGATAACGCTTGAATATCACCAATCCCATATGATACAATTCTTTGGCAATCATTAAATTAATCTGCTAAACAGATATGTCTAAAGATATACAAATTCAACCATTAGGTAAAAGAGTTTTGATACAACCAGATGTTCTAGAAGAAAAAACAGCTGGTGGTTTAGTTCTTCCTCCAAGTGCAAATGATGACAAAAAACCTGAAACAGGAATTGTTGTTAAGTTAGGAAAAGGAAAGATAAAAGGAAAAGATATATCTTTTGATGTATCAGTTGGGGATAGAATATATTTCAAAAAATACTCTCCAGATGAAGTAGAAATAGATAATGAAAAATATCTTCTTCTTGATGTAGAAGATATCTTAGCAATCATAAAGTAAAATAAATTTAAACACTTACTCATATGTCAAAATCAATAATATACAATGAAGAAGCAAGAAAAGCCTTAAAAGCAGGTGTAGATACAATAGCAAATGCTGTAAAGGTTACATTGGGACCTAAAGGAAGAAATATTGCAATTGCAAAAAGTTTTGGATCTCAGGTAATTACCAAGGATGGTGTTACTGTTGCAAAAGAGATAGAAGACAAAGATCCTTTTAAAAATGTTGGTGTTGAGATGATTAAAGAAGCATCTAACAAAGTGAATGATGTCGCAGGAGATGGTACTACTACTGTTACAGTACTTGCTCAAGCAATAGCTTCTGCAGGTTTCAAAAATGTAGCAGCAGGTTCCAACCCCATATCTCTTAAAAGAGGTTTGGACAAGGGTGTAGAGATAATTATTAACGAATTAGAAAAAACAGCCAAAAAGATTACAAGCAAGGAAGAGATATCTCAAGTATCTACAATATCTGCAAACAATGACAAAGAACTAGGAGATATGATAGGTGGTGTATTTGAGAAGGTAGGAAAGGATGGAGTCATAACTGTAGAAGAAGCAAAAGGTCTTAAAGATGAAGTTGAATATACAGAAGGAATGGAATTTGATAATGGATATGTAAGTGCATATTTTGTAAATAATGCAGAAACATTAGAAACCATTATGGATAACCCATATGTATTCATAACGGATAAAAAATTGTCTAATCTTCAAGATATTCAGGCAATAGCTGAGAAAGTCCTTGGTGCTGCAGATAGACCTCTTGTAATAATTGCTGATGATATTGAGAATCAAGCATTAGCAACTCTTGTTGTAAACAAATTGAGGGGTACATTGGATGTTGTAGCTGTTAAGGCTCCTGGTTTTGGAGATAGAAAGAAGGAGATGTTGAAAGATCTTTCAGTATTAACAGGTGCAGAATATATTTCAGAGGATTTGGGTAAAACATTGGATTCAGTAGAGCTTACAGACTTGGGTTCTGCAAAGAAGGTTATTGTAAACAAAGAGAAGACAATCATTGTTGAAGGTAAGGGAGAGAAGAAGGAGATAGAAAGTAGAGTTAAAGAAATAAAGGCTCAGATATCAAGTACTACATCAGACTATGATAGAGAGAAATTACAAGAAAGATTAGCAAAGATATCTGGTGGTGTTGCAGTTATTAAAGTTGGTGCAGCATCGGAGATAGAAGCTAAGGAGAAGAAGATGAGGATAGAGGATGCAATTAATGCTACGAGAGCAGCTATCGAGGAGGGTGTTGTAGCTGGTGGTGGTTTGGCATTACATAATGCTAAAGATGTTCTTAAGAAGGTTAAGTTAGATGACCGAGATGAGCAGTTAGGTATTGAAATTCTTAAGGGTATATTGAGTGAACCTCTTAAACAGATAGCTGAGAATGCGGGTGAGGATGGTGCAGTAATTGCTGCTAATTGTAAGGGTAATACAGGATTTAATGCTAAGACAGGAGAGTATGTAGATATGATTGAAGCAGGTATCATTGATCCTGTTAAAGTTACAAGATTAGCATTGTCTAATGCTGTATCTGTAGGTTCTATGTTAGTAACTACAGAAGCAGTTGTTGCAGATATTCCTGATGAGAAAGATAGCAAAGCTCCTATGGGTAGTGAAATGGGAGGTATGCCTGGAATGATGTAATACTAAGTATTTAGAAAGAGGGGTTTACACCCCTCTTTTACTTTATCTTGTTCTAGATGATAGAGGTCCAACAAAATAAAAATACAATATTCTTTTCCTTAATTATATATTTATTACTATTCAAAGAATTGGAATTAAAAACTCCAACAAAACTCGCAACAAAAGTTTTCAAAGATTTCGAGAATATAAATGAAACGAAAGAAGCAAAAGAATTCATAGCAAGGTATAAAGATTCTAATCCATTGAAAATAAACTACCAATATAATCTTCTCTCTCTGTATACAGATTCCACATACTCAATAAAATATAAAAAAGAGTCTAAGATACTTAAAGAAATCCTTAATGATTCTGAATATATAAAACATACAGAAACAATAAAGGAACTATTTCCAAAATTAAATGAATCTATTAAATTTGATGATTATTATGAAAAAAATATCCTTTCAACTTATCAAGATTTGATAAAAGACATACAAGAAATCTTCAATTTTAATCCTAAAATTTATGAAAGTCTTATTTCTTTCTGGAAAATAGCATTTCAACCTGAACTAATCTTTATCCCAAATTTTCTTTCAACAGGAGATTGCTTTGGGTTAAGGAAAGAAAAAAAATTCTATTCAGTTACTTCTGCTAAGATAAATAAAGATACAGGGGAGAGAGAGTTTTATCCAGCTCATGTTATATCTAATTCTATCCATGAGTTCTCGCATTCTTTCTTAGATGAGGCAATTAAGTATGAGAATTTAGTTGAAAATATATCTGATTTAGAAAAAGAAAAATACCAGAGAATAATCAATGAAGAAATAGATCCACAAATTTTGAAAATATACGGAAGTAAATATTTCATCGAATGCTTCGATCGGGCAGCAACTTTGAGGGTAAAAGAAATGGCTGGAGTAAGTAATGTGAAAGAAAATTATTTTATCGAAGAGAGACAAAGGGGCTATATATTAACAGAACTCTTCTATAAAAATCTTCTTAATAATGAAGATAGCTCACCTGGGAAAATATACGTTGAAACCTTAAAAAGTATTTGATCCTATCTAACAATCTCTAGCCAATTCTCTTTTAACCACATATCTGCCATATCCTGCTCTTCTATTAAATCTCTCTTAATCAATTCCTTCTTAATAATATTCCCTTGATGAGGATTTAAGAACCTCTTCTCTAATGGAGAACTAAAACCATGAGCATAATGACATAACTCATGAGCTACAGTAGCCCTAACTACATACTCAGGTATATACTCATTCTTGTAATAGCTAGTTACAGTAATTACAGTAACACTCTTGTCATCCTGCACATCATAATCATCCCTTTTCTTTCTTAACAATCCCTTTATCCTTGTACCATCTCTTGCCAACTTAATACTCCCTAACTGTCTCTTGGAATACTTCCCAAACTTAATAACGACCAAATTCTTCCTTGGTATATCACAAAAATGATTATCCCAAAGATCATAAAGTACTTCTTCTAAATAACTATTATCTCTCATTCAATAACTCCTCCTCTCATGTTATCATGTTAAGATGATTCTACAAAAATTCAAACAAAAATTCTCTACATTAACAAAAGTTCTTAAGTTCGTATACGGAAACTACACTGCAGTTGCAGTAATTAGAGATATCCTTTTTCTTGTATCTACATCTGCAGAAATATATGGAATTACTGTTTTAGGAAAATTCATAGATGCCGCAACAAAGATCTTTCTAGAATGGAAGACCTTTGATCTTACACAATTCTTTGCCTCCGAAGCGTTTTTGTATTTAGCCCTAATCCTGGCTCTGTATGTCGTTGTTTTAGTTTGCAACAAAGCAAGAGAATATCTTTACAATGTCATCTCCGAGAAAGTGTGGGAAGATACTCAATACCTCATAATGGGAAAAGTGTCTACTTCGAATCTACACGATATTGAGAAAGATGAATTTCAGGACAAGGTCACATATGCTCCCGCATTTTCAATTGTGAGAATAATATCATCATATGACAACTTCTCCATAATTCTTAGTAGCAGTATTAGACTTCTAAGTGCTGTAATAATAATCTTTAACACAATGGGTCTTTCTGTTCTTTTCTTACTGTTAATTGTATTACCTGAGATTCTTGCTGTACATTTGAGAAGAAGAAAGATAAGGAGTTACTTAGATAACGAGGTCGGAAGGATACGTTTTCTAAACTATGTTCAAAACATAGCCTTAACAATATCCAACTTCCTTGAATTAAGAGTAAACAATGTATATTCATACCTAAAAAGAAAATACATTGTTGAGTATGACAAATATGTGGACGGATATCTTGATACCCAATTTCGTTTTTACCGAGATAATATATCTACTTTAGTGATTGGTCAGATATTAAAATTTTCATATATCATATATGTTCTGTCAGTTACATTGGTTAAAGGATTTTCTTTTGGTAGTTTTAAAGCTCTGTATGACTATGTCGATGTTACATACATGAGTGTTTTTGATATCCTTAATTCTCTCTCCTTGATATCTAATGATTTGGGATATATTGAAAAATTTTTTGACCTGATGGAATACCAAGGCTTCGGTGACCAAGAACATGGGGATGTTAAATTGGCCAACCATACACCTAAATTAGAATTTAAAAATCTCTCTTTTGCATATCCAGATGATCCAAATACAAAGATATTAAAGAATTTAGATGTAGAAGTTAATCCTGGAGAAAAAGTAGCTTTCTTTGGTGGTGACGGCTCTGGGAAAAGTACTACTGTAAAAATATTGACAGGTTTGTATCCTTTAAAGAATGGAGGATATCTTTTGGATGGTCATCAAACAAAAGATTTGGATAGAGGAGAATTGAAAAGAAAGCTTGCAGTTACATTCCAGGACTTTGTAAACTACCATTTCAGTTTGAAAGAAAATGTTGTCATATCTGGTCAAAGACAAAATGTTGATACTCAATTGTATGAGAGTGTCATCAAGATAGCGGATGTAGATAGATTTAAGAAAGTAATTCATGTCGATGACAGTAGTATTCTTGGTAAAACATTCTCATCTGGTAAGGATCTTTCTCCAGGATACTGGCAAAGATTAGCTATCGCGAGAATGCTTTACAGAAACAAAAGGATATTCATAATGGATGAACCATTTACTTTCATAGATGATGTCTCTGAAGAGAGGATATTGGAGGATATTTTCAATTTCTTAGGTCAAGAAAAGTCTTTGATATATATAACTAGGAGTACAAAATTTTTAGAGAAGTTTGATAGGATCTACTACTTTGAAAATGGAAAAATCATAGAGTCAGGAACATGGAAAGAGTTGATGAAATTAAAGGGCCGGTTGTACGAAGAGAGGAAATTACAAAAAGACTCTTAAAAAAACAAAATATCCTGTAAAATATATACCTAATGGAGATATTAAATGGAAAAAACATATCTCAGAGGATACTAGATAGTATTTCTGAGGAAGTAAGCAATATTAAACAGAGAGGTGAAAAAATTCCTAGGTTGGATATGATCTTGGTTGGAAATGATTATGGGAGTATCAAGTATGTAGGAATGAAAGAAAAGACAGCAAAAGAGGTTGGAATTGATGGTAATGTTCATCATCTAGATGCAGAAGTAAATACTTTGGATATTGTTAATTTAGTAGAATCTCTTAATAACTCAGAGGAAGTAGATGGATACATGATCCAATTACCCTTACCTGAGCATATCAATACTAATCTTGTACTAGAAGCAATGTCACCTTTGAAAGATGTAGATGGATTAACACCCACTAATTTAGGAAAGCTATTTCAAAAAGACAGATCATCAATCCCTCCTGCAACACCTTTAGGTATAATGAAATTATTGGAGGAATATAATATAAAGATATTTGGTAAACATGTAGTAATACTTGGTACAAGTAATATCGTAGGAACACCTTTAGCCGCAATGATGTTGGAAAAGAATGCAACTGTTACTCTTTGTAATTCCCATACCGTAGATATTGAGCATATTACAAGAGATGCTGATATCTTAATCTCTGCAACTGGAAAACCCTTACTCATAAAATCACACTTCCTTAAGAAAGACAGTGTAGTAATTGATGTTGGTTCTAACAAACATCCTGAAACCGGTAAACTAGTTGGTGATGTAGATTGGAATGATGTTCAGGGAATACCTTCTTACATTACTCCAGTACCAGGCGGTGTTGGTCCAATGACAATAGCTTGTCTCATGCTTAATTTGATGAATTGCTACAAGAATGCAAAAAAATAAAAAGATAGAATCCTTAATCAACGAAGAATCCAAGAGGCAGATAGAAGGTATAGAATTAATTGCATCTGAAAACTATGTGAGTGAAGATGTTTTAGAAGCAATGGGTTCCATCCTTACTAATAAATACTCTGAAGGATACCCATTTAAAAGATACTATGGAGGTAATGAATATATAGATAAGATAGAGCAAGAGGCAATAGATAGAGCAAAAGAGCTTTTTGGTGCAGATCATGTAAATGTTCAACCATATTCTGGATCTCCAGCAAATTTAGCAGTACATTTAGCATTAGTAGAACCAGGAGACAAGACATTGGGTATGGCACTAGATGCGGGTGGACATCTTACACACGGTTTCAAGGTATCCATATCTGGAAAGTACTTTGATTCTGCAAGCTATGGTGTGAATGGTGATGGGTATATTGACTATGAAGAGGTTCTAAAGATTGCAAAATCACATAAGCCCAAACTCATATGGGCTGGCTTCTCTGCATATTCTAGAACCATTGATTGGAATGAGTTTAGAAAAATTGCTGATGAAGTTGGAGCTTACCTTGTAGCGGATATATCCCATGTTGCAGGATTAGTAGTAGCAGGATTGTATCCATCTCCAGTAGGTATTGCAGATGTAGTCACAACAACCACCCACAAGACGCTCAGAGGCCCTAGGGGAGCCATAATCATGTGTAATGAGGAATTAGGGGAAAAGATAGACAAAGCAGTATTCCCAGGATTACAGGGAGGTCCACATAATCATACAACCGCAGGTATTGCTGTTGCTTTACAAGAAGCGTCTACAAAGGAATTCAAAGAATATGCTATGCAGATAATTGCTAATGCAAAGAAACTTTCAGATGAACTTACCTCAAGAGGATATGTAATCATATCTGGAGGTACGGATAATCATCTTTTCCTTTTAGATACAGTTAAGTCTTGTAACATGACGGGAGCAGAACTCTCCAACCTTTTGGAAAAAGTTAATATAACGGTAAACAAGAACGCTATCCCTAATGACAAGAGAAAACCATGGGATCCCTCAGGTATTAGAATTGGTACACCGGCTGTTACAACAAGAGGTTTGAAAGAAAAGGACATGGAAAAGATAGCAGAATATATAGATAGAGCTGTGAAGAACAAAGATAATGAGAAAGAGTTAGGAAAATTGAAAGAAGAAGTAAAGATATATATGTCCGACTTTCAAATACCAGGTATAAAATAAATATAGAATATATGAAATTAAGCTTCAGAAAAGATTTAAACATAGCCTCTCTAACATCGGAATCTAATTGGAACAAATTCAAAGTTCATACTCTTCTACAAAACTGTGAGACGAAACAACCATCCATAAATGCATATCTTGGAGCAAGATACAGTAGATCCTCAGATTCCATACTTGATATTGCAAATGAGATAATAAAAAGTGGTACAGATGCTTCTGAAAGATTAGAAAAGATATTCTCAGGATATGGACATAAATCAGTTGGAGATATGGCAGATATTTTTGTATGTATAGAAAACATCCCAATATATACAGCAATGAAGATCTTTTACATGACATCTGTAGTATCTGGACAGGAAAGATCCACTAGGTACCAGAATTTTGAGAATCCAGAATTCGTAAAAATTCCAAGAGAGGTATGTGAAGATCATAATGTAAGGAAAGAATATGAAAGAATAATCATGAAGCAAATGAAAGATTACAGAGAACTGCTTAAGGAAACAAAGGATGCTCTTTCAGAGGCTTTTCAAATAAATGAAGAAAGCCAAGATGAAGTATCTGCGTTGAGATCAAGAAGCTTTGATGTAGCTAGATACCTACTTCCATATGGATTGAACACAAGCTCTGCATATCTAATGTCGGCAAGAAATTGGTCTGAAATAATTAGCTATCTCTGTTCTAGTGATACAGTAGTTGAAAATGAGTTGCATACATTGCTAATAAACCTTCTTGGAGACTCTAAATTAGAAGTAAAGGGATATACAAGAGAAGCGGATGGTCTTCTTCGACATACTGATGCAAATTGTTGTAGAAAGGTTTCCACTAGAAGCGTCTTAGAATATATGAAGAAAGGATTAAGCATGGAGCAGTTAACAGAGTTACCTGAAAATGAATGGGAATCTGTAAATGTAACATACTCTCCTGATTGTACTGAAACTCTTATCTCTCACTACGAATTACTTCTTAATCCTCTTGGATCCAAAGAGGAATTTGAATTTACCGAAGAGGATCAGGAAAATATTGGTAATATTCTTTTTGAAAAGCATGATCATCACAATTTACTTGGTAATATAGGGCAATCAGGAGCAATAAAGGTTTCTGGTTTTGCATCTTTGGGAACACTGAAGGATTTAAATAGACATAGAAGTTTGGAAAGGTTCATACCTCTTTTTCATGATGAAATAGATATGGATCAAGAACTAAATAGAAGAAATGATAGTTGCTTTTTTCTTTGTGACTATCTTGATATACCAAGTCTTTCTAAATTGAGGGGAAAATATTCAGAGAAATTAGAAGAGACATATAAAATGATAAAAGAGTGGAGAGAGAAGCATAGGGATATTCTCTCAAAAGAAGTATGTGATGAATTTACAAAATATCTTCTACCTCACGCTCATAGTACAAAGTATGTATTCTATGGTTCTTTTGATGATTATCAATATATTGTTAATCTCCGAACTAGAAATGGAGGTCATATCGCATACAGGAAATTGACGTATGAATGGTTAAGGAAATTAGCAAACAAAGACTTTGTGTGGAGGCCGTTATTAAAGAAAATAGTGGAGCCTAAGATAGATGATAAGCATCAATTTATTGATAGAAGTTAAATTATTATTCAAACAAAATGATACTTTCAGATAAAAGTATAAAAGAGAAGATTAAGAAAGGTAGTATAACTATAAAGCCTTTTAAGGAAGAATTCCTTCAGCCTGCTTCGTATGATTTACATTTAGATAAGTATTTTCTTGTATTCAATAAAGAAGAGATAGGTATATTAGATGTTAAAGAGAAGCCTAAGAAATTAATGAGAGAGATAGTAGCAAATGAAAAGGATGGATTCATAATTCATCCAGGAGAATTTGTATTAGCAAATATAGTTGAAGTAACAGGTGTAGATAATATGCATGTTGGTAGGTTAGAGGGTAAAAGCTCTTTAGGAAGAATAGGGCTAATCATTCATGCTACAGCAGGTTTCCTAGATCCAGGTAACAAGCTTCGATTAACATTAGAACTAGCTAATGTCTCTCCAATACCAATAAAGATATATCCTGGTATGAAGATTGCACAAATAGCTTTCGAAGAGCTTACTACAGAGTGTGAAAGGCCATATGGGTCATCAGAGCTAAATAGCAAGTATGTAGGTGACACAAAGGTCAAAGAAAGCCAAATGTGGAAGAATTTTTCTAAATAAAAACTCTCCTACATTTGAGGAGGTACAGGAGGAAGTTCTTCTTCTGGTTGCTGTACTGGTGGTGTTACAGGAGTATTCTCTACGACCGGTTGTGTGACAGAAGTCTCTTCAGCCATCTGACCTGCAGGAATCTGTTGTATCTCGTTATTTACTAATTGTTGTAGATCTATTGCTTTCTCTTCGACATTTATAGTCTCAGGAGCACTAGTTACAGGAACTTCTGGAGCTATGTTCTCATTCATTACAGGTATAGCCTCTGGTAGGTTGTTGTTTGTCATTGGAGTTGAAAGAGGTGTTTCCATAGGACTTTCCATAACTGGAGGATTTGCAACAGGAGCAGCTTCTACAACAGGAGGTACAGTAGGAATATCCATCTTTACCTCAGGTTCGCTCTCTTTAGCTATTAAATCCTTAAGATCATTTTGTTCCATACTCTGTTCTACAGGTGCTTGCATAGGAGGAGTTTCTACAGGAGTAGCAGTTACATTGTTTGAATTAACCATATCTTTTAAAGTAGGTTCTTTGGTAACTGTTTGTGTTTCAGTATTGCTCTCAACAGTTGGCTCTGTTTGAGGAGTTGTTTCTACAACATTGTCATCTTTCTTTCTAGTAAGAAGAACGCCAACAATACTTATTAGCAGAATTACAGAACCTCCAAGAAGTATGTATGGCAAATACTCCATTATATCAATACCAAAAAATGTTGAACTACTAGATGATGTATCGTTTGTATTTGTAGAAACCAAAGCAACATCTTCTGTTGTACTCTCTGTTTCTGTCTCTGTAGTTGTAGTTTCCTCTGTTGTGGTTACAACCTCTCCAACATTAACTACAGTTCCTAATGTTGCATCACCCAAATCAACTGTATCTTCTACAACTGTTATACTGTAATCTTCACTCTCTGTAGTAAATATAATGTTAGCGACGATACCCTCTACTACAGTAGCCTCATCGAAAGTACATAGAAAATCAATTGAAGCAGCATCAATAGTAGGGGTAAATTCGCTACATACGACAGTACCACTATTTACTTCTGAAAATGTTATATCTTCTGATCCTTCTATTGTAAGTTGAATACCTTCTAAGGCATCAGTTCCTGAGTCTATTGTTAATGAGGCACTTTTGATAGTAGTTGTAGACTTATCCGCTAAGGTAATATCAACAGCTGCGAGAACTCTCAAAGGTAGTAAAAAGAATGAAAGCAAAAGGACAGAGAGAAATACTTTTTTCATAGTTTGGACAGTTTATATTATTCACATTTAGATTATCATTTGTAATACATCATGTCAAAACAAATATTTGACTTAAAGTAGTAAGAAATATACACTTGTATATACATTTAAAACTGCCTTATGGACTATCAAAATACATACAACAATAGTAGTCAATTCCCTTCAACAAGCTCTCAAGTAGAAGAGAACTTGAACGAGGTTTTGGCTTTGGAAAACAAACTAGCTACCTCTAATGCACCGGTTGGATTAAAAGAAGAAGCTATGAGAAGTGTTCAAAGATTAAAGAGAATGTTTAGAATGGGAGGCTACAGTAGCGAATTTGAGAATGTGAATAAGTATATAGATTGGATTACTAGAATACCTTGGGGGATTCTCTCCCAAGATAGTTTTGATATTCAAAATGCTAAAAAACTAATGGATAGTACTCATTATGGTATGGATACGATTAAGGATTTGATTCTTGATTATCTTGCTACTATGCAACTTCAAAGCAGAGGTGTTGTCTCAACTATGCCTACTCAAGTAAGAATGAATGAAATGGATCAAACATCAGCTACTATGGTTAAATTAAAGGGTTCTTCTGCCAATGCACCTGTATTTCTTTTTGTAGGTCTACAAGGTGTAGGTAAAACCTCTATTGCCAAATCAATAGCTTCTTCTATGGGAAGAAAATTCATAAGAGTATCACTTGGTGCAATTGGTGACGTTCGTACTTTAAGGGGAACACCTAGATACTCAATCGATGGAGAGCCAGGACAGATAATAAAGGCATTGATTAGATGTGAGAGTATGAATCCAGTTATATTGCTTGATGAAATAGAGAAATCTAGTGGTAATGCAGGTCTTCTTAACGATGTTATGGCAACTCTCTTGGAGATATTAGATCCAGAACAGAATGCAACATTTGTCGATCATTATATCGATTATCCAGTAGATCTTTCTAATGTATTCTTCATATGTACTGCAAATAATCTTGGAGGCCTCTCTGCAGCTTTACTCGATCGTGTTGAGGTAATTAGATTTACTAGCTATTCTGATGAAGAAAAAGAAGTAATTGCTAAACAATATATTCTTCCAAAGGTATTAGAAAATCTTCATCTTACATCTGATCATATAAAGATAGAGGAAGAGGTATGGCCATTAATTATTCGTCCAGTAGGTTTTGATGCTGGTATTCGTCAACTTGAAAGAAATATTACTACCTTAGTAAGAAGTGCTGCTAGAATGATTATTGAAGGCCAGCAATTCCCAATAGTAGTCAATGCTACGAATCTAAGTCAATTTGTTCTAGCTGACCAAGGACCATTAAGCTAATACCCTTTAAAAGGATTTACTAATTTCAATGAAGATACTGCTCTCTGTAGTTGTGGATTCTTAATGTTCTTAGCAATATTTGCTTTGTACTGACTTTTCTCTTCTGCCTTTTTTAGAAGATCTAAGTCTGTTTGAGAAGTTTGTTCTGGAATAGAGGAGGTATCTACTTGTTTTGTAACAAGGTAGTTACTCTCATCCAAAAAATTTACATTCACATTACTATTGTTTGATTGATCCATTTTCTTCATCCGGATAACTTTGAATAAGGCCTTGAGGAGTAAGATGAGACTTACCCTTTTGTATTTCCTCTCTGGACTTTGTAACTTGACCTGAGAGAGTTTTAGACTTCAGCTCTTGTAGGAATGTTGTCTGAGATTTCTGTTTCTCTGGATTTAGCTCCATTTCTTGCATTCTCAATCTCTCTGCTAATTCCTTCTGATAATTCACTCTTTCTTCTTCAAGTATATTCTCGTGTGTTCTTGTTTTATCTATGGCTTCTCTGATAATTTGATCTTGTCTTAAAGTGCTCATATCTTGGACTTTAACTTGTTGAGCAGGAGGCTCAAATATCTGAGCAAGTTCTTCTATACTTCTAGTATCTGTAGTTCCTTTTCTCTCTTTTAATTTCTCTAAATCTCGAGGATCAGATGTAATAATTTCATGTTCTGCTTGACTTGATATTACTTGGATTCCTACATGATTTGAACCAGCGAAAAATAGTCCCTGTCCTTTGTCACATGTAAGAAGGAAATTCCTTTCACCATCAGAAAGATTGAAAACTTCCTGTAGCTTTTCTAAAGAAGAAGGACTTTGTTTCATTAGCATTTGCAAAGAGGAGTTAGAGATAATTGCTTTCCCCATATCATTGTTTAAGAAATCTGCTACATCTTGTGTGATTGTTGATAGTCCTAAGTAATACTTCCTTGCTCTTTTTGCAATGGAGTACATGAAATTTGCAGAATCTTTTGATTGCATCATATACCAAGCTTCATCTACTATTAATAGTCTTCTCTTACGATCTTTCCTGATCTTGGTCCAAATAAAATCGAGCATAAGGTACATAGCAAGTGGTTTTAGTTCCTCTTGTAGATCTCTAATACTAAATACGGTGAAAGGATTGCTAATCTCGAAGTTACTGGCTTCGTTAAAGACTCCAGCACCACTACCAATGATGTATTTCTCTAATCTTCTTGCTAAACCATGCGCCTCATTTTCTGCCATACCTTTGAGAACTTTATACAGATCTTCAAGTAGGGGAGGTTGTTTTGTTTGAGTAGCAGGATCAAATGTTATACCCTTCTCTCTATATGTAAGAATTAATGCTTTATCGAGAATAGATCCTTCAATACTAGTTATATCACCGAAAAGAACGCGGAAGAATCCCTGTAAGGAAAGCATCTTCATTCTTAATTCGTCATCTCCTTCTTCTGATACTCCTGAGAGCTCGAATGGATTCATCTTGTTTCCTTTGTCTTGAGAGAAGGAAATATATGCACCATTAACGGCATGTGAGAGATTTTCATACTCTCTTTCTGGATCTATGATTATTATCTCGGTACCAAGCATAAGGCTTCTTACAGCTTCTAATTTTACGAAGTAGCTCTTACCTGCACCTGACTTCGCAAATACAACTGTATTTGCATTCTCTAATTCAAATCTGTCAAATATAACTAAACTTCTATTATGCATATTTATGCCGTACATAATTCCATGATCCATAGTTAACTCTGAAGTTACAAATGGGAATGTAGTCGCCAAGGATGTAGTATCCATATTTCTTGTGATATACAGATTGTCGATACCCAAAGGTTGTGTACTTACAAATCCTTGCTCTTGTTGGAGTGTAGTAGGCTTTGCAGTAACATTTATAGCTGCAAGTGTAGAGATGACATTACGCGTATATTTTTCTAGAAGATCCTTATCTTCTGCATATATATTTATATACATTGAAAAATGGAAGAACTTCTCAGTACCCTCCGCGATTGAATCCTGTAACTGCTGTGCGTCAGAAAGGGCAACTTTTAATGATGGGTCTACAACTTTTCTCTCTTCCATCTGTGCATAGAGGGAAGCTTCCATCTCACCAATCTTCTTCTTCAATTTTTCTAATATCGTTTTTGAATCTACAGGATAGTAAAAGGTACTAATTCTCAGAGAGTGTTCAAAGTTAATGATTGGAGATAGCCAGTTAGGTCCTACAAATCTTGGATATCCACTTACGAAAAGAGTCTTGAAATAGTAATTACCCATTTGTAAGTGATTAAAATCAACCTCCAAATCTATCGGTGCAATGATATCTTGTATAGACATTTCTTCTCCATTCTCTATATTTATTGTATTTTGAATAATCTGCTCTTCTTCTTCCTGTTCTTTCTCTTTCTTCTTTTTAGACCCACCAAACATATCTTTGACATTCTCAAGGACCATCTCTGCTAAACCCTTTTTCTTTTTAATTTCTTCATCTTCAACTAAAGGATCAAAATACTTGTTACGATTATCACCATCATCTTTTGGTTCTACACTCTGTATCTCCTTCTGGATAGTCTCTCTAAACTGGGCATACTTCTCTCCCTTTGTTTGAAACTTGTTTTGAGATTCCTCAAGCATCTTGCTTGTTGTATTCTCAATCCCTTGGTTGTTTAAACTATTTATATCTACCATATCTATTCGTCTGGATTATATATTGTGTAAAATTCAGTTATTAATTCTTTTGTAGTAAGTTGATGACCATACAATCCCATTTTACTTAATTGCTTAAGAATGTGATCTCTTTTGGGGAAAAGAAAAAGCTTTGCTTTCTCTACAAGTTGATCTGTTTGCATCTTCTGATATCTTTCTTGTTCTTCTTTGTTTTTCTTTGAATCAAAAAGATTCGCACCTGGTAATTGAAGGGCAGGGCTGTAAGGTACAACTAAGAAAAAGCTCTTGTCCAAAACATCATTTTGCACAATTAAGTTCTGTACAAATGAAGTATATATTTCTAACTGTTTCTTCAAACCATCGCTCATTGGTTTCTCTTTTTGCTCTTTAAGATAGTCTATGTAGTTTGTAATATCAATTCTTTTAGTACGAATTAAAATCTGGATTCTGAAATTCAAAGAATTAAGTAATCCTGCAAAAGCATAAATTTTACTATCTTGCTCATACTCTGCAAGAAGATCAAAATTGATTGCAGATGTTTGAATTACCATTGATACAGTACCATTCTTGTTCACAATTAAGTCATCTACGATCTCTCTCAGAGCTAAATGCTCTTGTGTTGATGAAGTTGTTCTTGCTCTTGCATTCTTATCCATCTATATTGCGTTAATCTTAATAGGTAATCTGTTTTCTTTGTTAGTTAATACAATCTGAACATTTGGAAACTTAAATTGTGGATGTTCAAAATTCAAAACATACACTCCAGGATCCCATATTTTGTTTGTTAGGAAATATCCATTAGGTCCAGTCTTGTTTGCGTAAAGCATTTTACCATCTTTGCTTCTTAAATATACTATGGTATTTGGTATTGGCTTTAACTCTTTTGTACAAAGCCAAATATTGATATTGCCAGGCAAACTATCTGAGCTACTAATGTTAAACTGGAAATTTTCTAAATTCTCATCAGTAATTACAAGATTGTTTGGATCTAAAGAAGCAACTACTGGCTCCATTTCTTCTTTTACTTCTTCCATCTCACTAGTAACAACATCTTCTTCGCTACTTTGGGTATTCACAAAAGAAGCACCAATTATTTTTGGTTTCTCATCTTTAATCTCTTGAGGAACTAATTTCCCTTCCTCATTTGGTTTAACAGCGGGTTTTACTCTTTCAGCTTTCATCTTCTTGTTTAACCAAGCTCTTTGAGTAGGGTTGTTAATAGCTGTAATATAGCTTTGAATAAATTTGTCTGCATCTTGATCATTGATTGGTACCAAGCCGAGGAAGATACCAGAAACAGAGGAAAGAAAGAAAACGGGGATACCAAGTATAGCGGGAATTACCTTGTCTACAGTTAAATATATCATCAATCCACCGAAGCCAATACCAAGTGCCAAGTAGGCGAATTCTTTTAAGGTAAACTTTGTAAAAAGTTTAAATTCCACATCTAATACATTTTGAGGAATTGCATGTTGTCTCATAGGCAGATTTTACTATTTTTACATCATAAAGTTTAGCAGAATATTAAAGAAAGTTTTAGTAGTATAATTAAAACATGTCTAGCAAGAACAAACAATTAGATGAACTAATAAAATTTCGTTCCCTTATGCACTTAACAGTGTCAAGAGAAGATATAAAAAGGATCTGGGGGAAAAAGTTTTTGAAAGAAGTAAAAACACAAAAATCAAAAGATTTTGGAAATGAGTCTGTAGATGAAAAGATATTACTTGCAAAAGAGAAAATGTCTAAACTTCTTGTATTCGATTGGGTGAAATTTATAGCAGTATCAGGATCTGTAGCTGCAGGCTTCGCAGAAGACTCAGATGATATTGATATATTCTTAGTAGTCAAAGATAATACGATGTGGTTATACCGAGGGATTGTCTCTATCGGAAATATATTTCATCACACAATTAGAACTAAAAAAGATAAAATAGTAAAAGACAAATTATGTTTAAATTTAATATCTGAGGAAAGAGATTTGGAATTTGAAAATGATATATTCAACTTTCATGAACTTATGTATCTAAAACCGATCTACAATGAAAAATATTCTCAATATATATATTCTAAAAATAAATGGCTCAAAGATAGTTATGGAGTAAAGAATGATTTACTAACTACTAGAATATCTAATCTAAACAAAACGAACTATATTTTAAAGTTCTTTAACTCACTTGCTTTCGTTTTACAAACCCTATTTATGAAAATATCAAGGCATAGTCCAGAGATCCCTAGATTAATCGAAAATTCTAAAAAAGGAAAAATAGAATTCTTTGATAAAAATTACAAAAAGAAGAAAATAGAAAACTATTTAAAAGCATTCAAATCAATTAACTGAGCATTCTTTAAAATATCCTTTGGTATATCTTTGTAATCAATTACTGTAATAAAGGATTGTTGCTTCTTCAAATACTTCCTATCGAATATCAAAGAAGTATTACTACTATCTAACTCGGAAGAAATATCATCAAGCAAAAGAGTAGGGTATGATCCAGTTTCCTCCTTGACTAAATCCTGAATCTTGAAAATAAGTTGACCAATAGCTAGTCTTTTCTCACCTCTAGAACCATATCTCTTTATATCCTTACCATTTATCAATTCCCAGTCATCTCTATGTGGTCCAATATTTGTATACCCAGTAGCAATATCTCTCTTTTTACTCTCCTCTAAACAATCTTCTAAAGATCCAACTTTGTTTGATTTTACATACTCCAATCTAAAAGTTTCTTTGCCCAAGTCATTTATAATTTCTATCCTCTTTTTCTGGATAACATTTGCTACATTGAGGAACTCATTTGTCCAGAAATTTAATTGAGGATCATTCCTTGCTATTACACCTCTCTCATAGAAATTTTTAGATAATTTTTTCAGATATGCATTCCTCTGCTTTAGGATTTTACTAAACAAGCTAAGCACATCAGAATATCCATAATCTAAAATGACTATTGTGTCATCTAGTAGGTTTCTTCTCTTACTAGGGGATATCATTAGTATTTCAATCTGTTCAGGATTGAAAATAGCAGAAGAATTTTTTTGAAAAAACTTCTTAGGTGTTGTTTTCTGTCCATCTATTCGTAACTCTTTTTTTGTCTCACACTTGTAATATGTAAAAACATTCTCATCTGTTTCCATCTCAATCCTAGTATATTTCTCTCCTTCTTCTTGCTCGTTTTTAATGAATTCATCTGTAGAAGCCCAAGGAGAATGACCATTTGTAATTAATGAAATAGCTTCTAGTATTGTACTTTTGCCAATAGCATTGTTACCATGTAGAACTACAATATCTCCATCGAACTTGAGTTCTAGATTTTTGAACTGTCTAAAGTTTGTAAGCTTTAATCTCTTGATCATACTAAGTCTTTAATATCGCTAAAAATGCCTCTTGTGGAATAGTGACTTGACCAATCTGTTTTAGTCTCTTCTTACCCTTCTTCTGCTTCTCAAGCAATTTCTTTTTTCTAGAGTAATCTCCTCCATACAGTTTTGCTGTGACATCTTTTCTAAATGCACTAACATCTTCTCTGGCAATGATTTTGGCACCAATAGAGGCTTGGATTGGAATAGGGAACTGTTGTCTTGGTATGACTTTCTTTAACTCTTCGAGCAGTTTAACTGCCTTAAATCTAGCTTCATCTCTAACATCCAAAAAATTCAATACAGAAATATCCTCATGATTTACCAATATTGAGACTTTTACAATATCAGAAGGGAAGTAGTCGATGAATTCATATTCCATAGAGGCGTAACCACTTGAGATATTCTTAAGGAGATCGAAATAGTTTGATATCAAAGATGCTAACGGCATATCATACTCCAAGACAATATACTGCTCTTTAAGTTGGATATCTGGTCTGTTGTTACTTAAGTATTCAGTATTAACATACTGACCTCTTTTTAATTGGCACAATTTCATAATATCTCCTATGTATGTATCAGGAGTTAAAATCCTAGTTCTAACCCACGGCTCCCTTATTTCTTGTATCTCTGAAGGGTCTGGTAGCTCTTGTGGTGTTTGAATAGCTAATTCTGTCCCATCTGTCTTGGTAACCATGTATTCAACAGTAGGGGCTGTTACAATGAGATCCACGTTATATTCCCTTTCTAATCTCTCCTGAATAATATCCATATGCAGTAAACCTAGGAATCCACATCTAAATCCAGATCCTAACAAACTAGATCTCTGATCAGAGAATGAAAGAGAAGCATCATTCAGGGATAGTTTTGTTAAGGCTACTCTCAAATTCTCGTACTCCTCAGGATCTGTAGGAAAGAATGTTGCAAACATATTTGGTTTTGGTATCTCATACCCTTCTAAAGGTAGTGTATTTGGAGAATCAGCAACTGTATCTCCAACTGTGAAATAACTAATATCTTTTAATCCTGTAGCTATATACCCAACTTCACCTGCATACAGATCTGTACTTTCTCTTAAATTTGGTGAAAATATACCAATCTCAGTGGGCTTAAATGATTGTTTTCTTTGTAGAATATGTAATTCAGAAGCCTTTCCAGGAATATATCGAATATGGCCATCAAAGAGTCTTATAGCTATGACTACACCTCTATGTTCGTCATAGAAGGAATCGAACACGAGAGCTTTTAATGGAGAGTTAGAGTCTCCTACAGGAGGAGGAGTTTTCTCTATGATTGCATCAAGCAATGTTTCAACATTCTCTCCTGTTTTAGCAGATACTTTAATGATTTCATCTTTGGAAAAACCTAACAAAGATTCTATCTCTTTCTCTCTTTCTTCAATATTTATATTTGGTAAATCAATTTTGTTAAGTACTGGTATTAATTTAAGACCTAAATCTAGTGCTTTTCTTGTATTAGAAATTGTCTGAGCTTGTATACCCTGACTTGCATCTACTAGCAACAGTGCAGACTCACATGCAGCTAATGATCTAGATACCTCATATGAGAAGTCGACATGTCCTGGTGTATCTATGAGATTAAGTTGATGTCCTTTCCATTCCATCTTGCAGGCTTGTAACTTAATGGTAATGCCTTTCTCTTGCTCTAAATCTAATCTATCTAATACTCTCTCCTTTCTTTTATCTCTTGCAAGATCAGTATGTGCAGCCTCAAGCATCCTGTCTGCTAATGTAGACTTACCGTGATCTATATGTGCAATTATTGAGAAATTGCGAATTTTATTTAAAGGAGTACCTTCATGCATAGGGCAATTATATCTTAATGGAGGACGGAATTATAGGATTAGAGATCTGTTTTCTCTATGATACTCATTGTGAAAGTTTCAGAGAATTGTACATTCCCAAAATTCTCTACAACCAAAAATACAACAGCTTCATCATTTGGAGCTAATTTAATTTCTTGATTGTATCCAAAACCTTTGTCGTCTTGTAATTTGTATGTATCATTACCAATCTTTAAATATATGTTTGATCTTACATTCGACTCTGTTTGTCCATAGAAATACAAAGTTTTTGATTCTGAATTTTTATTTTCAACCTTTAATATTGGTTTTGAGTAGCTATCAGCTTCCCTTTTATTTATGTTTACAAAGTATTCATATCCTTTTTCTGATTTATTTAGTACTTCAGAAGTAAAGATATTATGCTTACCCTCTACAAGTGATACTGAGATATTGTTCTCTGTAGTTACACCTAAGATGTTTAATTTTTCTAATTGTTTTGTAATTGGAGAAAGATTGAGAACTGTAATGCTTGGAATTATGAAAAACAAAGCTAACAAACCTAAAGCAAAAGGTTCTAGAATCTGTAAAAACACTTTTTTTGCAACTTCTTTTCTATTATACATATCTCTTAGTAATATCTATTGTTTCTTGGATATATATTATCAGTTTCCAATTCGAATGTCTTCATAGTACCCCATATACTGAACAATGCTGTCACTCCTGCTACTATTCCTATCCATTGGTAGCAATTACCTTGTAATGTTTGTAGTATGACAATTATTGAAGCTAGTGTTAGGAAAGAAGACCAAAGGAATATTAACAGGAAGGAGGTATCTTTCTTCGTTATCCAATTTAAGATGTTTAATCTTGTGATTTTGACAATGGTTTTTGGATTCTGTAGTGAAGATTGGTAAATGGAAGTCTTTATGATGAAGTAGAATGTTGGTATTGCTAAAAGGATTAGCATAGCGAGATTTGAATATGAATTAACAAAAAGAGTAGTGTTGAAATCTGTAAAATATATCTGTACAGAGTAGATACCATTTACATTATTGTCTACGTAAAACTCAAGATCATATATGATGCCTACAATTACCATTCCCAAGAATTTAGCCAGAATCATTAAAATAGCTGGCCAGAGAGAAATTTTAAGAGCCCTTCTTAGCAGTTTTGACATTATCTTTTGGCAGTTTGTTTAAATTCTTGGTAAGACGAGATTTCATTCTGTCAGCCTTACCTTTCTTTATTATATTCTTTTTTGCTGCTTTGTCTAAGACTTTGAAAACATTTTTCAAGTTCTTTTCACCCTCTGCAATAGCGTTAGCTTTCAAAAGAGAAGACTGTTTTTTAACTGCTTTTTTGATTCTATTTCGAATTCTGTCATTAACGATTTTTCGTCTCTCGTTCTGTCTTAAATCTTTAATAGATGTTTTTAAATTTGGCATTGTTGTATCTTAAAAATATAATGGGTTGTAAATCAGGCTATTATATATATTATACCCTTGTTTGTAAACATATTTATTTATGTTAAACTTTTTCTATGGTAAGAGGTAAGAAAACAAAGATAGTTTTAAGTGTTTTTTTAGTATGTTTAATATTTACAGTTGCTGTAGGATATTTTTTCTTAAAGAAGGAAGAGGAGAATACGGAATTGGAGAATGTAAAGGGTGTTACAAATGTGTCTGGTGTTCCATATATTGTTAATACTCCTCCTGTTTCTGCTATTATCGGAGAGGAGTATGTTTTTGTGATACAGGTAGTAGATTCAGATTCCAAGAAGAGTAAAATGTCATATGACTTAGTAGAAGGACCATCTTGGCTGTTTCTAGAGGGTAGTAGATTAAAAGGGACTCCTACAGTTGGCAGTGAAGGTACATATAGAATTGTCTTAAGGGTGTCTGATGGTAGCAATTCTTCTACAAAAGAGAGCTATATTTTAGTAGAATAGTTGAATGAAAGTTAAACTGTTTGTTTTCTTAGGTGTGTTTTCTGTTCTGATAGTTTCGGTGTCAGCTATTTTACTCGTTGCAAAGAATGTCTCTAGTTTTGATATGTTTGGATCTAATGATAATGAATGTGTACCTTACAATGTATTTGTAGAGAAAGGTAGCAAAGATTACTCTGTGAATATTTCTTGGTCAACAAAAAATAAGTGCTTTTCTTTTGTACAGTATGGTTTGGATGAAAAGAGTATTAATATGATTGGGGTAGATTCTTCTTCGAGTTCTAAATCAAAAGAGCATTTAGTAGTATTGGAGAAAGTCTCTCCAATAGATAGATATTTCTTCTTGATAAATTCTGATAATCAAACATATGGTAATAATGGTATTCCTTTAGAGTTTTCTTTTAGTAATCTTTAGGATTTTCTTCTTAGTTTTCTGATTGTTTTCTCTTCGAAGTATCTCTTTGGGTTGAATAATTTCCATGATACTATTTCTGCAGACTTGAAAGCTTTTGATTCTACTAATTTACTTACCATTACTCTTCCAAAAGGTCTATTGTATATATACCAACCAATTGAGAGCATAATTATGCCAAGTAGTACTCTGCTAATGGTGCTATCAAATAGTCCTGTTTGAGGAGTAGATGGTGTTGTTGGAGTGGTAGGTGTAGTTGGTGTTGTTGGAGCTTCACAATCTTGTTGTACACTTATGACATATTCTGTTCTTAGAGATGATGGATCTGCAGGTATCTCAACAGGAGTTATTATTGCCTCATTTTGGTTCGATCCTGTAAGAGCACTTGCACCTACAGAGGCTTGAAAGAGTATGACCAATGATTTGCCACTATCCAAACTCCATCCATCTGTCTTACTCCATACGATCTCCTTACTATCTCCAACATCAGTAACTTTTACATAGTCATTGTCATTTACCAAGACACCATTTATCTTTGTAGTACTTTGTACATACGCAAAACCAAGAGGTAATTTATCTTTTACAGAAGATATCACCTGAGCCTTAGAGCTATTGTTTGTTGTAGTTATTGTAAAGAGAACTGTATTGTTCGGAGAAACTCTCTCTACACACTCTAAATTGGCTGCTTTTGTAACTAAGAAATTAGATTCCTCCTTTGTTTCTCCTTCTTCTTCTTGTAGTGATTCTTTTGTTGGGAAAATCACAGATGTTGTAGTAGAACCTATGGAATCATTACTGTCTTGGACGTCAACCGTTATTTTCATCTCTCCTTCATAGTCATTTAATTGTGAGAAACTAGTAGCTGTTGTAAAGTTGTCAGCGCTATACAAATCTTGTTCTAATATCGTTATCTCTCCTTTTGCTGTGTCCAATGTAAACCCATCCTTCATTGTTATATTTGGGTAATTTTTACTAAAGGAGAAGAGTAGTGTGATGTCTGAATCATCCTTTAGATTTCCTGCTTTAATTGTAATGTTAGAAAGCTTAAAGGTTTGATTATCAATTCTTGTTTGTACCTGCATCTCATTTACATTCGAAGAACCTTCTTGATCAACCTCAATTAATCTCCTACAAAGAGGAGAGTTAATCTGCTCCAAATTACTATCTTTTCCAGTAGCTACAATATTTAAAGAAGAAGAATCAAAAGAGCTTAATGTCTTTTTGATGGTTAATTTGTCAGGGGATATGATATCTGGTTCTACAGGTTCGTTATTGATTGTAAAAGAGTAGTCCGTATATTCTTTGTTAAACTTCGCCTCAATTGTAACTTCGTCATCTGTAGATATTTTCCCAGTTACAATTTTTCCATCTTTGTCTTTAACAATCATCTCTGAACATCTAGTATCTTGTATTGTTTGTAATTGACATATTTGGAAAAGGTCTTGTTGTGTACTACTTTTAAGAAGATTTGTAGAAAGCTTACTTGTAGAACATGCCGCTTTACATGTTTGGTCCTCAGGTACAGTAATAGTTTCAAACATGAAGCCTCTTCTAGGATCACTACATTCGGATATTACTGCAGGATCTATGTAGTAACAACCACAAGTTTTGGTCTTTGTGCCTTCACTATCAGTAGTATCTTTTATGGCGTAGAAATATATGGCTACACCAATTAATACTATCCCCAAAAAACCAACTATAGCAATGAGAATAGTGATTGTTTTCTTAGGTGCTCTTGTTGTGGTTACTCTTCGAACTTCATCCATTAACGGCAGTAACAATTTTAAGATAATTGCTCACACAAAGTTTAATTTAATACAGATACAGTGTCAACATATACTTTTTAAAGATATGGACATATTAGTGTTAGACCTAAATTCCCATTGATTTGACCTGTTTTAATTTGAAAATCTAAATTAGAAAGCTTTGTGTATATCATTTTTAATCTCTCTTCTTTGTATGTTTTAGATGTACCAATTAAACTTGGGACTAGAAATGGAGGGACCTTTAGTAAAGAAGCTATATCTTTTGATGTGTGATTGTTTTCAATCAAGAACTTTGTAAGCGTAACTAAACGTATATTTCTAGCTAACATGGAAATTGTATAGTTAGGATCAACTGTTTGTCTATTCAAGTTCTCAAGGATATCCATACTCTTTACCTTGTTACCTTGGTTAATTGCATCTATTAAGGCCCATATGTTCTCTTCCAAAGTATCTGTTATCAAGGCATTTACATCCTCTGTTTTTATGATCTTTTCTTTGTCATTTAAAAGGAATTTCTCTATCTCATTCAAACATCTTTCAGGATCATAGTTTGTTCTAGTAGCCATTATCTTCAATGCTTCTGGTTCAATTTTTAAATCAGCCTCTTTTAATCTCTCTCTTAACCATGGTACAAATGATCGTTTGTTTAATTCTTGTATCTCTTCTAAGTTCTTTTTGAAAAGTTTGTAATATTTGGTATTAGATTTTACTTTTTGATCCTCCCAGAAAATTGCAGTATCTGAAGAATTGGTATTATTTAATATTTCTGAAAGACTTTCGTATATGAGGTCTTTCTTTTTGTTTTTGTTTAATCTTTTAAATATGAATATTCTTTTGGGTGCAAAAAGATCTTGAGACGAGAGTAGGTCGATTATCTTACTTGGATCAATACTGTCTGCGTCATAGAAATTTACCTGAGTTGTTGACTCTTCATTCGCTACTTCTTTGATATGTGCATGAAGCCTTTCCAATGAAAGGTATGCAGAGTTACCATGATATAGTTTGTATTCCACTTTTACTCTTCTTCTGTTTCTAATTGAATCTCTTTACCTAGTAATATTGTAACACCTCCATTGCCTACTTTTGAAGTAATATATTCTGGTTTTGTCTTGGATTCAGTTTTTAAGTAGCTTGCTACTGTATCAATACTGTTTGGGAAATCTTCAGTATTTGAATATACTACTATGCCTTCTTTGTCCTTAAAGAGTGTTCCGTTAAAAGTAATGCTAATGTATGGATATTCCAGTTTCATATCTTTAATTGTTTCTTGAACAGCCTTGTATCCAAGACCGGTATCGTATACATAGAGGTTTGGTTTTTCTGAGTAAAGAGCAGGTTCTGCAATAATATTTTCAATATATTCTTGTATTCTTGTATATACACCGTAACCATCCTTTGGTCCTATGGCATATGGTTCTGTAGATTTAACTTCTATGAGTGAGTAGCCTCCACTTGTCGGATCTAAGACAAATGAATATACTGTTCCATTTTCTTCATCAAACTTTTTTGCTAGGTTCAATCCAGCCTCAATATCATCTAATGTAAAATCTGAAACTTTAATATTCTTTGTTACAGAAGAAATGATATCCAATATTTTTCTTGGGTTTGTTAAAGTCTCGCTACTAAGGACCTTGTCTTTCAATGCAACAATTACTTTTTGTTGTCTTCTTGCTCTAGCATAGTCAGATCCTTCATTATTCTGTTGTGAATGTCGTGATCGTGCATATTCCAAAGCTGTTGTGCCATCCATTGTTTGAGGACCAGCCTTGAAGCTAATTGTTTTGTAAGATTTTCCAATGGGGTAGAGATAGTCAGTAAAACTATTCTCTACATTCACATCTATTCCTCCAACAGCATCAACTATCTTTGTAAAGCCTTTTAGATCTACCATTCCATAGTATTGAATCTCCAAATCTGTTACTTTTTCAACTGTCTTTTTAAGTGCTATTAAACCACTTCCTTCCTCTTTGTCCTCGGCATTAGCATATACAGCATTTATTCTAGAAAACCATCCCGAGTCTTCTCCTATCTCAACATTGAAATCTCTAGGGATGGAAAGCATCAAGGCTTTGTTTGTTTCGTGATTGTAAGAGAGAAGGATAATTGTATCAGTGCTATGTTCTTCACCTGTCTCTCTAGTATCTATTCCAACGATTAGTGCATTCGTGAATTTACCAGAGGAGTCCTTTTTTAATTCAGGAGTTTCTTGGTTTAAAATGGAGTTAGAATCAAATTTAAATCCTATTCCTTTTGAAAGTACATATCCTTTGTAGGCAAGGAAACCAATCCCACATACAACTAGAGCTATGGCACTGAAAAGAATGACCTTTTTAGTATTGATCTTCTTTTTAGGCTTCTCTACAGCAGGTGATTTAGCAGGAATAATTTTTTCCATCTTAGATAAATTTTTATCTTTCATTTCCATTTGTATAGTCATTGGGCAGTAGTAAAAAATTATCTAAGATATTGTTGAACGTTACGATTATGTTCATCTAATGTTTTACCATAGTGAGGAGTACCATTATTGTCATGAATATAGTAGTAGTAATCAGTTGTGGTTGGATTTTTTACTGCAGTTATTGATTCTAATCCAGGATTGCATATTGGTGTAGGTGGTAGTCCAATTTTTTTGTATGTATTGTATGGATTGTCATCTTCTTTGTCTGTAATGGTTATTACATGTTTCCAATCTTTTACAGGGTAAAGTAGTGTAGCATCTGTTTGTAACAACCAGCCTTCGTTAAATCTCTTAATTATTATTCCTGCAATTATTGGCTTGTCAGAAGAGCTGTATCCCTCTCTTTCTACGATACTTGCAAAGACAATGTCTTGATATGTGTAATCATCACCGACTCTGCTTTTGAAATTGTTTACCATTTTTTCAATAACTGTTTCAGTTGTAGAATCTATTGGAAATGCATATTTATCGGGGAATAGAAATCCTTCTAAATCAGATATACCATCTATCAATCCAAGCCCTTTAATATATTCACTATTTGTTGTTAAGCTAAGGAATTCACTCTTGGAGAATTGAGTATTACTGTTTCGAGTAAGCTCTTCTTCAAGTGTCTCTGCTATTTCATCCTTTCTCAAACCTTCAGGAATAGTTACCCAAATATCTTGGTTCTTACCGTTTTGTAATGTCTGCATAAGTTCTATGATATTTAGATTCAAAGGTAATTCATATACTCCTGCTTGTAGCTTAGGTCCTAGATCATTAAGTTTTAAATATATCTTTGTGTAATATTTGTAATTCTCTTTTAAAACATCTTTCTCAATGAGATTGCTTAAGATACTATCGACACTCTCTCCTGATTGAATCTCGAAAAGAACCTTCTCTGTACTCTCACTGTTTGCTTTTTTTAATGTAGAGTCATAGTTAAGTTTCAAAAACACACAAGATACAATTACGAAGAGTAGTAGCAGTAGAAAAATTTTACTAAGGTTTTTGGGCTTTTTGCTATCCACTATTTTTTTGTTTTGAATTTAAGAATTCTTGTAGGAATACAGTAGCAGCTATGCTGTCTATCTTGCCTCTTGTTTTCTTAATAGACTGACCTGAAGATGTTAGCATATTCTGTGCTGAAATTGTAGAAAAGCTCTCATCGTGTGTAATGATGGGAATATCTGTTCTACCCTTTATTTGCTCTATGAATTTTTGTATTTTTTGTTCTGTTTTTGTGTGAGATTCCTTAAACTTTTGTGGCATACCTATGAGTATTGTTTTTATTCTGTACTCTGTGCATATTTCCAGAATCTCCTCTATTACAGTATTGATATCTCTGTTTTTAGTTATGGATATGACATCAAGAGGAGAAGCTATCTTTCCATTGAAATCACTGTATGCAATTCCAAAGTGTTTGTCTCCGTAATCTATTGCTAGTATTGGGTAGTTAGTCATAGTTATTGTAATATTGCTTTGATCCTTTTAATTCCAGCTCCAATATTTTCCTGTTTTGCTATCTTGAATGTACCAAGTTCTTTTGTGTTAGTTACATGAGGTCCATTGCAGATCTCTATTGAGTATGGGTTTGTTTTTTCTCCAATGTAGTAAACTTTCACAATATCACCATATTTTTCTGTAAATGCTGCAAATGGTACTAGCTTTAGAGCTTCTTCTTTACTTACTTCTTCGAATGATACTGATAATTCCTTTTGTATTTGTTCGTTTACAATATCTTCAATCTTTTGTATTTGTTGTTCAGTAAGTTTTTCTTCATTTGGAAAATCAAATCTAAGTCTTTCAGGAGTAATGTTGCTTCCTTTTTGATATACGTGTTCTCCTAGTACTTCTCTTAGGGCTTTAAGTAGGAGGTGTGTAGTAGTGTGATATTTTGTAGACATATCAGAAGTATCTGCTAGTCCTCCTTTGAACATACCTGCAGAGGATGTTCTAGAGAGTTCTTGGTGTTGTTTTTGTGCTTCTTGGAATTCATTTAGAAGGTTTTCTTCGTTAAATTCTATGTTTCTATTTTGTAATTCCTCTATGGTAAGTTCTATTGGAAATCCATATGTTTCGTAAAGCTTAAATGCTTTCTTTGGTAAATCTTCTCCATCTTTAATTATTCTATCTAATTCTTTTAATCCATTTTCCAATGTTTTACTGAATTTTTTCTCTTCGTCCTCAAGTATATTAAGAATTCTTTCCTTGTCTGTTTCTAATTTATTCCATACAGGTGAGAATTGCTGTATAGCTATATCTCCAATCTTTCTAGTAAACAAGCCATCTATTCCTAATTTCCTTCCATGCCTAATAGCTCTTCTGATTATTCTCCTTAATATATATCCCTGTTGATTTCTACTAGGTACAACACCATCCATGATGATCCATGTAGCTGCTTTAATATGGTCTGTAATGATTCTTTGGGATTCTAAGATATGATTCTTGCTTAATGATTTAACTAAATCAAAGATAGGTTTACAGATATCAGATTCATAGAAATTATCAATACCCTGGCTTACACAGGTAATTCTTTCTAATCCTCCTCCAAAATCTACATTGTGTCTCCCTAAATCTTTGTATTCATTTCCAACCTTAAGATATTCCATGAAAACATTGTTTCCTATCTCTACTAATTCACCATTAATTTCATAGAATATTTCTGAATCTGGTCCACACGGTCCACCAGTAGAAAGCTCCCACCAGTTATCTTCTTTCCCTTTTTCTAATATCTTCTCTCCAACCTTTGCATCTATTCCATACTCTTTGAAAATATTTTTCCATATCTCTATTGATTCTGTATCCTTCGGAGAGGTTTCATCTCCCATGAATACGGTTGCATATATTTTATTAATATCAAAACCTAATTCCTCAACGAAGAATTTTACTGTGAGTGCAATTGCTTCTTTCTTGAAGTAGTCATTCAGAGACCAATTACCTAACATTTCAAATGCAGTATAGTGGTATGCATCGCCAACTTCATCAATGTCTCCAGTTCTTATACATCTTTGTGAATTTACTAGCCTTGTTCCATTTGGATGTTTCTCTCCCTGTAAGAAAGGTACTAAAGGAAACATACCTGCATTTACAAAGAGAACAGAAGGATCATTTTCTGGAACTAAAGGAGCACTAGGTATCTCTTCATGATTATTTTTCTTGAAGAAATCGATATATTTATTTCTAATATCAATGTATGAAAGATTTTTCATTCCGAGATTATATCAATTTCTATCTTACTGTGCTATTTGTATCTTGATCCTGAGTCTGTTGAACTATTTGATCATTTATATTTTGTAACTGTTCAAAGGATGGTATCTCAGGTTCTGGTATTACAGGTTCTACTTGAACAGGAGGCATTGGTTGTTCTGCTGGAGCAACTTCTTGGACAAGAGGAGTAGGAGGTATCTCCGTTACAACTGCAGGAGCAGGAGGTGCTTCAGTTACAACTTCAGGAACACTCTCCGGCACAACCTCTTCTACTACTGGAGTTGGAGCTGAGAATGAATTCCAAACATCCTCGACAGGAGTCTCTTCTACAGGAGTATTTTCAACCATCTCCTTTATCTCAGGTACCTCCATTGGTTCGATATATGTATTTTCTTCTGAAGGTATTGATGGTGGTAATTTACTATTTGAATATACATCATCTCCTGTCTTCTTTTTGTCATCCTTCCATATGGATGCAATTACAAAAGGAGCTACAAGTGCAATAGCAACAATTAGTATACCAATGCCAATGATGATCAATGTTCTCTTTGCAATATCATATCCAAATACATTGATATATTCTGAATCATCCTTTTCTTCTCCAGTTACAGTAAAGTCCCATCCTTTTGTTATCTCCTTTTCATTCGTATCCTTGAAGTAGATCTCAGCTTTGTGTAATCCAGTACTCAGATCTTCCTGAGGTTGATATATTAGGGTGAATTCACTTTCGGATATTCTGTTTATCTTAACATTCTCAGAAACATCTATACCGTCTACCTTAAATGAAATACTCTCTTCTTCAATCTTTGCTTGATCACTAGCTATTGCTGTTGCCTTTATGGTTATCCTTCTGTTTGTAATCTCATCCGTAGAAGAAGGAGACATATTTGTTACCTGTGCAGTTGCCATTACAACTGAGTCATCATTCTCATCTTCTGTATCTGTTGTTCTAGATATTACTATCTCTTCAGAAGATATCGCTGTGCCTATACCTGCAGGTGTTCTGTTGTCTACAGCTTTGGCAATTACTTTGTATGTCCCAGAGGAAAGAGATGATGTCGGAACAGTATATGATGTCTTGTCATATGCTATGTTGTTGTCTACAGTTATCCAAGAGCTTTCATCTGTAGGATTCTTCGCCATGAAGAGTTGGTACTTAGAGATATGGTTCAAGTCAGAAGCTTCCCAAGAAGTCTTGAAACTATCCCCAGCATTTAATCTTAAACTCTCTAATGGATCTATGATCTTTATGACTGGTATATCATTCTCAGCAGGACTCACACTTATGACCCATGATTGAGAACGAAGATGTGTGCTGTATCCATCATGGATGAATATATTGGCAAGGTAGCTAGAAGCTTTTTCTGAAGTACCCTTAAATCGAATAGTTAGTTTACCGTTAGAGCCATCCTCTACAATTGTTGGTTTTAACCAATCAGCTCTAGGAGTGAATGAGTAAAAGTAATTGATCCTATCCCCATCCTTGTCTTCTGCTGTTAATGTATATTCATATATGGTTCCTGTTTTAATGTCTTGTGATGGTTTAGAGGATGATGCTTTGGATGTAAATTCAGGGGAGAGATTATTTGAAATTGCTCTTAATCCTTTTATATCATATGGACTACTGATTTTACATGCTACACTTCCACCTTCTCCTTTCTTAATTAATCCTAGAAGATCTACAGTACCTGATTTTGTTGGTGTATAGCTAAAAGAGGTTCCTATTTCTAATGGATAATTCTCATATGTTTCTTGGTGTATGGAATTACCAGAAGAATCTGTAATTTCAAGACCTGCAATCCCTGAGCCATCTAATTTTGCATCTACCTGTATGGTTACAGTTTTACCAACTTCCAATGTATATGGATTTACATGAGGTAGAGAAATTATACATGGATTTTCATCGCTTAATTCCAAATCATCAAAAGCTCTGTTTCTTGTATCAAAACTGTCTTGAAGTAAACCAAAAACAACTAGTGGTAAAGAAAGGAGGATAAAGAAAGATATGTTTATGATTGCTTTCTGTTCATGTTTTCTTGGGGCATTTACTCTTGGCATTGTATATAATAATGGTTATTGGTTAGTAACTGCAAGTTTTTCATTTATTGCTGTTTCTGCTTTTCTCAAAGCTTCATTAATATCCATTCCACTCTCAAGTATATTTGTAACCACTTCATTTAATGTAGATTTTACAAATGACTCGTCCCCCATTTGCCATGACCTCATTTCTGGGGCCATCTCAGCTATAGCAGATACATATGCTTTGTCTACCATACTACTATTTAATTCTACTAATGAGTAAGGCTCCCCAAATGCTCGTATTTGTGATGAATTAGAATACAGATTCATTTGTTGCTCCTTCTCAGAAAGGAATTTGATGAATTTCCAAGCCAAAGTTGGATTACTACATGTTTTACTCACAGAATCTCCCCAGTAAGTAGAGTAGTAAACTGTTTCTGTGTTAGCTTTTAATTGTGGTAATGGTGCAGTATCAAATTCGATGGTTGGTGATGCCTCGATTACATCAAACACTCTCCAACTTGGTCCGATCATCATTGCTAATTTCCCAGAGAAAAACATTTCCAAATCAGTTGGGAGTGTAGAAGACCAAATTGCGGTGTCGCCTTGAGCTAGGTTAGTATATGTTTGGAAAACCTTAACACCTTTTAGGGTATTTAAAGATACTTTTGTTTTACTATCATCTATTATATCCATACCTTCTTGTAAAAGAAGAAAAGAAAGTATTTCTGCAGAATGCTTAATATTCTTGGATGTACCCATCGCCAAACCAGCCTGAGTTATCTTGCCAGCAGAATCTCTCTTTGTTAGATTTTGTGCCAACTCAAAAAATGAGTCCCAATCTTGTGGGGGTTCTTCTACTCCTTCTTCTGCTAGTATCTCTTTGTTGTAAAGTACCATCAAGCCATCTATCTCCCAAGGAATTGCATATATATTTCCATCTTTACTTGTAAAATCTTCAACAGCAGTAGGATAGAAGAGATTGGAGTAATCACTTGCACTCATAACTGTACTTGGTAAAGGAGAAAGATATTTGTAATACTTCGGTACCCATGTGTTGTGTATTCTGAATATGTCAGGAGCAGGTTCTGATGTGTTTGTAGATTGCTCTAGTCTTGTAAAAATTCTTGATTCATAGTTTGAGAAGGTCTGTTGGGAATATTGAATGTCTACTCCAGGGTTTTGTGACTCAAATTCGTCAATTAATGGTTGCATGACTGAAGCGGGTTCCCATAATCCCCAGTATACAAGAGTTGTTGATTCAACCTTACTTTTTTCTCTGTTTTTCTCTACAAGAAGGAAAATAGCAGTTGCTACCAGTATCAGAAAAAGAGCAATACCTCCGAAGAGTAATATTTTTTTTGTTTTGTCGGAAATCATATTGTATATCTAAAAAATTATATTCTTCTCTCAGCGATAACTATTAACCTCTTTGTCCCTATGCCCAAAGGCCAACAGGTCATCATTGTTACGGTTTCTTTGTCATTTACAGGTTGCAAGATGGAGAAGTCGTCAGGAGATACTATCTTCTTGCTTCTTACTACATACTCTAGCACTTTTTCATCTCTTTTTATTGTTACTTTCTGTCCTACATCTATACCATCCAGTCTTGAGAATATTGTTTCTGGATTGTTTGAGTGCTTGTTGAAGAATGATTCCACAGCACTATGTCCATATATGAAGGAATTGCCACCATCTCCAGGAAGCGGAGTACCTCTGAAGTGTGCTACTCCTGTTTTTAAATATTGATTGTAAACATTCTCTTTCTCACTCTCTACATTAGCAGCTATCTTCACCCCTTTTATACCAATACTCTCAATATCGATATACATATTTTTTGAATATTCTTTGTCCACTTTGACCTCTACCTGTGATCCAGTTTGAGGGTTGTATGAATACTGATTTGTTAGATCTAAATTCCCTAATTTCTGAGAAAGATTTGCAAAGTAACTAAGACCAGGATCGTAGTATGCAAATTCATCTTCAATATATTTTTTGTAAGACTCAGGAACAGGTTCTACTTTCATATCTTGTCTCTTCTCTTCCAATACGCCTTCTACATATGACTTTGTAAGAGGTATTACTTGGCTAGCAACAATTACAAGCCCTGCTGTCGCGAGGAAGAAGGAGGTATACAATCTTACCTTCCTTACTTTCTGTGTATCTTCTACTTTTACATTCCATTGGCTATCCATATACAAAGATATTATCAGATTTCAACATATGTTTGAACAGTAATTTCTTAACTGAGTAGCAAATATTGTTTTTGTTTGCTAAAATTATTCCTCATATGGAAAAAAGAGATTACTATGAAATATTGGGTGTGAAGAAAGATGCCAGCAATGGGGAGATAAAGAAGGCGTACAGAAAGCTGGTAAAAAAATATCACCCTGATGTAAACAAAGAACAAGATGCAGAGGAGAAATTTAAAGAGGTACAGGAAGCATACGAAATACTCTCTGATGAAAGTAAAAGATCGGCTTACGACCAATATGGACATGCTGGTACGGCAGGTTTCAATCCTGGAGGAACAGGTGGATATACAGATTTCAATGGAGCACCTTTTGATATGGGAGATATATTCAATTCTTTCTTTGGTGGCGGTTTAGGAGATGATTTCGGATTCAATTTCTCTTCCTCTAGCAGAAAAAGAGAAGATGAAGGAAGTGATATTAGGTATAGGGTGAGACTAAGCTTTGATGAAGCAATGAGAGGTGGAGAGTACAAGATTGGTATAAGGAGGGAGGATAGGTGTGAGAAATGTGGTGGATCTGGTAGTGCTTCTGGGAAAACCAAAGAATGTCCTGTATGTAAAGGATCTGGGCAACAGCGTCAAGTTAGAAATACGATATTTGGTCAGATGGCAGTTATGTCTGTTTGTACTAATTGTAATGGGAAAGGATATGTAGTTGAGGACCCATGTAAAGAGTGCAAGGGTACGGGAGTTAAGATAAAAGAAGAGAGTTTTACAGTAAAAATTCCAGCAGGAGCATACGACGGTATGGTGTTGAGATTCAGAGGAGGTGGAAATGTAGGTAGAAATGGAGGCTCTGTAGGAGATCTCTATGTAGAAATAGAGGTTGAGGTATCTACGAAGTTTGAAAGAAGAGGAAATGACATATATTCTACAGAAAATATCCCTGTGCATGTCGCAGTCTTAGGAGACAATATTGAGGTTAAGACAATATTTGAATCTGTTAAATTAAAAATACCTAAAGGTACTCAACCAGGGACTATATTTAAACTAAAGGGCAAGGGTTGTCCTTTATTCAATTCCTCAAAAGACAGAGGAGACCAGTATGTAAAGATAGAGGTTGATATACCTACAAAGTTAAATGGAAAAGAAAAGAAACTTTGGGAGGAGATGGCTAAAGCATAGTTTTGGATTTGGTATTGTACCAAATAATATGCTATACTTAACTCGAAAGTTATACAAAGAGAAGGGTGAGGATAGAATTCTCACCTTTTTTTTAGAAAGAACTTTAACTTAAATTTTACATATTAGTGATATGTCAATGACATCTGAGTTCATATCAGCAATAAATCAAATATCTGCAGAAAGAGGTATTGAAAAAGAAGAAATATTTGAGGCTTTGGAATCAGCCATTTTAGTAGCATACAAAAAAGAGAAGTTTACAAATGAGGAGAAAGAAGAAGAGGAATTGGGCAGTAATCTTACTGTTGAATTAAACAGAGAAACAGGAGAATTCAAACTAATTGCAACTAAAGAAGTTGTTAAAAAGGTTAAAGATAACGAATTAGAGATTTCAATATCTGAAGCAGAATTAATTTCTCCAAATGTTGAAGTTGGTGACTCTATTCAAATCGAGATGCCTTCTGAAGATTTCGGAAGAATTGCAGCTCAAACTGCAAAGCAAGTTATTCTTCAAAAGATAAGGGAATCAGAAAAAGATGCAGTTATCAGTGAATATAGTGATAAGGTTGGAGAGGTGTTTTCTGCTTTGATGCAAAGAATGCAGAAAGGGCAGGTAATATTTGAGATTGGAAAAGCAACAGCAATAATGCCTTCTGAGGAACAGATATCAAATGAATTCTACAGAATGGGTGATAGATACAAAGTTTTGCTTAAGGAAATTGTAGATTCTCAAATGATTGTTTCAAGAGCAGATCCTAAATTTTTGATAGAGCTGTTTAAGTTAGAAGTTCCAGAAATAGAGTCTGGAGTTTTGGAGATAAAGGCTGTAGCAAGAGAAGCTGGTTCGAGAAGTAAGATGGCAGTGATTTCTAATCAAACAGGTGTAGATCCAATTGGTTCATGTGTTGGTCAAAGAGGTATTCGTATTGCAAATGTGATGAATGAATTGGGAGAGGAAAAGATAGATATCATTGAATGGGATGAAGATCCTGAGAAATTTGTTGCAAACGCTTTAAGTCCTGCAAAGATAGAGGATGTTAAGATAGTAGAGGAAACAGCAACAGTTACAGTTCCTTCTGATCAGCTTTCTTTAGCTATTGGAAGAGAGGGTCAAAATGTAAGATTGGCTTGGAAGTTAACTGGTTACAAGATTGATATAATTGGTTCTGGTGGTGAAATTGTAAAAAATGAAGAGAATTCTGATGAAAAAGAATCTAAAGAGGAATAATTTTTACAAAGAGGTTATACAATGTCTAAGAATAGTACGAACAAAAAGGGAGAAATTAAAAGCACAAGCAATTGTGGTAGAGTCCCCATTGTCACTATTCTTGGTCATGTAGATCACGGTAAGACAACAATTCTTGATAATATCAGAAAGAGTAATGTACAAGAGTGTGAAGTTGGTGGTATTACTCAAAAAGTCTCAGTATTTACAGTAGATTTACCAGGCGGTAAAAAAGTTACTTTTGTTGATACTCCTGGGCACGAAGCATTTGATCTCATGAGAGTCAGAGGTGGAAGTATTGCAGATATTGTTGTTTTAGTTGTAGCTGCTGATGATGGTGTGAAGCCTCAGACCAAAGAATCCATAGAGATAATAAATAAATCAACAGTTAAACCAGTAGTTGCAATAAATAAATGCGATCTTCCCGATGTAAATCTTGAAAAAATAAAAAGAGAAGTTGTAAACAGTGGCCTTCAATTAGAAGGATATGGTGGAAGTGTACCTGTTGTAGAAGTATCCGGTAAAACAGGAAAAGGCTTAAATGAACTTCTTGATCTAATATCTCTAGTTTCGGAAGTGGAAGGATTAAGAGAGGATATATTGCTACCTGCTGGTGTTGTTGCAAAGGCATTTGTATTAGAATCGATAAAAGACAAATTCAAAGGAAATATTTCTTCCATAGCCCTAATACAAGGATGCATGGACCAGGGTAGTTGGTTCGGATACAAAGCAGGTGATGAATTTGTATTAGAAAAAGTTAAAGGAATGATTACAGAGGAAGGTAAAAACCTTTGTTCTTTAGATTGTGGTTGTGGAGGAAAAATAATAGGTCTCTCTCATCTTCTTGAACTTGGTACCGAGGTTTTTGTTCTTTCTGAAAAGAATGAGAAACTTCTTAAAACTTTGTATTCTAAAGAAGAGAAATCTTTGATTGAAGAAGATGCTGAAATAGGTAGTTTCTTCTCTACAGTAAGTGAAGAAGAAGGTGGTCATCTTAATGTCATATTAAAAAGTTCTTCAGAAGGATCTTTGGAAGCAATAATGAAATCATTGGAGAAGATAGACGAAGATGGATTTAAGGTAAATATTGTTGATTTTGGAGTAGGAAGTATTACATTGAAGGATGCAGAGATGGCAGAACTTTCTAAATCAATTCTCTTAGGTTTTGAAGTCCCAATTGAAAAAGGAGTATTGGACTATGCAAAGAAGAAGAGAACTTTAGTAAAAACATATGACATAATCTACAAACTTTTAGAAGAGATTAAGGAAGCAATAACCATAATGTCTTTACCTACTGAATCTGAAGAAGAGATAGGAAATGCTCTCGTAAAAACAATATTTACGCTCTCAGATGGTACTAGTATCCTTGGATCTAAGGTAGAAAAGGGTTTGTTGAAGAAAGATTGTAAGGTATATATCGTTAGAAATGATGAAATAGTTGGAGAGAGTAAAATTAAGACATTGAGGATAAACAAGGAAACTGTTACAGATGTAAAACAAGGTTTTGAATGTGGAATACAAATTAATGATAAGATAGAAGTGAAAGAAGGAGATCAGGTCTTCTGCTATAAAGTATCGAGATAAAGGCAATACTTGACATATCCCATTTTTAATTATACAATAGTGCACATTTTCATAAGGATTATCCCTTGTAAATACCGATATATGATGTTAACCTAATAATAAATATGGCACTAACAGGTGAAGAAAAAGCAGAAGTAATGAAGAAGTACGCCCTCCACGAGGGTGATACAGGTTCCCCTGAAGTTCAAATAGCTTTACTCTCTCAACAGATAGATAGTTTAACAGAGCATTTGAAAACTCATAAAAAAGATAATCACTCAAGAAAAGGTCTTTTGAATATGGTCGGAAAAAGGAGAAGATTAATTCAGTACTTAAAGAGTAGCGAAGAGGAGCGATATAATGTGTTAGCTAAGAAGCTTGGTATCTAGGGATATCTTTCTACCCCTTTCTTTGTAAAAACTTTCAAATTAAAATAGATTAACCACTATTTGTATTTTTGGTTAAAATCGTAAATAAATTAAATATATTAAATAATGTTGTTTAAAGAAATAAAACACGAATTTGAGATAGAAGGAAGAAAGTGTGCCTTTGAAACAGGAAAACTTGCTCTTAAGTCTCAATCATCAATTCTTGCTAGAATGGGTGACACAGTAATTACAGTCAATGTAAACAGTAAAGCATCCAATGGTGAATTGGACTATTTCCCACTTTCCGTTGAATATATAGAGAAATTCTATGCTTCAGGAAAGATAAGTGGATCTAGATTTGTAAAAAGAGAGAGATTCCCAAGTGATGATGCAATACTAAAAGCTAGAATGATAGATAGAGCAATAAGACCAAGATTTCCTCATGATTACAGAGATGAAGTCAGTATAATTGTTACAGTTATGTCTTTTGATGGAGAGAATGATCCATTGATTTTGGCATTGAATACAGTTTCTGCAGCTTTGATAAATTCTAATGTACCTTTTGAAGGTCCATTAGCTGGAGTCAGAGTTGGTTTGAATAACGATGCTCCTGTAAATACATTGAAGACATTGGATCTAACTTCAGAAGAAGAGAAGATGAACTATGTAGTAGCAGGTGATGGAAAGGTATTCACAATGATTGATGCTGGTTGTTTCGAAATAGATGAGGAAAAAATAGTTGAGAGTATGGAAATGTCATTGAAATTAATGACACCATGGCTCGAAGCTCAAGATGGTTTTCTTTCAAAATTAGAAAAGAAAGAAAAAACATATGCAGGATATGAGACATCAGAAGATGTAATCACTGCAGTAAAAGAATTTTTAGGTGATGAAAAGATTCAAAAGAATCTTGAATCAGGAGATTCTAAATTACATAATGCTGCAAGAGATGAAATCTACAAGCAGTTTGAGGGTAAATTCTCTAAGGTAGCTATGAATGAAGCATATGATATTCTTCAGAAGAAGATGCTTCGAAAAGTAGTTCTTGAGAAAAATATCCGTGTAGATGGAAGAAAGATTGATGAAGTTAGGGAGATGGCTGCAGAAGTAGACCTTTTACCTAGAGTTCATGGATCTGCACTTTTCACAAGAGGTGTAACTCAGACATTAACAATTGCTACATTGGGTAGCTTGAGAGATGTGAGATTGGTAGACGATATGGAAGGAGAGAGAGAGCAAAGATATATGCATTTCTACAATGATCTTCCTTTTGCATATGGTGATGCAGATAGAGTTAAGT
>CAZLAH010000002.1:0-4183 GCA_964557565.1 uncultured Candidatus Saccharibacteria bacterium
GCTGCAGATCTTTTTAGAATGTACAAAAATTTTTCTTTAAATAAAGGTTGGGATTTACAAGTCATAGAGAATAATGTGACAGAAGGTGGTGGATACAAAGAGGTAGTTGCAAAGATTGATGGTAAGAATGTATTTAAAAATCTTAAATATGAAAGTGGCGTACACAGAGTACAAAGAGTTCCAAGTACAGAATCCTCAGGTAGAATACATACCTCTACCGCTTCTGTAGCTATCCTTCCTGAAGCAAATGACATTGATGTAAGTATAGATCCACAAGATCTAAGAATTGATGTAATGAGAGCTTCAGGTGCAGGTGGACAGTGTGTAAACAGAACTGACTCAGCCGTAAGAATAACCCATCTTCCAACAGGTATTGTCGTAAGTTGCCAAGAGACTAAACATCAGAGTCAAAACAAAGAGAAAGCTATGGCACTTTTGAGATCAAGACTGTATGACAAAAGAAAACAAGAAGAAATGACTAAAAGATCTGCCAATAGACTTTCTCAGATAGGATCATCCATGAGAGCAGAAAAAATCAGGACATACAATTTTCCTCAGAACAGAATTACAGATCACAGAATTAAAAAATCTTGGTTCAACATAGAAGAGGTACTTAATGGAGAAATAGATGAATTAATTACCGATGTAGAAAGAGGAATACAAGAAGAAATATTAAAAGAGAAACAGGATAGTGAGTAAAGAAATACAAGAAATTTACAAAATACAAGAAGTTCTCAAAAAGAATAACTATTTCGATATCTCCAGAATCTCTAAAGAGATACAAGCATTATCAAAAGAAAAGAATATTCCATTAGAAGATATTTTCAAAAGGATTGAATTAGAAGAACCATGGGAATATATCTCTGGGAAAACAGAGTTTTGTAGTAATAAATTTCTTGTAAATAGAGACACCTTAATTCCAAGAATAGAGACAGAGGATTTGGTAGAGATATGTTACAAGAAGTTTTCTTCAAACAAATCATATTTAAACATTGTAGATATTGGAACAGGTTCTGGATGTATTGTCATTTCGCTTTGTAAGAGGATTGTGAATAACGATATTGATTTTGTTGCTACAGATATTTCAGAAGGTGCTTTAGATATAGCAAAGAAAAATGCAAAGATAAATTGTGTAGAGAAATTAATCAATTTTGTAAGCACAAATTTAATAGAGAGTATTGAGATAAAAAGTAATACCCTACTCATAGCAAATCTGCCATATATTCCTGCTGAAATGTACGAGTCTTTAGACAGAAGCGTTAAAGAATATGAGCCCAAAACAGCGTTAGAAGGTGGAATAGATGGTTTAGAATTTTACAAAGAATTACTAAAACAGCTAGAAGAAAAAATACAAAGTAAGAAAAACATAACTTTGATCGTAGAAATAGAGCCCTCTACCCTAGAAGATTTCAAGATACTTTTTTCCGGATATAATGTTGAGATAGCAAAAGATTTTAGAGAGAAAGAGAGGTTTGTGTTAATCCATCTCTGCTAATGTAACTTTGAAGTTACTCTCTTCGCCAGCTCTATACACTTTTACATCCACTTCCTCTCCTACTTTGTGTCTTTGTATTACTTCGCCTAATGAAAGGGATAGTTTCTCCCCAGCGAATTCTGTTATTATATCTCCTCTTCTAATGCCTGCTTTATATGCAGGTGCAAGTGGATCAATTCTAACAACTAAAGCACCAGCGACTACATCAGAGTAGTATCTAGCTTCGTATTCACTAATCATTTGATAGGTAACCCCAAAGTATGGTTTTATGAATTTACCATATGTTCTATATTCATCTATCCTATTTTTTATCTTGTTTATCGGTATTGCAAAAGAGATATTATCCGCACCTGAGGTAGTAGCGAAATTAATGCCTATGACTTCTCCTTGCGAATTTATCAATGGTCCTCCAGAGTTCCCTGGATTAACAGCTGCGTCTGTTTGTATTACTCCTTCGTATGTCTTGGACGTTGTACCAAACCAACTTGCGCTAGTAGTAACAGATCTGTTTAAACCACTAATTATTCCAGAGGTAACACTACCCGCATACTCTCCCAAAGGCGTACCTATTGCTATTACTGTTTGTCCAACCAGAAGATTTTCCGAGTCACCTAATTGTATTGCTTTTAATTCTTTTCCATTTGGATCAACCTTAAGTAATGCTAAATCATTAATATCATCTCTTAAAATCTCTACAACTGTAAATTCTTCCCCAGTATCAGTTACTACTTTGTATTCGGAAGCTGTATCAGAAACTACATGTTGATTAGTTATGATTACACCATCACTGTTTACAATAAAGCCAGTACCGATATTGCTACTTTCATCTATCAATCCCTCTCCCTTTGTCATTGTTAATTTAGACACTGCTATACTCACTACTGAAGGAGAGCTTTCTTCTACAACATTAATGACATTGACCTCATCACCGGAGAGTACAATATCCGAAGATTTTTCTTCTTTAGAATCAAGATATTGAGTAATATATTCACCTACCTGTGGTATATATTTTCCTGCTAAAACACCTACACCTACTATTACCAAGGTACAAACAAGAAAAATTGCTAAAATACCTAAAGGTACAAACAACCATTTCTTACTTCTTTTGGAAACTTTCTTTTCTTTTGATTCTTCCATAGTAAATAAATATTAAATTTATTTAGAGACTTCCTCTAGAGCTTTAGACATTTGAGGATCATTACCTTTTATGAAATCTTCATTTGTCAATTTAATTTCAAAATCAGGCTTAATTGGATTCTCCCTATCTATATTAGTACCATCAGGTAGCAACCATTTAAGAATTGTTAAATGTAATGAAGAACCATCTGAAAGATTAAACACTTTCTGTGCTGTACCCTTACCATATGTACTCTCCCCTATTATCTTAGCTCTTCCAGCTTGCTGCAATGCTCCTGCCAAAATCTCAGATGCAGATGCACTACCTGAATTTATTAGAACAACAACTTTCACATCTTTTAAATTACCACCATCCTTAGATTCATATTTCACAATATTACCATCACCATCCCTTTGCTGAGATATTACATACCCACTATTTAGGAAGTCATCTCCTGCATATATTGCTGCATCAAAGAATCCTCCTGGGTTTCCTCTTAGATCTAATACCACTTTATTAACACCTGCCTTTTTTATTTCTACCACTTTACTATCCCAAAGAGAAACCCATGAGCTATAGCTATTGTCTGTAAACCTACTTACTTTCAAATGGGCAATATCACTCTTCTCTCCAACAAATTCCAAAGTCATGCTTGGTACAGTAATCTCACTTCTTGTGATTTTAATATCTACAGGAGATGTCTCACCTCTATGCAATATTTTTAATACTACATCTGTACCTGCTTCTCCTCTAATCTTTGCAACTGCATCATATACAGAATCATTCGTAGAGAATTCATAATCATCTACCTTGAGAATATAGTCACCAGGTCTAATACCAGCTGCTTTTGCAGGAGATCCTTCTATCGGAGTAACAACAATTATCTGTCCATCCTCATATCCTAGTTCCGCCCCTATACCTTCAAAATATTTACCCTCACTTGCAGAATCAAACTCTTCGGTTTCCTCTTTGTCCAAATATACTGTAGCAGGATCATCAAACGAATTTACCATACCTTTAATTGCTCCATCAACCATCTTTTCAACATCTACTTTATCCGAATCAACATAGTTACTTGCAACTACATCCCATACCTTCCAAAACCTGTCCAAATTAACACTATTTGAAATTCTACCAATATCAAAAGCACCTAAGGTCTCTGTATCTATATTCCTTCCTGTTATTATCCCTCCAACAAATACTAAAACAAACATAATGCCAAGAACTAGAATACTTTTTGTTTTTTGATTGTTTTCTTTAATCATATCTAGAAAGAAATATATTAAAATAATTATTATACTCTAAAAGGTTACAAATTCTACTCCACCAATATCAACCATACTACTAGAACCGTTCTCCCACTCTACTGAGATGTATCCTTCATCTTCAAATGATTGTATTTCTCCAACCATTCCATAGTTTGAGAGTAGCAGTGATCTAACAGTAGCACCATTTAAATTAGTTAAGAATGTATTACTTTTAACAAGTGGCTCTTTAACGTCTTGTATGAAGAATATCTGAGACTCAGAGTAATCAATAACTGCTAACTTACCACTCATGGAAGATATCTT
>CAZLAH010000002.1:4283-15395 GCA_964557565.1 uncultured Candidatus Saccharibacteria bacterium
GCTAATGCAGAAGAGTTTACTAAGAGTCCATCTACTAGATTATTCTTCTCAACAACGCCAGAGAAGTTACTAACTATTTCGGACATGTTTTCCTCTCCTAACAAATCAATATATCCACTATCTATTCTAGAAAGATCTACAATACCAGAGGAAGGAGCTACTATTTTTTTCACTAAAAGACCTCCACCAGTTATCTTCTGTGCAAGAGTTCCTCCACTGTTAACAAACTCACCATCAATACAATCCAAAGTATCTGCAACTTCCTTCAAACTACATCCTAACTGATCTGGAACAAAGAAAGAGTGCTTTCTCTGGCTGTTATTACTCTCTATTAGGATATCTCCACTTTTAATACTATCTCCCTCTTGTACCAACACCTTATCCCCTAATCTATATGGTATAGAAAATCTATAATCATTGTATTTTTCAAATATTTTACGCTTTATGATCATTTAACCAAGATTGTAATTTTAATTTATTTGAATACACATCAGGTCCATATACCACCGGTCTAGGTCTTGCATCAACAACAATTGATTCATACATGCTACTTTGTGGTACAGATACAAAAGAGAATATCTTATCTTTTGTAGGCAATGTATATGCTCCATTCTTAAAGCTACACTCTAGAACTGTTTTGTTTTCATGCTTTGGTAAAAGTATATATGAAAATTGTGGAGCAAGAGTGAAGAATTCAGTTCTTGGTATATCTAAGGATTCAAGGTACCCACTCATCACTACTTTGTTGTTTAAGTTGCTTGGTACAAACGGCACTATGACTTTGGAAACTAAGGAGAGAACTTCTTTTCTGGTAAGGATTATGTCAACAGCATTCGTACCATCAACATACGCCTTGCCGTAACTCAACAGCTTAAGATCTAAATCCCAAAGACAATCAAAAGTTCCACTTAGCTCTAATCCATCAATGACCGAAAGTAGAGATCTTTGTTTCCCTAATATCCTAGGTATATATCCTGATACTATGACTGCACTTTCTTTTTCTGTTACCCCAAAGTTCAATAGCTTCTCTCTGTTGTCTCTAAATATGGAATGATTTTGTATTGTACTGTATGCTCTTAACACATCTACAATATTTGGATCTACAGAAGAAAACATTTTGTTTTGTACAAAGTTAGCCCAGTAGTTTTGTAATTGATTGTGCGAAAGATCTGTAGCTAAAAATGCTTTAAATCTAGAATCTTGTATTGAATCAATTACTGAGAATTCGTTACTCCAATTTATTTTTGATCTTGTAAATTCTTTTTGTAATGTTTTTTCTTTTTTGTCAAAAACCTTTCTAACTCTGTATACAGTAAAATCATATATATCCATATCGATATACAGTAGATCTTCATACCCTAACTTCTCAGATATGCCATCTAACAAAGAGTACATATATTTGTCATCTATTACCCTAAGAGATATATCATTAGAAAATGTTCTAATGGAGTTAAATATTTTAGTAAAGAATTTCTGATTGTCATCTATCTGTATTCTGACACCAGATACTCCATCTCCTTCTTTTGAGAATTTTTTAAATGTAAATATATTTGCTTTGTCTTTTTGAACAATATCCCAACTAAATATCTTTTCTAAACTGTTGAAGTATTCATTCCAAAAATTAATATTGAATACTTCATCATCTAGTCTGTATCTTAATGGATTTAGGTCTGTAAAGTCAGAGAGTATATACTCTCTTGATGCGTTGTGGTCAGTATATGCAAGGTGTGTCCATAGTCCATTGTCTTTTATGACAATGCTTAAGTATGCATTTTTTTCAAAGAGTGGCAGTTTTGACATCGTTCTATATATTACTTAAAAAAGAGGTCTGATGCAATCACTGGACCTATAGTTTTTGGCGTTTTCTTGGTATAATGTGGTGTAAAGGAATTCTCTTTTACATAGATCTTTTAAAAGGAGGAGTATTATGAAGATGCTCGATCTTGGCATCATTATTATTATAAATGGAGTTCTGGCTATTGTCTGCCTAACCTCATATGGGGATTTCGTCCAAGAAAAAGGTAAAAGCATCAAGATAATAAAATATTTATCTTTCTTGATGATATTTATTTGCCTAATCGGAGTTGCTATTAGTTTTTGGAGTGTAATCCAACCTTTCTTTTTATTCTAATCTAGAACTCATCTTTCCCTCCTGTGACTAGGGGAACAATACTTTCATGTAGTTCCCCTAGTCAACAACACAAAAAAAAAGAGGATCTTTCAACCCTCTTTCTCAATTCAATACAATTTCAAACTATTCATTAGATGCATATGGTAACAATGCCATAAACCTTGCTCTCTTAACTGCATTTGTTAACTGTCTCTGATGAGTATGACATACTCCTGATTTTTCAGTAGAAATTATCTTACCTCTTACCGATGTAAACTTTTTCAACTGATATACATCCTTGTATGTAACATTCTTAACACCACCTTCACAAAGAGGACATTTAAGATTCTGAATTAACTTTCTCTTTCTCCTAGGTTTTTTCTTAGCAGAAAAAGACTCTTCCTCTTCGGAGACCTTATTCTCTACATCAATATTTACTGTTTTTATCTCGTCATCCATATATATCTAATTTACTAATTTAAAAAGGCAAATCCTCTTCTAATGGATCTTGATCCTCAGAAGGAACTTCCTCAACTACATCATCTTTCTTCTCTTCTTTTACTTCTTCACTCTTTTCATCTACCTCTACTCCATCTGTACCTGCACCCTGCTTACCCTTACTATCCAAAAGAATCATATCATTTACTCTAATCTCCGTTTTGTACTTAGTAGAACCATCCTCTGCTTCCCATGATCTAGTACTCAAAGAGCCATCTATGTATACCTTCATACCTTTTGCTAACAATTGCTGACATATCTCAGCCATCTTGTTCCATGCTACTAAGTTATGGAATTCTGCTAACTCTTTTGTCTCACCTTCAGAATCTTTCCATGATTTGTTTGTAGCCATTCCAAATGTAACTACAGGTGTTCCAGAGTTTGTATATCTCATCTCTGGGTCTCTTGTTAAGTTCCCAATCAAGAGAACTCTATTTAAAGATCTTGATGCCATTTTTTGTATATAATAAATTTAACTTACCTCTAACTTTACACCCTAATGATTAACAATCTATTAAATCTCTAATTCTTTCTTCTTAATACTTTTCCCTATCTTACTTACATCATCCATCTCTACTACCATAAATCTCAATACTTCCTGTTTCAATTGCATTTGTCTTTTAATCTCAGCAATTGTACTCGGGAAAGCTTTAAAATCGTAAACAATATAGTAACCTTCATTGTGACCCTTAATCTTGTATGAAAGATATCTCTTACCCCATACATCTACATCAACAACTTCACCACCATCATTTTTAACCATATCTACAAATTCTTTATGAATTTCTTTCCTCAAGTCATCTGGCAAGAGAGGCTTGAGAGCAATCATTAATTCATAGTTCTTTGTTTTGTTTACTTTTTTGACCAACATTAATCACAATATTTAAATTAGCTTAACAAGAACCGATTTTAGCAGAAAATATTATGTAATACAACTAGAGAAAGGGAAAGCTAGTGGACTATATGTGAAATTGGTATACACCAACATTCTAGTAGCCCACTACCCTTTTGTCTTTTTGCGTTCGTATATCAGATATTCCTTCAAATACAAAATATACCATTTGGAGTAACATCTACAAACCTAGCGCCCACGAACTTCTTGGCAAGGTCATACCAAACCAAAATATATGGCCCTTTAGGATTACCAAATGTAACAATGTGATATGTATAATCACAATGTTTCCTCTTAAAAGAAGTAACAAATGGGAATAATTTACTTAAATTTTCCTCCCTAAGAAGATCAAAGTTATCCAACAAGAGAAAAAGCCCCTTTCGTCTCCCTTCTACAGGTTTAATATACAGGAAAAACTTCTCAACACCTCCTACAAACTGTTTAACTACCTTCAGATACTTTGTTTCTTTTAAAACAACAGGTAAAAAAGGAAACACTTTCTTCTCCTATCTTTGAATAATTACTTCTGGAAAACCAACATAGAACTAATCGTAGAGCCAATTGGAACCTGAGATATATATTTACCACTTTGATCGAAGAGAAGATTATTATCTCTTGGATCAATGTTGAATATACCCATAAGATCCCCTGTACATTTTGAATACGAAGCTAACAAATTGGGAGACCCATATCTGACACTGACAAAATGGTGACGGAATTCATTTTCCACTAGAAGATAACTACTCACGTATGGAAAGATATCCTTTATATGATTCTCATTCATAAAAGACATATCGGGTATAGACAACCAAAGTTCTTCTTTCCCATCTTTATCTGGCACTACTATATAATATTGGTTTGATTTGTTCTCTCCTTTCAAAAGTAACCATCGAACTAGAGAAGCTTCTCCTATCATGTACATCTTTAAAAAGATTGTATCATTTTTTAAAGAATATTCTCCTGGTACATGCAAGTGTTTCTTCCATTCAATCATTCTTCCTCCTTTTAGATTTTTAAGAGCTATACAGAAAATAATCTGCAAAAAGACCTTATATTCTATAGGATATACAAGTGCTTGTAAATGCTTGCACAGAGTGGATTAAGGGGTATAAGCGGGCATGAGCCACAAGGAAATTATAATATATATAAATATATTACTGATAATCACCAGCTCACACCCACTTCGTCTTTTGCAGATTAAACTTTGCTACTAATTAAATAGTAACAAACTTTCCTTCGTTATTAATTTTATACAAAATTTCCTTAGGAACACCACCTAGAAACTGAATATCTCCAGTTGTAGAATTGGATACAGCTTCTAGATTAGAATCTAAGTACTTTAATACATAATAGTATCCATCCCTTTCAACAAAAAACATATCATAATTGCAATACTTCACATGATCACAGATGTTAGGAAAGATACCACGTATAAAATTAATGTGTAGTGACAACTTGCCATCTGGCAAATCTGTTAGAAAGCTATAATTAGAATCATATTCTAAAATATAGAGAGAAAGAGCTCCATCCAAATCTTTGAATAGGAGAGCATCTTTGAAGAACTTACTAACAAAAACACTTTTATTTACACATTTATTCTTTTTAAGGTTGACTTTTTTTGTTTTCACATTAGCCACCTCCTTTTAGGTTTTTAAGAGCAAAACATAAGAACTCTGCAAAAAGACAGTATATTCTATAGGATACACACGCTTTTGTAAATAATGAGATATTAAGGGAAAGCTAGTGGACTACTATGCGAAATTGGTATACACCAACATTCTAGTAGCCCACTACCCTTTTGTCTTTTTGCTTAAAATGAATTCTACTAACAAGTCCGAAGGAAATTCCCTTCTTCATCAAAAAGAAGATGATCTTCTTTCTCGACCCATTTTGGTAAAGGAGAGATAGTGGTAAGAGAAAGAGTATCTAGGGAATATGACACCAAAAACTTTTGAGCTCCTTTCACTGGAATTACTACAAAGTGATAAAAATTTTCTGTAATTATTTTGTCCGTAATAAAAATCTCAAACAATTCCTCACGGAGCAGCAAAAATAGCTGCTGAAGGTTTCTCATTGGCACACAAACTGTGCTCAGAGAGTCGTTACCATCAAAGATCAGGAAGAGTTTCCCATCTTCATCTCTCTTGGCAACATGGCCACCATTGATTGTAACTTCCCTTTTGAAGAGAGCATCGACACCAATGACAAACCAATTCCCAAAGTCCTTGCACCGCAAAGCTTTAATCATTCTTTCTCCTCTCAATTTTTAAGAGCAACACAATTCGCAAAAAGACCCTATAATTCTATAGGATACTTGTATTTTTGTAAATACTTACTACAACTACATTCTTGGAGACTTTTACTTGTTTGAAAGAATAATTACATAATCACCATCCTTAATCAAATACTCCTTACCCTGATTCTTTATCAACCCCTTCTCCTTAGCTACATTCCACCCACCAACATCAATCATCTCATCAACATTCACAACATCCGCAGTAATGAACCCTTGCTCTAAATCTGTATGAATAACTCCAGCAGCTTCTTTTACAGTAGCCCCCTTTTCTATACTCCATGCATTACACTCCTTCTGAGAACCAGTATAGAAGGTAATTAGATTTAAAGTATCAAAAGCAGAATTAATAATATCATTCATAGTAACTGGCTTAGAACCCAAAAGTTCAATATATTCAACTATTTCCTCATCACTCATCTCTGCCATATCACCAATCAACTTAACATCTACTACAAGAACAATATCCCCCGTCTTCTTCTCTAACTCTTCCTTCCAATGTAATACCTTCTCCATATCCATACCCTCCTTACAATTCAATACTAAAAGTCTTCTTTTAGATGTAAGTAAAAACATATCATACAAAATCTCCTCTTCAGCATCTGTAAACTTCATATCCACAACTGGAATACCACTATTCAAACTACCTAAAACCCTTGTTAGAAGATCAAACTCCTTCTTCCCATTCTCATTCCCTATTCTACTCATCTTCTCTGCATTACCTAACCTCTTTTCTACACTCTCAATATCTTTCAATATTAATTCTGATTGTACTATTTCAAAATCATCTACAGGATCTACCCTGTCATACACATGAGTTATGGAATTACTCTCAAAAGCTCGAAGTACATACATAATTACATCTACCTCCCTAATATGTGAAAGGAATTGATTCCCTAAACCCTCACCCTTAGAAGCTCCTTTTACTAAACCCGCAATATCTACAAAAGTCATAGCTGAAGGCACAACCTTCTCTGCCTTAAAATGCTCTACCATCTTCTTTAATCTCTCATCGGGTATCTCTACCACACCAACATTCTTATCTATTGTACAAAAAGGAAAGTTCTGTGCTGGAACTGCCATCTTCGTTAAAGAATTGAATATTGTAGACTTTCCAACATTAGGAAGTCCAACTATACCCAAAGAAAGTGAATGTGATCTTTTAATTGCCATATCGCGATTATATACCAATATCCCCAGAGATGATATATTTGTATTAGAATGTATGATACTTTAATATTTTAAATTGCTAATCTATGAATCTTTTTAAAACTGCCCTCCTAATCATCGTCTCTACACTACTCAGTAGCTATATCTTCACAAACAAAGTATTTGCTGCTTCTGAAGATTTCTTAATTGAAAATGATACACAGATTAATTACACTACAGGAGACGATTTTGTAACTGTGATCAATGAATACACAAGGTCTGTAAAGAACAGTAAATACTACTTCCCAGCAACAGGAGAGAAAGTTTTCCATATTCCTGATATACAAGGGCAGGATTCCTCTAAAACAGAATTGGAACGAGAATACAAAAAAGACTCTCTTTCTGTGAAGGATATTAGAGGTGTAAGTGTTAAATACAGTATTGAAGAAAAAGATCTTGGAGAAGGGATCTATGTTACTGTAAAAAATTACAAACAAACTACATACAGTGACGCATATGAGCTTGTACTCACTTACAAAACACATGATTACATTAACAAGATTGGAAACTATATATCCTTAATCGGTACATCTCTACCTAAAGACACCCAATTCTCAGTAACAGAAGCTGACAGCAAAACAACTACTACTTACAACTATTACCTCTCCATTATTACAGACGAAAACATGCCTATTTTAACAAAGGCGTATCCAGAGTTTACGACAGAGACTAAAAACAAGAAAATATATTACAGATTCACACAAACAAACAGATTAGAAAATTCTCCTTTTTTAGAATTTGGTACATCTGCTACATACAGATTTGAGATGAATTACACAACTCCAAAGACAGACAATTTCATACCAGAGAAATATTCCTCTCTTTTAAAAGCTCTTTCTTCAAATATCTATGAGATATCACTCCCTAGAGAATTTGGAGAAACAAATCAAAGAGTTTTCTTTGACAATGTATCACCTACTCCATTGGATATATACAAAGATGAGGAAGGTAATGTAATAGCCCTTTTTGAAGTACCTGCGAACCAAGAAAGTAATATTAGTATATCTGGATATATTTCCCTAGAACAGGATAGCTACAAGGATTACTCATCTCCTTTGAATATCAATTTAACCGACTACATCAACAAACTGAATGACAGTTCTTTCACTAATGAGTATCTTAAAGAAACAAAATATTGGGAGGTAAAAGACTCTTTCATTGTTGAGCAGGCAAATACTCTTTCAAAAGATATTCAAACTTTACAAGATTTGATCTTTGCAGACTACAGATATATTAATGACACATTAGACTACGATGAAAGCAAAGCAAATTCTGACAATGAGAGGATTGGCGCTGTAGCAGCATTAAAGGGAGAAGGATCTGTATGCATGGAGTACGCAGATTCCATGATAGCGATACTTAGAGCACAGGGTGTTCCTGCAAGAGCTGCTTTAGGATATGCAAATCTTTCTGAAGAACAAAAAGAAAATCAAATTAGACATCAATGGGTACAAATATGGATACCTGATTATGGCTGGTTTACAATAGATCCTACCTTTGAGAGTGAGAATTTCAAGATTGGTCAACAGATAGAGAGAGTTCTTTGGGAGACTTTTAATGGAGATACACTTTCGAATATAAGGGTGTTCTCTGCAGACAATGTAAGCAATATGACAACAGATGGCTTCTCTCTTAAAATCTACGGTGTTACAGATATGACAAACGAAGAATCTCTAAAGGGATATGCTGATTTGGTACCAGACAAGAATTATACTGATGGTTTACCTGAAGGTAATGGTTTTACTATATCTAATTGGATAAATACGTTCTTGAAAGCTACTGTATTTGGAAGAGCTTTGATAATTACCACTCCGATATTGATAGTATTGGGAGTATTAATATTAGTAATACATTCTATCTCTATTTTAATAAAGAGAATAAAAAGGAACTCTAAGAGAATTTAAATATCTTATCTATATCTAAAAACCCTGTTCCCTTTTGCAACCTACTATCTGTAGTTGCATATATCGTAAGAAGTTTCTCTCCTTTTTTAACTTGTTCTCCAGGCATTTTATTTATATATATACCTGCTTCTTTTATTTTAGGATTACCTAACGCTCTTGCAATACTTACCAACTGTATATTGTTTATCATTTTCACTACACCATCCCTATCTGAGAGAAGGTCCTTTGTTAAAGTTGCACTTTTGATATCTGATGACTCTTGCCTTTTTACAGCACCCTGTGCAAAAGCAATGCTCCAGAATTTGTCTAAAGCTCTTCCTGAACTTAATATTTCTCGAGCAAACTTCTTACCCTCCCCCTTAGCAGTAACTCCAGTCATCTCAAACAACTTACATGCCATTGTAAGTACAACATCTTCAAGCTCAACACACCTGTCATCCTTTTGCTCTAATATCTTTAATGCTTCCTTGATCTCAAGATTGGGTCCTACACTTCTCCCATCAGGCTTGTTGATATTTCTCCTCATCGTTTCACACTTTATGCCAAATTTCTTAAACAGTTTCTTAAACTCCCTATCCAACATCTCCACATCATCCACTCTTTCAATCTTTGATCCCTTACCGTATGGTAGATCAATTAAGATATGACTAATACCCATAGAGACTTTTTTAGCAACAATACTTACTAAAACTTTCTGAAATTCTTGAATACGAAGAGATCTCTCAACATTGATGATTACATCATCTGCAGGAGAAAGTTGTAGAGACCCACCCCAGAACATGCACCCACCTGTTTCCTTTACAACATCCATGACTTTTTCTTTTGACAAAGCTACAGGCATAACTACCTCTAAGATGTCTGATGTCCCTGCAGGAGACGTAATAGCTCTTGTAGAAGTATTGGGGACAATGAGACCACCCTCTACCAATATCGGTACTAAAGTTGGAGTTATTGCTTTGCCAGCGACACCACCAATGGAGTGTTTGTCTGCAACTAATTCTCCATTACCCCTGATACCATGAAAAGAGAGTATATCACCTGAGTCTGCCATACCTTTTGTCATCCAATATATCTCCTCATCGTTAAATCCTGGATTGAAGAATGTTGATATGAAAAAGGCTATCTCTGTTTCCCTTAGCTTACGAGAGCCAACATCCTCCATTATCATATGCAATTCATCTTCTGTTAGAGATTTTCCCAAAAGCTTCTTACTAATTGCCTCTAATGATCTACTTGGCTCTGGGATATCAATAAATACAGAACTACCCGCATCTATATCATACTGTTTCCAAATTTCTTCAAACAAACCTATCTCACCTTCTAGTACCTTTGATTCTGTTTCCATAACATCGGCATACAATTCTATTTCTCCAAAAGCTATTAACGCTATCTCACCTTCTCTTACCCCTAACCTCTCCGCATCTTTTCTGTTAAGGATAATATTGAAATCGTTATCTTCTCCCAAATCTAAATTTTTACTTCTCAAGTAGAATGACATATTTTGTATTTATTATATTTTATTTACTATCCATGGATATTTAGAGACCACAACATCAACTATATTTTTTGGTTCTATTACTCCCGACTCTGTAATATATCCGGTTATTAATCCAGCATCTATGACTTCAAATGCAGGATTGTATATCTCTAACTCTTTCGGAGCATCAGGCCACAGTTCCATATCCTCCCTTATCTCCATTTTATTGTTTTCTAAAACACTATGGTAGTCTAATTTCAAAGAGGGAGTAACTACATACAAAGGTTTTTTTGCAAAAAGAGATGCCATCCCTATCCCCCAACTTCCTATCTTATTGACTGCACTCCCATCTGCTAATATCTCATCACATCCTATTAAAGCTACCTCTATATTTACATTACCTCTTCCTACAACAAAAGACTCTGCGCTACTATCAGCTATCATCGTCGTTTTAATACCTGCAGCTAAGAGATTCTTTGCTGTAGTTCTACCTTGAAAAAGAGGTCTAGTTTCTGTACACACCACTTCAAATTCGGTCTTCCCTTGACTAATATTCTTGATCAAAGAAACAACAGTTGAAGAATGACAATGAGTTAGAATTTTCTTGTACTTTTCTAATTCATTTCTCCCATTTTCAACGATTTCTTTCTTTGAAGAGTTTACCATTTCCAAATAATCATCACAAAACTCACGAAGTATTCGTTTCATACTACTTACAGATGGTAAATC
>CAZLAH010000002.1:15495-17581 GCA_964557565.1 uncultured Candidatus Saccharibacteria bacterium
TTTAACTACTTCTCTATGCTCTGGAATATATATTTGATTATCTATCTCCTCACTTAAATTCTGTGCAAATTCCTTAATTATTTCCTCATCACCATGTACTAAAAAGATCTTTTTAGGCGTATGACCAAAACTTCTTAACCAATACCTTATATCTCTCTGATCTCCATGCCCAGAGAATCCTCCAAGAGTATGTACCTTTGCTTTGTTTTCATACTCCTCCCCCATTATTCGAAGAATCTTCTCTCCATCTACTATTCTTCTTCCCAATGTACCATGTACTTGGTAACCTACAATAACTACATGAGTAGAAGGATCTTCAATGTTATTTTTGAGATGATGCAGTATTCTTCCTCCAGTACACATACCACTTCCTGCAATAATGACGACCCCTTTTTTACCAGCCAATCTCTTAGATTCATCAGAACTTTCTACTTTATGTAAATCCTGGAAATCAAAAGGATCATCTCCTTTCTTAAGAAGTCTTTTAGCATCTTCATCGTAAAAATCAGGATACTGTCTAAACACTTCTGTAGCCTTTGAAGCCATTGGACTATCTAGATATACAGGAACTGTAGGCATCAATCTGTTTTCCAAAAATATGTTTATCTCATACAAAATCTCTTGTGTCCTCTCAATTGCAAATGATGGTATCAATACATTTCCACCCTCCCTTTGAGCTGCCTGTAGTATCCCTAGAAGCTCCAATACTGTATCATCCCTGTCTTTGTGTATTCTGTTTCCATATGTAGACTCACAGATTACATAGTCAGCTTCACGGATGAGATCTGGGTCACAAACTATTCTCGCACCAGGTTGCCCTAGGTCTCCAGAGAAAACAAATTTTCTTGTTCTTCCAGCTTCATTTGTTACCCATATTTCAAATATCGCAGAACCAAGTATATGACCTGCATCTCTCATTCTAAATTCACATCCTTTCGCAATGTTTACAGAATTACCATATGGATATACTTCAAAGAATCTCATTGAATCTTCTACGTCTTGTTCAGTAAAAAGAGCCTTTCGAGCAGGTTTACCATCATTTTTAGGATTAGCTTCCCATCTCTTTGCTTCTTCCTCTTGTAAATTTGCGGAATCAAGAAGGATAATCTTCGCTAGATCCCTAGTAGGTTGAGTCGTTACAATCCTTCCCTTAAATCCCTGTTTAACAAGAACAGGGATTCTTCCAGAGTGATCAAAGTGTGCATGTGTAAGAAATACATAGTCCAATTCCGCAGGATCAAATGGAAAGGATTCATAGTTTCGGTCTTCTAACTCATCATCTCCTTGGAAAGCTCCACAATCAACTAAAAACTTAAGGCTTTCTGTTTCTACATAGAAACACGATCCTGTAACTGTTTTAGATGCTCCTAGAAATTGTATATTCATTTAGGCAGTAGTTTAAGTAAATATGTATATATAATATGATAGATGAGGGCTACAAAACAACCCTCCCAAATTATATCTTAGCTAATTCCTTTGCTTTTCCTAACAGTTTCTCTTTAGAATTAAGCATAGGATCATCAACAACCAAATCAAGCAACTCCTTTAACAAGACACCAATTATTGGCCCCCGTTCTAACCCCAAAGATACTAAATCTTCCCCTGTTATTTTCAAATCAGTAACCTTCAATGCCATATCCTGCATCCTAACTTCAGATATTCTTTTCTGTAACAAAGTTATCTCTTCCGGTTTAAAAGCAGTAGAAGGATTAGACTGTGCATCTGCCATCCTTAATTTAAAAAGATCCTCAATGTTCTCTTCCCCTACTCTTTGTATAAATCTTCTAACTGCAGAATCAGACCACTCATGCATCTGAATATTTTCTTTCTCCTCCTCTGTCATATCATCTTTAACATGAGGATAGTAGAACATATGGTTTTTTACCAATATCTTCACCCTCTGTATTTCTGACTGTGGAAATTTCATTCTCTTCATTATCTCCTCTGCCATCTCTGCCCCAGCAGAATCGTGGCCATAGAAATGACCATTACCCATATCTGTTCTTGGTTTTGCTATATCATGTAAAAGAGCTGCAAGTTTTACAGAGTCATGAGCTACATCACATGTCTTAAGTGAATGCCAATA
>CAZLAH010000002.1:17681-60929 GCA_964557565.1 uncultured Candidatus Saccharibacteria bacterium
CTTCCAAGATCCTTGTCTATTTCCTGTACAAACTTAACATTTGAAGGCCATCTACCATCCACATATCCTGATTCACTCCTGTATGTAGTAACCTGAACCTCATGTGTTTCTCCTTTCGCATCCTGCACTAATGCCATTACTGTACCAAACTTAGCCCCTGTTGAAACTGCTTTTGGAAAAAGATTTAGCATCTCATCCGGCAGAGCATTTGATGCTAAATCATAGTCATGTGGCTCCTTCCCTATAACAACATCCCTCAAAGCGCCACCTACTAGGTAGCATTCAAAACCCTCTTTAACAAGGATTCTCGCTACTTTTTGTACATATTCCGGTACTTTTATTGTAATCTTCATAATTCCTCCTTACCTTTAAGAAAGCATACCAAAGAAACAAATCAACAACAAGAAATACCAAAAGTGCAACTCTTCCCTTTCCTGTTTTAGGAAGCTCTTTTAGCTCATTTGATATACCCAGTATCTCACCTTCGAATTCTTCAGGATCATCATTCTTCACCAAAACTTTTTCTTCTTCGACATTCTCCCTTTCAAATACAATACGAGGAGAATATACAGTATATGGTGTTCTAGTTACACAAAAACTATCCTGGGTAGGCTGAATATATGCCCCATTAATCCACCCTCCATCCTCTCTGTATGCCATTACAGATACAGCATTTACCTGTGTCCAACTGTAATAGTTTGTCCCTTGTACTGCACATTCCGTTTTAATATTTGGGTTAAATATTTTGTAAAAGCCCAAGTCAAGCACCAACTCATTTTGCCATTGGTTTTCAATTGAATAGCTCAAGATAACTTCCTCAAAAGGTAATATATTGAAAGTAGACAAATATGTATTATGTTCATATGTTATTCCGTTTAAATATTCGGACGAATTGTTATCTATCCATACCTTTAGATCTAGAAAACCACCATTTTCAGATATCGTAAAATGATCTACATTTAATGGATCCTTTACAATCATCTCATCAATCTTGTAAGTACCTGTTTCTCCACTTAGTACTAAACCTGTACCTGCATAATCCTTCATATTTCCGTCTCTTACTAAATTGTTCCCATTAAAGAGAGTTGTAATACTTTTGGGAATTGGATTCCCATTTGGGAAAGAAACTAGATTTGCGAGATTCCCTTGATTGAGATCATTTCTACTAAAAGGAATAGCTATTTGAGAAATATTTACATGATGATTCGTGGAATTAAGATAGTAATACAAAATATCTATCCTTGTTCCTGGAGGAGCTACTACCCTATCTGCTACCATTGGTATCCTTCTCATACCAGCAAAATCTGTTAAAGAAGAAAGAGTTTGATGGTCTAGAAAATTAGTTGTAACTTCACCTAGAACAGAACTCTCTTTATACTCTATACATTCAGCCTCACTACAATTCCCTGGGAATTCTTCCACATTAAAAGATATCGTTTGGAAATACTGATTATTTACGTTATCACCCACGAAATCATCTGCAAAAGTTGGAGTTGCAGAGAGAAACAAAAAAAGAAAAGTTAGAAAAAGCATATGTATATTCCTAAGAATTTATTAGGAATATTTTATTCTAGCGACATTAAATACCTATTAATTCTTCCCTTTTATCCTAACTTTCTCCGTAACATAGAAATTCCTTTTAAAAGCCTGAACTCCAAACATCATCTCCGTGATTGCTTGTAAATATGGTATGAAAGAGAAAGTAAGCATATTTACTGTAATTAAATATGTTTCCAAGAAATCCAAAATATGCCTCCACCATTTCCAAGCCTTTGGCACTGGCGTTATTGCTCTACGATATATTACAATAGCAATATTTGAAAGCATTACCAATGTAAACACATAGCTCAAAATCCTTGGTAGATTATATGAAAATACTGAGTATTGATATTCAGGATTTAACCATCCCATTATATTTAGACCAAATGTAAGAACAAAAACAACTGTAAGGAACCAAAGATATTCAAACATCATCTTCAACATGTACAGTTTTCTGTATGCGGGGAAATCTTTCTTGTCATCAGCTAGCACTGCTAGAGATATGGGGAAATTGATGATACCCCATCCCCACCTATACTGTTGCTTCCAAAAAGAGACATGAGACTTCACGAAGGTTTCATTCTCAACCGCATCATTATATGTAGGTGTATACACCTCCTGATTCTTAAATGTACCTTTACTTCTCAATATTGAATTCCAGTAGAAAGCAGTATCATCATTTGGGATTTCAGGATCCCAAAATTCTATATCTTCCAATGATTTTAGGTTTACAATATATGAAGAAAACGTATCCCTTGTATATATCTTCTCTTCCGAAAAAGGTACTTTCAAATACCTGTCAAAAACCCACATATGCATAACTACAAGGGTAAGCATGTGAGATTGCGTCCTTATCATCGGAGGTACATTCCAGATATTGTTGTTAAATGAATGAACGGCAGAAGCATAGAAAGTATGCTCTGGATCCTCTATCGTAAGATACTTGTATGCCACTGCAGAGAGATACTTATAATGAGGTCTTAAATCGGAGTCACAAGTAATTAAAAGATAGTTACTGTAATCAATTCCATCCTTCTTTAAGTCTGCCACAAAATGCCTCGCGGCCCAATTAATGTTAGCACCCTTAACACCGGCTACCTCCCCCTCAATACCACCAGGATGAATGTAATACCTCATACTTCCAAATTTACTGCCATACTTCTCTTCAAGCTTCTTAAAGTTCTCTATTTGCAAATCTTTCTTCTTCTCCTCCATTGCGACCACTACATCTATTTTCTCAGCCCCTATATCACTCTTGACCCATGCCTCAAAAGAAGGTTCCAATATCTCCAAACTCTCTGCATATACAGGACAAAGATATACAAATCTAAGAGATTTCTCTTTCTCAGAGTTTAACTCTTTAATCTTCTTCAACCAATCCTCCCTTATATAGTAATTCATCCTTCTAATACCTAAGTATCCCCCTACTACCAACTTAATAGTTCTGTAAAACCAATAACCAACTAAAAACGATATATATACAACCAATGCGGTATTTAGCTTAAACAAAGCAAAAATCACAGGAAGTAGAAGAAGGGTCCACACAAAAAAGCCTGGAAGAATTTCAAAAAATCTTCTTTGATATCTTGGCATTTTTGCTGGAAAGCCTCCATCTCTGTCTTGTGGTTTAAATGAATTTTCTACCATGGTTTTGTATTCTACTCTAAAAAATATATTATTTCTATTTTACTCTAAAGGTATTTTAGGCTCCCTTTAACTGATTGGATCGTATCATATCCCTTTTTCTTTAGAATACTTTTTAATTCTCCATCTATCCTTTTGAAACACTTGCAACCTTCTTTCTCAAAGACAGTACCTACTTGAACAGCATCAGCACCCGCCAGAAGAAATTCAAAAGCATCAGAACCTGTATTTATACCTCCTACTCCAAATATGGAGACTCTTCCTTCAAGTAATTCGTAAAAGGTTCTTACATTAGCAAGAGCTACCGGTTTTATATATTCACCAGAAAGTCCTCCGAAACCTTTCTTAGGTTTAATTATTGTAGATTCTTTTTCAGGATCAATGACCAAGGTATTACCAATTGAATTAATACAAGTTATGAATTTAATATCATATTTAAGTATTAATTCGGCCATTTGTTTTTGAAAAGAAAGATCATTGTATGGGGGTAATTTCAAGCCTAATGGTTTCTTTCCTAAACCTTTAATTGCAGAGAGTATCTTTTCACTTTGTTCAAAATCATATGCAACTTGCGGCTTACCTTCAATATTTGGGCAACTAAGATTAACCTCAATTAAATCGACATCACTTCCTTGGAATCCTTTTACCATCTCTACATAATCATCAAGAGAAAGACCGGAGACACTTGCAATTACTGGCTTTGAGTATTTCTTCAACTCTTTACCAAATTTTAAGTATTCTTTGTAACCAAGGTTTGGCAAACCCATCGATTGAATCGCGCCATGTGGTAAACGAACGTATCTAGGCTCGGGATTTCCTTCTCTTGGCTCAATTGTACAAGACTTCATCATTATTGCAGAGGATTTAGACTCCCCTAAAGCCCGCAATTCTTCCAAGGAAGCATCAAGAGGACCAGATGCATTACATATATATGAATCAAATTTAACTCCTGCTACTTGTGTACTAGTTCTACTCATGTATTTCTATTTTAATATTTTGAATCCCTCAAGAACAAACAATACTCCTGTAATCAAAACTGTTCCTCCAATTAATAATCCGGCCCAAATAAACGGTGTAAAGAAAAATGCGAAAAGAACTCCTAATCCAATGAAAAAACAACCACCTATTTTAGGCCACTTCCAAGAACTAATAGCTATCGCTAAAACAATTAATGTAAGGACTAAATGAGAGACAGAATCCGCTAAATTAAAATCAGGATTAAAGCCTTCTATGATGAATATACCAAAGAACAGCACTACTAATATTGAAAGAAACCTTGAGATATTACGAACCATATTTATATCCTTTCTGTATAAAATTAATTACACATTAATAGGATAGCACAAAATTGCTCTGGCGGAGAGGGAGGGATTCGAACCCTCGATACAGAAACCTGTATAACGGTTTTCAAGACCGTCTCATTCGACCACTCTGACACCTCTCCAGACAAATGAGATTATACCAAATATACTCTAAACCTCATACTTACCCTCAAAAATATTCTTAACCACATCTTCTAAGCTAGGTTCAAGAATATCCAAATCATCAACCTTGAACCTCTTCAATATTTTCATTGTAACATCACTAACCATCTCCCTTTCTACAGAAAGGACAGCCACATTACCTGAGATACTAACCACCTCTCCAAATCCCAACAAATCCTTCTGAGATATATTATCTTTCAATACAAGATGTATACTCTTCTTTTTTACAAACTTCTTATTTAAATCCAATATCTTCCCATCATATACAATCTTCCCCTTCTCTATCACTATACTCCTATTACACAAATCCTTAATATCTTCCATATTATGGCTAGTCAGTATAATTGTTGCCTTGTATCTCTTGTTATACTCTTTCAAAAAATCTCTCAACTTTTGTTGGGACACAACATCCAAACCAATTGTAGGTTCATCTAAAAAAAGAATCTCAGGAGTATGGATGAGAGATGCAACTAGTTCGCATTTCATTCTTTCTCCTAGAGAGAGTTTTCTAACTGGTGTTTTAATGATGTCACCCAAACTTAGAAGCTCAACAATATTCCCAAGCACCTCTTTATACCTTTTGTCTTCAACTTGGTATATCTCTTTGTTTAAAAGGAATGTCTCCTCAGCTGGTAACTCCCACCACAACTGACTTCTTTGGCCCATTACTAAAGATATCTTAGAAAGGTACTCATACTTTCTCGAACTAGGCTTGAAACCTGCAACACTTACTTCTCCTGAGTCAGGATACAAAAGTCCTGAAAGACACTTAAGTGTGGTTGTCTTCCCAGCACCATTTGGACCTATGAATGCAACAAACTCTTCTCTGAAAATATCAAAACTAATATCATCTACAGCTATTATTTCAGAAGACACCCCGTTAAAAAAAGATTTTACAGAAGATCCTAAGCCAGGATTGTCTTTTTTCTGAACTTTAAATTTCTTTACTAGGTTTCTTACTGTAATGATTTCTTTCTTCATACAAATTGACTAAGCTATATACTTTACAATATCATGAGTATATGAAATCTGCCAAAATATTAATAGTAAGTATATATACATTTTCAATATTACTAAGTACCACTAGGGTATTAGCGAACGATCTTGATTCTACAAATTACAAACTTGTAGGAGTAACCACTACTGCAGGAGGTGGATTAGGAGACTCCTCAGGATACAGTTTGATCTCAACTACAGGCGATATATCTGCGAATCCAAGAATATATTCTTCTAATTACAGATTGAATCAAGATCCTTCTGCGAATTTTGTTGCCGCTCAACCAAATGTTCAGTGTTTTGAAACTGATACGGACGGAACTACATATTGCAATTCTGGTCCTACAGAATTACTGGAGGGAGGAATGGTTGCAATTTGCGGTCCAAGTGGTTGCTATGACAAAGCAAGATTTGAGATAGAACCTTTCTCAAACCCGGAAGACACTCTTTACAGCATTCAGGTTTCAATAGATGGGTTTTCTACAGATACAAAATGTATAGATGGTTCAACATTCAGACCAAAAGATTTAGCATCATGCACAATAAATGATTTTAGAACAGAGGAGTATTGGGAGGATGAGGTTTTTAATATACAAGGTCTTCAGCCAAATACTCAGTACAGCATAAAGATAACTGCTTTACATGGGGATTTTACACAGTCTGACTTCAGCAGTATTGCAACAGCAACTACTGCAGAGGGAAGTATCGAATTTGATATTGATATTGCAGATAGTACTGGTGTATCAACAGAGACATCAGCACCCTATTCTATTGCATTTACAGGAGAAAAGGAGTTAATTGCAGGAGCATCAGCCACTACTGCCTCGGATCTAATTTGGTTAGATGTAATTAGTAGTTCCTCCGGAGGTTTCGCTATCATACAATTTGGGAAAAATGGAGGGTTATACAGTCCTACTACAACACAAACAATTCTTTCAACAAATATTGATTTAGATACCCCAATGACAGAGGGTTTCGGTTTACAAAGTTTCTATACAGACACAGAAGAGATATCTTCGTATTACGGTAATATATCAGCAACTACAAATTATGCTGGTTCTTTGAATATAGTAGGAGAAGTGGCAACATCAGGTAGAAAAATTTATGAAGGAGATGGTCCTGTCAAAGGAGGAAGAATGGGAATATATCTTAAAGCAAAAGCTGATGTAGAAAAAACTCCAGCGTCAGATTATACAGAAGAAATCTATTTCATTTTAGTACCATTATATTAAGAAAATCTTTTCTCTATTGACATTCTCTACCTATTTTATTATGTTTTATACATACTTATTACGTATATTAAATATAGCTGTCCCGTATTAATATGAATAAAAGAAGATCCCTCGCTCTCTCGCTTTTTCTTCTACTATCGATAGTTGGGTCTTTCTTTCTTTTGCTCCCTAGTTTTAAATCAGATGCTGGATCATTAACTGCAGCATATATGTACTTAAGTAGAATTAAAACAGATATAGACGGCTCGACTGCTACGGTGGAATACGTAGTAGCATTAGCACCTGCACAAACAATACCTACTGGAGGAACAGTTACCTTGTATTTCCAAGAAGACGACGACGCATACTGGTGTAGAACAGCAGGTGCCTTAACAGTCGAGGGGGTTGCTCTCTCTGCTGCAGATATGTCATCTACAAACTGGGCAATTGATTCTGCCCTGCCATCTTCAAGTACACTTTCTGCGACTTGCACACAAGGATCCGATGCTAGTTCTGTAGATACTATTACTATTTCAAATGTCGGAGAATTAACTGCAGGAACAACATATGGTGTCAAGATTACAAATGGCTCAACTGCTGGAGTAATTGGTACTGACGATACAGCTGGTGAGCATAATGTTACAATAGAAGCAAAGAATGGTACAACGATTGATTCAAGTACATTCAAAGTATATTTAATCGCAAACGATCAAGTTGTCGTATCAGCAACTGTCGCCTCTATTCCATCTGTTAATTGCAGTATCAGTACTAATTCAATAGATTTGGGATCTCTCTATCCTGGAGGTTCTTTCTCAACTGGGAACCATACAATTGCAACTAGTACATCTGCAACCACTAGTGGATATTACTGGGCAGTATACGGTGAAGGCGACGGTTCTACAGATGCAGGACTTTACAAATCTTCTGCTACGACATACCTTTTAGCTTCAACGGGTAGCACAACTATAGATTTAACAACTCCGGGAGGAGAAGGTTTTGGATTAGTTGCTTCTGATCCAGACGGAGCAGGAACAGCAAGTATCACTACTGATTTTAGTAATGGTACTCCCGGAGTTTTTGGTGCGCTAGATAGAGGCCCTGCAGGTGCTCAGCTATTACTTTACCAAAATGGCCCAGAGACAGTGTCTGAAAGTTCAACTATTACATATGGAGCAAAAGCTGGAACATCAGCGGTAGCAGGAAGTTACCAGGAGACCGTAACTTTCTCTTGTGGTGGTTACTATTAACTATGAAAAACAACAATTTACTTGCTGCCCCGCATATATACAAAAACTTCGCGCTTTTACTAATTACAGTAATTCTTTTTTTCTTTTCAATAGAAACACCTGTAGATGCCCAGTCTGCTCTTTCAATTGGAATGGCACCACCATCTAAGAAGTTAAATCTCAAACAATCACAAATATACACAGGAGAAATAGTAGTTTGGAATCTCTCTCAAGTTACTACAAAGTACAAAATTGTTGTAAAAGGTTTCCGACAAATTGAAAACCAACCAGGTACCGCAATGATATTAACTGAGGAAGAAGAATCGAGAACTCTCTATTCCGCTTCGGAATGGATCTCCATCTCTAGAGGTGAAATAGATTTAGTCCCGAACAAAAACGAGAAAATATATTACAAGATAGAGGTTCCAGACGATGTTACCAAAGGAGAGTATCTTGCTATGATTGCTTTCATTTCAGAATCTGAAAACAAGTCTTTGGGAACTGCAGCTTTTACTACACTCTCTTCAGGAGTTCCAATGCTAATAAAAGTGGGAGAAGATTTTGTAGAAAATGCAGAATTACTTAAGTTTGAAACAGACAAAAATTTTTACGAAACCCCTTCTGTAAGATTTTTAACAAGAATTAAGAATTTAGGAGATACACATATCTCCCCCATTGGAGAAATAGTTCTCACAAATATTTTCAACCAAGAAATTACCCGAATACCTTTTAATGAAAATTTCCAAAGTATATTAAGAGGAAACAATGGCGAATACAATATAGATTGGAATTATGGCTCTTTCTTAACAAAAGAAAACGAAATTGTGCTAGGTCCAATCAAAGCTAACTTAATTGTTACTTACAGAAATTTCCAACCAGGCTTCTCTCCAATAATTGCTGAAACTTCTTTCTGGATCATACCTTGGAAATATATACTCCTAATAATTCTCACAATAGTAACCGTTGTGATATTATGGAATTTGAGGAAAAGAAGAAAGAATATACCTCAACCATTACCTAAATAATGCATAATAGCGACATGATTAAATCTTTAGGAGTTACAATCTTACTCTTGGTCTTTTGGATATTACCTTTTTCTAATGTATATGCAAATATGGTTGTAACACCATTCAAAGAAGAAGTCCTGATATCCGCACAAGAGAAAATTAGAGAAACTCTCTCCCTCAAAAACAATGGTAAAGAAATAGTAAAGGTTTCCCCTGTTGTCTTTTCTTACAACCCTCAGACACAAACATTGATTGATACTGAGAACTATATCTTTGTTAGAACAGATAAAGAGATATTTACAATTAAGCCAAAAGAGACTTTAACATTAAACTATGAAATAGTCCCCCCGCTAAATATTAAACCTGGTACATATTTCAACCTGATTATATTAAAAAAGGAAGAAGAAGCTATAAAAGATATTTCAAAAAATCCTATAGGAGCTATAGACTCACTATCCCATCTAGTAGTTATGCATGTAAAAGATGAAGAGAATTCAGTAATAGGTATAACTTCAGACTTTGCATTAACTACAATTTCCATAGAAGAAAATGGAATACCATTCATTAGGCCAACAAAGATAAAGTATGTTTACCAAAATATTTCTAACTATGTGCTTGAACCTCTTGGAGAGATACAGATATACAACAACAAGGGTAACTATGCACCAAAGTATATTAAAATAAATGAAGAGAAGGAAAAGCTATACCCAGGAGGAACAATTGAGAAGATTATAGATATCAACGAAATACATATTTCAGATATTCTCAATGGTAGATCAATAGTAGGAAGGTTTTACAACGGTATAGACGAGGGATTTAAGATTATAGAATTAAGACAAGAACCAAATTACTTATTTATTTCTATATTCTGTATATCATTGGGAATATTGATTATTCTCCTAAAGAGCTTACTCTTTGACAGAAAAAAGCTTAGAAAGAATTCTGCATAACCTTTACTGTTGTCTTGAAACTAATCTTTGCTACTTTAGAGAGTTCTTCTACACCATTCTTTTGAACAAATTCTTTAGCACTATCGATAACATTTGAAGCTCCTTTGGGAAAATTGAAATAGTAATTCTTACTCATATTCTCCATTTCTTCAAGAAATATACCTCTAGCTATTACAGATGCCGTAGCTACTGCAATATCTGATTCTCCTTTATGATATTGCCTGAAATCTACCTCTTTGCCTAAAACACCTAATTCATTGATTACCCTACTCTTTTGAGAAGAAAACTGATCTATTACTACATAGTCACACCGTATATTCTTTGTTTTCAAATCACTTAAACCCATCTCTATGACCTTAGAATGCTGTTTTGCGAGAAGTATAGAGACATTCTTGTATTCTTTGTACAATTCATTATATTCAGAAGGAGAAACAACAGATGAATAGTAAAACTCATAATCCCGCAGAGAAGAATACATCTTCAATATTCTTTCATCAGAGAATTTCTTTGAATCTCCTACTCCCAAACAAGATATCTTTTCCATAATATCCTTATTTACAAAACAAGCTACTACAACAAGGGGTCCAAAATAATCACCTTTACCAACTTCGTCTACACCAATATGAGGTGAGAGATCTTCTTTTGTACCATCATTACATCCTTCTTTGATTAAAGATATTGTCTCGGAAAAGTCTTCACTACCCTGTAAAACCATCTTCTTACTAGTATACACAGTACATACAGAACCTCTTTTGTTTTTCATTCTTAAAGCTACATATTCATTGTTAAATGGATATTCTTCCCAACCATGTACAAGAAGCACACTCTTAAGATCTTTGATATCTTGAACATCTAATTGTATAGAGACAGTATTTTGAGCCATATTATTTCCTTACTAACTTTTGACCTTCTGAAGTATCTAAAACAGTATATCCTAATTCTAGTAGTTGATCTCTAATTTGATCCGCCTTTTCGTAGTTCTTTTCTTCTTTCGCAATTTTTCTGTCTTGCAAAAGCTCTTCTGCTTTTGGGAAAGTTATATCATCAGAGACTCCAATGTGATCTACGAAAGTGAGTGACAGCTCTGTTATATTCTCTAAATCCAATCCAAGTACTTTGTCAAAATCAAGAATTGTAGAAAGAATATCTTCTTTCTTTTCGTCTGATTTAAGTAACTCATTCACTAATGCCAATATTCCAGACATATTGAGATTGTTGTTTAAAAGTTCTTTAAATCTCGAAACATAATCTAACAACAAATCACCTTTCGTATCTCCCAAAGCTCTAATCTTAGTATTTAGATTCAATCTAGCATTCTTTGCCCCTAAGAGAGCTTCTTGAGAATACTGAATTCTTGTTCTGTAATTAATTGAGAGAAAAAGATATCTCAAATCTAATGCTTTAAAACCATCACTTATTAATTCTGGTAATGTAGATGCTCCACCACTACTTTTAGAAAGCTTACCATTATCACTATTTACTAGCCATTCATTATGTACCCAGTACTTTACCACTGGATGTCCGAATGCTCCAATATTTTGAGCCCTCTCATTTGTATGATGAACAGGGATATGATCTATACCACCAGTATGAATATCAAATCTTTCTCCAAGTATCGCGGTACCCATTGCAGAACACTCTATGTGCCATCCAGGGAATCCATCCCCCCAAGGAGAAGACCAATTCATGATATGGTCTTTGTATTTACCAACTCTTTTCATCCAAAGTACAAAATCAGCTGGATGTTTCTTTAAAGGGTCAACATCTACTTCCTCTCTAACTGCTGTCTCTTTTTCGTCTAAATTTTGTCCCGTAAATATTGTATAGTCAGGAATTTTAGTAACATCAAAATACAATGCCTGTTCTGTCTCATATGTATATCCATTCTCAACTATCTTCTTTGTAATCTCTATCATTTCATTTACATATGATGTAGCTCTAGTCCAACCGTATTTTTCAACATCACTGAAAGTTAAATTGTCCGGAATAGTTTCTCCATTTGGAGCAAGTATATTTAGATTCCTAAAGTCTTCCAAGACTGTATCAATGTATTTGTTTGCTATATCAATCGGTTGAATACCTTCTCTTTCTGCTTGTCTGTCCATTTTATCCTCACCGAAATCACTTCCGAAATCATCAGTAGAAGACATATGACCTACATCTGTAATATTCATTACTCTTTTTACATCATATCCTAAATACAAAAGTGCCCTATGCAATATATCCCAGTTTACATATGATCGAATATTTCCAATATGCATTCTAGAATATACTGTAGGACCACAGCTATACATGGATATCTCTCCATCCTTATTTGGTTGTATTTCTACAATACCCTTATCTAGTGTTGAATATATTTTCATTATATATCTCTCCTTCCTTCTAATGCTTTTTTTAATGTTAACCTATCTGCATACTCTAGATCTGCACCTGTTGGTAATCCCATTGCTAATCTAGTTATCTTTATTTTACCCTCTTTTACTAAATTCTTAAACAGATCAATAACGTAGCTAGCAGTAGCCTCACCCTCTAAACTTGGATTTGTAGCGACAATGATTTCTAATGAATCTTCGTTAGTTAACAACTCCTCTACTCTCTTTTTTAACTCCTTGAATCTTAACTCATCTGCTCCAATTCCTTCAGAAGGAGATATGACTCCACCTAAAACAAAATACAAGCCATCATATACACCTGAATCCTCAAAAGCTACTACATCCAAAGGTTCCTCTACTACACATACTTTCTCTTTCTTTCTCAGTGGACTACTACAAATTTCACACTCATCATCCTCCGATACATTGAAACATTTCTTACAATTTTTAACAGAACTCTCCATTTCCAAAAGAGAGTTAGCTAACTTAGAAGCATCCATATTGGGAGAACGAAGATAGTGATATGCCATTCTAGATGCAGACTTAGGACCAATACCTGGTAATTTACTAAACTCCTCTATCACTTGTTTAACACTCTTTGGTAAAACAGACATATTACTTAAACATACTCTTTAATTGATCTATATCCATATCTTGTACCATCTCTTTCTGTAACTTCTTCTGGTAATCCTTAAATGCTTCTTTAAAACCCTTCTTTATTGCATCTTCCATATCTGGTGAAAGATACTCTTCATCAATATGTACATCCTCTAATTCTTGAGCTCCATTCATGAAAAGTTTGATCATACCATTCTTAGATTCACCCTTAATCTTCTTCTCTCTTAATTGATTCTGAAGCTTCTTAGCTTCATTCTGCATCTTTATTATTTCAATTGGATTTAACATAGCTATATTAATATACAAATTATATATGACAAGTAGATTATACTAGAAAAAAGGTATTTTACACACCATCAAATATCGCTTCTATCTCACTTCCTAACTTCTTCCTTTTGAATTTGTTTTCCTCTTCTTTAGGTTCTTCTTTCTTTGTTGGAGTTGTAGGAAGATTTCTTAAAACAAAATCTGCATCAGATTTACCCTTCGGCTTGATTGAATCATTGACAGTACAATCAATCCTACAAGTTACCCCATACACCTTTTTGAAAACATCGGCTATTATATTTCTACTCTTAGGCATCTCCATTCTCTCCTTATGGAATTTAAAAGGTACATCTAAAAAGATCACACCATTTTCAAACTTTGAAACAGTAGCACCCTCTAAAAAAGCATAAAGGTGACCATTAAAAGGCTTAATCTCACTAACAAAAATATCCCATTTTTTCTTGATATCCTCAAGTGCTATATTAGCACATGACGACTCTTCTATTACTGCTTGCTCTTCTTCCTTCACTTCTTCTACCTTCGGTGAAGCTATTTTATTCTTAACATCTCTATTTACTATCTGTACTTCATCTTTACTACCAGCTTTCATCATCTCAGGTATGATCATCTCTAGAACCAAAGGCTGATTATTTGCATACCTTATTCTGTTCTCAGCATCTAAGAAAAGATTTACCAACTTATGCACTTCTTTCATTTCAATATCCTTCACAAATGCATATTCATCATCCAAACTTTCCCTTATCTTTTGACTTAAGATCTCTCTAAGTATATCTAAAACATATGTTGTGAATTGTTGGATATTTACACCTGTATTTTCCAATTCCTCTACTATTTCCAAGGATCTAGAGCCATTTCCTTCTAAAAGATTCTTTAAAAGAAGTAATACCTGATCCTTGTTGGGGATACCAAGTATTTTTCTTACCTCATCTACAGAAATTTCCTGTTTACTATCCTCTTGCCCAGAATATACAACATCAAGTATGGAGAGAGCATCTCTGTAACTACCTTTTGCATTATTTACAACAATTTCTAAAGCATCACCCTTTATTTTAATACCTTCTTTTTTAGCAATACCCTCTACCAATTCCCTGATCTCACTCTCTGTACCTAGACGAAAATCATATCTTTGACATCTTGAGAGAATTGTAGGAGGTAATTTATGTACATCTGTTGTAGCGAATATGAATATTACATGCTCTGGGGGTTCCTCTAGTGTCTTAAGAAGAGCATTGAAAGCCTCAGTGGTAAGCATATGGACCTCATCGACTATGTATACCTTAAAACGTCCCTGAGAGGGTGAGAACTCGATCTTCTCTTTCAATTCCCTTATCTGATCAATACCTCTATTTGATGCAGCATCTATCTCTATGAGGTCTAGAAATCTCCCATCTGCAACACTTTTACATATCTCACACTCATTACATGGATTACCATCTTTTTTAGGATTTAGGCAATTAACTGCCTTTGCCAATATCCTTGCTGTACTTGTTTTTCCTGTACCCCTAGACCCAACAAAAAGATATGCATGGGATATTTGATTTCCTTTTACAGCATTCTTAAGAAGCTTAGTTATGCTTTCCTGCCCTATTATTTCATTAAAATCTGCTGATCTGTATTTTTGGTATAGTGAAGACATGAGTATATACTAAAACAAAGCATATGCTTTGCCAAGTGAAAATTATTTACCCATCACACGTAATGCTTCTACAGCATCACTAAGCATCTGAGAGTAAAGACCGTAACCGACAGAGTTAATTGTTCCAGATTGATTACTACCAAGAATATCTCCTGCACCTCGTATTTCCAAATCTTTGTTCGAGAGAAGAAAACCTGAGCCCAATTCTTCAGACTCCTTTATAGCTTCAAGTCTCAAAATGGCATCTCCTTTTAGATTATTGTAAAAGAAATGTGCATATGCCTGTTTTTCAGATCTCCCTATTCTACCCCTTATTTGGTACATCTGAGAAAGACCTAATCTAGTAGAATCATCTATTATTAATGTATTTACATTGGGAATATCTAATCCATTTTCAATTATTGTGGTACAAAGGAGAATATCGATATCTCCATTGATGAAATTAGTCATAGTCTTGTACAAAAGTTGCACACCCATCTGCCCATGAGCAATTTCTATACTCTTCTCTGGGAAAAGTTCCTTCAGTTTTTCATATACAGACTTAATTGTAGACACCCTATTATGCAAGAAGTAAACCTGCCCTTTTCTAGAAAGCTCTTTCTCTATGGCCTCTTTTACCTTCTCCCAACTAAATTCATTGAAGTAATTAGCTACTTCTTTCCGACCTAAAGGAGGAGTAGCAAGTACAGAAATATCCCTAATTCCTACCAATGCCATACTCAATGTCCTAGGTATTGGTGTTGCCGTTAAAGACAAAACATTACTTCCAACCCTACTTTCCTTTATCTTTTCCTTTTGTTTAACTCCGAATTTTTGCTCCTCATCAATAACTAACAATCCTATGTTCTTAAATGATATTTCATCATTAAGAAGAGCATGCGTTCCTACTACAATATCTATAGTACCATTCCTCAAACCTTTCATTACTTCTCCCCTATCTTCATTAGAAGAAAATCTAGAAATACTAGATATTGTAAACGGATATTCTTTAAATCTCTTTCTCAATGTAGCAAGATGTTGCTGAACCAAGACTGTCGTAGGAGCTAACAGTGCTACTTGAAAACCCTCATTCACTGTAGCAAACATTGCCCTCATAGCTATCTCTGTTTTTCCATATCCAACATCTCCCACAAGTAACCTATCCATTGGTTTAGATCTCTTCAGATCAGCAATTATCTGTTGGGTAGCAAGTATCTGATCATCTGTATCTTTAAATTCAAATTTCTCAACAAATCTAGATATCTCCTCTAGAGAATCTTGAGATGATATTATTGGTTCTCTTTTAGCTATTTCTCTAAGTGCGTAAAGTTGGAGTAACTCTTTCGCAATATCCTCTGCTTTTTCTTTTGCTTTCTTAGATATACGACTCCAAACACCACTATTTAAACCTGTAAGTTTTGGTTTACCCTTTCCTGCTCCTACATACTTTGTAAGCTTCTCAGAGGCACTCAGAGGTACATACAGCTTATCTTTGCCTGCATATGCTATCTCTATGTAGTAACCATTCTCTCGCTTCTGAATATCTACATATTTTCCAATACCATGGTCCTCATGAACTATATAATCCCCAGGTATTATCTTCTTAAGTATTTCGACAGATCCCGGATCTATCTTAAGGTTTTTTTCTTGATATATGGAAAGATCTACCTCACCAAGAATTTCCAAATCTGTCAATACAAGTACTTTGGAAACTGTAGATACAAAACCCTTATTTATGTATTTAAATATTCCACCATCTTTCACAAACACCTTTTCTATATACTTACCGTAAACAGATTCCGCGATCTCCTCATACCTGTCTATATTGTTTGTAACGTACAAAACCTTGTATTTTCTACTCCTGTAATTACCAATGATTTCCAAAACTACTCTCTGTGATACATAGCTATCTATATTTGGAATTCTTCTTATACCGATATCTACAGCTTCATTCTCAGAACCTAAGTTCGGTTCCAAAACAAGATTCAAGCTATCCTTGCTGTTCTCATTTCCCACTAGAAGATCTGAAGAATTACTTAAAAATATTTTCTCTTCTAAGCTTCCTACTTTCTTCCTACTAGATGGATCTACAATATCAATATATTCAATCTTGTCACCAAACAAACTCATCCTTACAATGTTGTTCATACTAAACGGCCATATGATGACGACATCTCCAAGAACAGAAATCTCACCTTCAGCCCATACTCTTTCGGTTTTTACATAGCCCATATCCAAGAATTTTTGTATATCAAAAGAAGAATCTACAGAAAGCCTGGTGCTTTCATTCTTGATATCTCCATCTTTGTTTTTAAACAGCCAAACAGACTTGTTCAGAATATTCCCAAGTATTTCTACAGAAAGTTCATAGTATTCGGGATCTATACCTCTTATTCTTTTTTTTTCGATTATCTCCTTTTCTAATTTTTCACTACCTAAACAGAGAGAAGAAAGAAAATCTTTAATATTAGTATTCATATGTATCGCTATTTTATCAATCATTCGAAAATATGTATAATGGTTGAATAATTTGAAGACAACAGGAATATGTTTTTAGCACATGCTCCCTTCTCATACCTGGGGAATGAGATATTACAAAGAAAAGCAATCAAGAAATTAAAGAGTGAAGAACAAATTATGGTTGGACTTTTTGCTCTTTTCTTTGGGATATTGCCTGATTTCGATATGTTTGTATTAACTTTTTTACATATACCTACATTTTTGCACCATGACGTAATATCACATACACCAATATTCTACATAGTAATATGGGCAGTATTAAGGGTTTTGATTAAACCAGTATCAACACTTTTAAACAAGAAAATTACAAAGGTATTACACAACGAGTTGCTATGTATATTGGTAGACACTTTTTTAATCGCTACATTGCTACATATTTTTGCAGATCTTCTTACAACAGATATTATGCTCTTTTACCCTCTTTCTGATATTCGATTTACTGTTTTCAAATATCTCCTAGAGCCAAATCTTTTTGCAGGATATACTCTCAGTCCGCTATTTGCGATGGAGCTTGTTGTACTTTCTCTTTTTGTAACTACAATTTACAAGAAATATTTAGCAGAGAGTTTAGTGATTTCTATACTTACAAAGGCATTTGTAGGAATAGCTTCTGTGTATTTGATATTTTCCATATATATGAATTTAAATACATACAACAGTAGCTACCTCTACGATTCTGCGGGAAAGATTAATTACGATTTAGATTACGATTCCATCGTGGATCATTCAGATGCACAGATACATGGTGTAGAGAATATTTTAAATATTTCCTCTGTACAGCTATTTGACGAAGCTTTAGAAGTTGTAAACACACAGAAATGGACTGGAAACAAAGATGGAAACATTATCGAGAAGATGAAATATCAATATGGTGGGTTAAGTTCTTACAGATTGATATCACAGGTTTACTATGATTTACACCTACCTATTGAGGCTGTTTTAAGTAACTACTACATACAAAGTAACAGTTTGAATGAGTATGTATCAGATTTGAAATACAGTGATGTTCTTCTTGAGTATCTAAGTGAGAAGGATCTTATGTTAGAACTAAATTTAGATTCCAATCCAGGTATTCCAAGAGGAAAACTCATATTCTTTTTAAATGAAGACGGAAGTATCGCTAACTTGGGAATTACATTGGAAAGTAACTATATAGCTACGATATTGGATACTGATGAATATGTTACTATGCATTCATACTTGGAAATGAGAGAGGTGTACAAAGATATATCAGCAATATATATATCAAAGTAGTATCTCTGAAAGAATCGATTTAACAGCATCTTCTACAACTTCCTCAAGGATTTCTTTCTCCTCTTTTGAGAAATTCATCAATACATAGTCTTCTCCTGGGATATTTTTCTCTCCTCTGTTCTCAATCCCTATTCTAACTCTTTTGAAATTGGCTGTATTTAACCTTTCTTCTACATTCTTGACTCCATTATGTCCTTGTGGAGATTTACCTATCTGTATTTTAAATTTACCAAAAGGAAGATCTAAATCATCGTGTACTAGAACAAGATTGTTTTCTAAATTCTCTATCTCGAACTTCTTTACAACTTTTGCTACTGCTTCTCCAGATTTGTTCATGTATGTAAGCGGTTTTTGGAGAACTGCAATTATCCTAGATCCTTGTTTTACAAAGCTTAACTCAGATTTAAAAGTATCCTCTTTACACCACTCTGTTGCATATATATCACCTTGGAAAAGGAATTTCTCTCTTAATCTATCTACAAAAACAAAACCAACATTGTGGCGAGTATTGCTATATATTTTCTCTGGATTTCCCAGACCTGCTATTAATTTCATTTAATATATTCTGCAATATATTCTCCTGTTTTACAAACATGTTCTCTTTAGAGATATTTTCTTTTGTAAATTCAAGAGTATGATCTTCACCAAGTATATGCAAAATACCATGTACTATGTCTCTTACTATTTCCTCTTCATCATATTCCAATTTGACGAATTCGGGGCAAATATATACTTCCCCTAAAAGAGGCTCTGCATCAAGGAGAAAAGATAACACATCCGTAACAGAATCCTTCTTTCTGAAATCCCTATTTAGTTCCTGTATATACTTCTTTGAAACAAAGATTATACTCAAGCTTGAAATATTGTATACGGAAAATTCTTTAAGCAATGATTCCTTTAGCGTTTTTGTTGAGAAAGAGATATTAGGAAAAGATTCCTTTAGTATTTCCCAATTATGTATCTCTAATTTCATCCTAGCTAAGAAGAGTATCTACAACTGATTTAACCATATTACCATCTGTCTTGCCCCCTATTTCTTTCATAACTGCACCCATTAATCTTCCCATATCTCTTTTGTCTTTGATATCCAATTCAGCGATCTTACCTTTTACAAATGTTTTTACTTCTTCTTCAGACATCAATTCTGGGAGATATGCCTCTAATACTTCTAACTGAACCTTCTCTCTTGAAACAAGATCATCTCTACCCATTTTCTCAAACTGATCTATGGAATCTTTAACCTTCTTAACTTCTTTTCTAAGAATCTTTTCAACATCTGAATCTTCTAGAGTTTTACCTACTTCAATTTCGTAGTTTTTTGCTGAAGCTAATACCATCTTGAGGATATCTGATCTCTCAGTTTTACCCTCCTTAGTAGCTAAAAACATATCCTTCCTTATATCATCTAAAAAAGACATAGTTAGAAATGACAAAAATTATTTAGCTCTTCGTGCTGCAGTTCTTCTTCTTCTCTTCATCTTAGCCCACTCTTTCCTTTTTGCAATTTTCAAGTCTGCTTCTCTTACTCTAAAAGCTTTACTTCTGTAAGTTTCAAGAATCTTTTCTCTCAAAACTTCTCTATGAAGTCTTTTTAAAGCACTGTCTATATTTTCGTTAGAATGTACAATTACTGACATTTTACCTCCTTTAAATTAATAATTACGCAAGGTGATTATATCACACCTTTCCAATCATTTACTACACTAAGAGAACATATTTTTAATACTTTCTATATTCACAATATCTTTTATCATTATGAAGAGTATTAGAGCCATTAGAAGGAAGAAGCTAATATTTATTATAGCGGATTCTACTTTTTCATCTAAGTCTTTCCTGAATATTGCTTCTACAAGAAGAATCACTACTCTGCCACCATCCAATGCAGGTATTGGTAATAGATTTACTATCGCTAATGAGAGAGAAAGGTCTGCTACCAAACTCATAAATGGTATTAAACCAAAATCTTTAAAGTAATCAATTACAAAATATATGCCTATTGGTCCTGAAACTGAGTTAGAAAGCTCAGTATAGTCTCCTGTATCTTGTGCCGTGTTAATTATCTCTCCTAGCTTACTACCTATTAGTCTTAAAGTATTAAGCAAGTGAGCTGGTCCAGCAAAAGGCTTCCCATCTTCGTACGAGAGTACTAAAAGATAGTTGTGTGCCAAAGAGATTCCTATTTTACCTTCCTCTGATACTTTAACATTGTAATTACTACATTTGTCTTCAGAACAAATATTCAAAGTAGTAGTTTCTCCCTTGTATAAAGCTAATTTCTTACCTACCTCATCTGAGTATTCAATCTCCTCCCCTCCTATACTCTTTATACTTCCACTTGCAGGTAAATTTGCTTCTTTTGCACCACCTCCATCTATTACCTCTGCATATTCAACATCCCCTCTTTTTTCTCTGTATACAGTTGCTCCAACAGGTTTGAACGATTCAAATTCTGTTCCAAGAACAAGTTTCCAACCAGAGTTACCAAGAACGATGTAGTAGAAAATAATTGCAAGAATGACATTCATAGTTACACCAGCTAGCATCACAAAAGCTTGCTGATATTTTGGTTTCTTTGAAAGATTCCCTTTTGAGTTACTCTCATCTTTTTCTTCTCCAGGATCTCCATCTCCCAATATTTTTACAAAACCACCGAGAGGAAGCATTCTGATACTATACTCTGTACCTTTGTATTTCTTAGAAACAAGCTTTGGACCAAATCCTAATGCAAACTCAAATACTTTTGCTCCTACTAACTTAGCGACAACAAAATGTCCAAGCTCATGAACAAAGGTTAAAGTTCCTATTACCAGTATGAAGAGAAGAATATTTACAATTACAGAGAGCATTCTATTAATATCAAAATTATATCGTTAACAAATCTTTCTCTTTCTCTTCTCGGATATTCTCAATATTACTATTTGCTTCCTTGACCTCTTTCTCTACCTCTTCCCTCAACCTATCAGCTTCATCTTCGGAGAAACCACCCTTTTGAATCTCATCTATCTCTTTCATATATTTCTGTCTTACCTGCCTTACTGCTACTCTTCCATCCTCAATTCTTTCTTTCATAACCTTTACATACTCTTTTCTTCTCTCTTCTGTTAAATCAGGGATCTTTACAATTACACGATCACCTTCTGTTACAGGAGAAAAACCTAGATTAGCAACACTAATACCTTTAGAAATGTTTTCTAAAATACTCTTATCCCAAGGTTGAATACTTATACTTTTTGCATCCAAAGCATTTATGGAAGCAATGTTTTTAATTGGGGACATAGTACCATATGCATTTATCAAGACTTCCTCAACTAACTCAGGAGTAGCTCTACCAGTACGTATTTGAGAAAGATCCTCTTGTAAATGAGAGATACACTTAGAAATATCTATCTTAAATTGATCTAAATCCATTTTAAACAGATTAAAGATTATTAAGATATTCTATATCACCTTGAAAATATTGTCTACTTCTTGCCTAATTCCCAAACGAGTATTCTAGACACTTCTATTGGCTCACCCATTTTTTGAATTGTCTCGTCTAGAAGAGCTTTTATCGTTTTGGATTCATCCTTAAACCATTTCTGCTCAAGTAAACACTTCTCTGCGAAATATTTACTTAATTTACCTTCCACTATTTTATCCATTATTTCTTTTGGTTTGTTCTCACTCTCTGCTTCTTTTACGAATATCTCTTTTAATTTGGCAGTATCTTCTTCAGAAAGAGATTCTTTAGATACATATTCAGGTTTCATTGCAGCAACTTGTAGAGCAAGCTCATGTGCAAATTTTCTAAAATCTTCGTTTCTAGCAACAAAATCAGTCTTACATACAACCTCTACTAAAGCTACCAATCTCTGCTCACTACCGTGTATATATACATCAATTACACCCTCTTTCTTTCCCTCATCACTTGGCTCTATTGGCTCATCCCATCCTCTTTCTTTTATTATTTCTACTGCTTTTTCGAAATCTTTCTCTGCTTCTTCAAAAGCTATCTTACACAACCCTATTTTAGCTCCTGTTAAATTTCGAAGTCTTCCAATCACATCACTTCTTTCATTGATATATTCAGTAGCTTTTGCCATATCACCATCTGATTTCTGTAATGCTTCTTTACAAAGAGCCATGCCTGCAGATGTTTTAGCTCTTAATGCTTTTATATCATCAATAGTTATACTCATCTTCTTTGTATCCTAAAATTATTTTACAGCCTTCAATATTTCGTCTACTGCTTTTGCACCAATACCTTTTACAGAAAGTAATTCCTCTTTAGGAGTACTCTTTATCTTTGAGATTGTATCTAAACCAGCATCTCCCAAAGCTTTTACAACTCTTGCAGAAAGACCTAATTCTTCAACACCTTTACTGTCTGCTTCTTGTTTTGCTTTCTCTGCAGCCTCTATCTCAGCATTAATATCTTTTTCCTTTTTTACAACTCTAACAACAGAGCTTGTACTCTCAGCTTGCACCTTTCCTTCTCTAAGTGATTTCATTCTTTCTCTTTCTTCATTTACCATTCTTGCTACTCTTTCCTTCTCATCTGCGAAATCTTTAGAAAGTTTACTTAACATTGCTTCATGAGCATTTCTTAAAGATACAACAGAAAGAGATTTTGGTGACTTACCAACAACATCTCCCAAAATATTTGCAAAAAGAGAAATACTCTTCAAAGAGTCATCATTAGCAGGAATTGGGAAATCTACTAAATCAGGATTACAGTTTGTATCTAGCAATGCTACTACAGGAATACCTGCAACTTTTGCTTCCTTTATTGTATTTTCTTCTACCTTAGTATCTACAACTATCATTACTTCAGGAAGTTTATCCATGAATTTGATACCTTGATATATTCTATTCAACCTCTCAACATCTCTTTCCATTAACAAAACTTCTTTCTTAACCAATCCTTGTGCTCCTCTAGCCAACTGCTCTTCCATCTTTATTAATCCCTGAACACTCTTCTTTATAACTTCAAAATTAGTAAAAAGACCTCCAGGCCATCTTCTGTTAATGTAGAACATACCATTCTTTTCAGCAACAGACTGGACGATGGATGCTGCTTGTCCTTTAGTACCAACAATCAAAACATTTCCTCTCTCTGAATATTTAACTAACTCAGACAATGCATTCTCAAGAAGCTCTCTTGTCTTTACCAAGTCTATTATATGAATACCATTTCTTTCCTCATATATATATTTCTTCATACGTGGATTCCAAGCACTTTTTTTATGCCCAAAGTGAGATCCTGCTTGAAGCAATTCTATTAATTCTGGAATTTGAAAACTTTTGTTTTTAGTCTCTGTTTTCTCTAAGACTTCTTTTTGTACTTCTTTCATTTTTATTTCCTTTCCTTTTTAAAAATATCTTTGTAGGACTATTGTCCAGGATTGGCACAAAGATATATGAGATTAAATAACTGTAGGGATTATACATACTTTACAGCTATACTTCAACCCTTCTCCACTGTTTTCCTCCTATGACTATGTGATCAAGAAGGTTCAATCCTACAAGACCAAATGCCTCAGATATTCTCTTTGTTATGATTATGTCTTCTTGACTTGGTGTAGGATCTCCGGAAGGGTGGTTATGGGCAATTACTACACTACTGGCATTTAGTTCTAATGCTGGGATTATGATGTCTCTTGGCAATACAGAAACTCCATCCAAGCTCCCTATACATATTGTCCTCCTGTCTAACACCTCAAACCGAGAATTAAGAAAGAGCGCCACAACATATTCCTGCTTCTTCTTACCAATATCACCAAATATTACAAATGCTTCTTCAGAATTTCTTACAATACTTTTCTCACAACTATTCAAATCATACAATCTCTTACCCAATTCTATCCCACAAAGTATTTTCATCGCTGTAACATTTCCTACCCCCTCTATTTCAGTAATATCTTGAAACTGTATCTGTTTCTTTTGTGAAAGCATTTTTCGCATTTTAGAGAGGATACTTTTTGCTACAACAAGAAAGTCCCTACCCTTGATACCACTTCCAACCAATATCGCTATTAGTTCCATATCACTCAGATTATCTATTCCCTTTTGGATATATTTTTCTCTTGGAAGCATACAATCATCATATGTGATGATTGTTAAATATGTATTAACTCTTCTTTTTCTTCTTCAAAGACTTCTTAATATATTTACAGTTTGGATAGTTACTACAACCTGTAAAACTCCTTCCCCACTTACCCTTTCTCTCAACTAAATGATGACCGCACTCTGGGCATTTCTCATTCAACAATAATGGAACAATACCCTTACATTCAGGGTATTTCTCACATGCCCAGAATTTCCCATATTTACCATTTTTCAAAACTAATTTTGACTTACATACTGGACACTCTGTAGGCTTAAAGTATTTAACAAGATCCAAGTTCTCTTCTCCTCCAGAAAGATCCTTCATACCCTTACACTCCGGGAATCTTGCACAACTTAGGAATTTCCCATATCTACCAAGCCTAATAACCATTTCACCCTTACAATCTGGACATTTCTCTTCTGACTTCCCAAGAATTACAACATCATCCTTCTGTACAGACTCCAACGCAAACTCGATTCCCTTCTTCAATGTCTTGTATTCATCATCTATCACAGGGACATACTTCTTCTTCCCTAACGCTATACCATCCAATTCATCCTCTACTTTTGCTGTATATTTGTAATCCATTAATCTCTCAAAACTTTTTTTGAGGAAATTAGTTACTACCTTACCAATATCTGTTGGGAAAAGAGCTCTACCATCTTTTTCAACATACCCTCTACCAAGAATAGTGGAGATGATTGTTGAATATGTAGAAGGTCTACCTATACCAAGCTCTTCCAACTTCTTAATCAAGGAAGCCTCTGTATATCTAGCTGGTGGTTGAGTAAATTTTTGTTCATTTACAAAGTCTAGTTTCTTTAACTCATCACCTTTCTTTACCTGAGATATCTCCTGCAAATCATCTTCCATTTTTTTTGTACCTAACACTTTTCTAAAACCATCAAAAAGTACTATTTCTCCACCCATTGTAAAAAGATATTCAGGTTTCTTAAGATCCTTTGGAATCAAAGATACAGTAAGTACCTCAACCTTCTTATCACTCATTTGACTTGAAACTGCTCTCTTCCATATTAATTCATACAATTTACCAGCTGCTACACCTAAATCATGCGATACCTTCTCATGACTCACATTAAAATCAGTTGCCCTTATTGCCTCATGAGCCTCTTGAGCATTCTTAGATCTGTTCTTGTAGAAGTTTGGCTTTTCTGGAACATACTCAGACCCAAACCTACTACTTACCAAAGCTCTAATTTCATCTACTGCTTTACTACTTAGAAAGACAGAATCTGTTCTCATATATGTAATGTATCCTGATTGATACAAGATCTGAGCAACACTCATAGTCTTTTTTGAAGGATATCCAAGAATATTGTAAGCTGCCTGTTGAAGCGTAGAAGTTGTAAATGGTGGATATGCATGTTTACTTAAATTCTTCTTTACAACATCCTTAACCAAAAATTTAGAATTCCCTATTTTCTTCTCAAAATCTTCTACTTCCTTTTTCTCTTTCGGTATATATTTCTTACCATCTTTCTTTACAAGCTTTGCTAACAAAATATTCTTAGCACCATCTTCAAGTTTTACAGATACATCCCAGTATTCTTCTGAATTGAAACTATCTCTTTCTTCTTCTTTTTCTACAATTAATCTTAAAGCCACAGATTGTACTCTTCCCGCAGAAAGTCCATACCAAATCTTCTTCCAAATCAATTCTGAGAGTTTGTAACCTACTAACCTATCAAGTACTCTTCTAGCTTTTTGTGCATCTACTAGATTAATATCTATCTTAGAAGGATGTTTAACTGCTTCATTTATCGCGCCTTCAGTGATCTCATGGAATGTAACTCTTTGAGCATCTTTTAATTTAAGAGCATTGGCAACATGCCAAGCAATTGCCTCTCCTTCCCTATCAGGGTCCATTGCAAGAAGTACATTTCCACCCTTTGGAATTGCTTTCTTCAAATCTGTAATTATCTTACCTTTACCATATATTGTTTCAAAAAGTGGTTCATAGTTATGTTCTAGATCTACTCCTAGCTTAGTTTTAGGTAAATCTATCACATGACCCACTGTTGCCATCACCTTATATTCAGAACCCAAATACTTATTTATCGTTTTTGCTTTAGAGGGAGATTCTACAATCAAAAGATTCGTATATGTTTTTGCTGAATTCTTTTTGCTTTTTATTTTAGCCATTAGATTTAAAATACCTTAATTATTTTACTGCTGTCAAATTTCTGAGCCAGTTATATATTATGGGAAGATATTAAGCAAGACCTGATCTCCTCTAAATCCAACTATTTCCCTGAAGTCATCTTTGCTAGATACCATATTGGCACCCTCTTTTAGGAGCATATTACAACCTAAAGAAAAATGATTATTGATATTACCAGGAACAGCATATACCTCTCTGTTGTATTCTAGCGCATATCTAGCTGTAATTAATGATCCACTTTTTTCCCCAGCCTCAATTACTACTGTAGTATCCGAGATTCCAGCTAGTAACCTATTTCTCAAGACAAACATTTCTTTACCTAATTTCTTGTACTGTGGAAATTCCGCAAGAATTAATCCATCCTTTTTAATATCCTCATATATATTACTGTTCTTTCTTGGTATTGCAGAAGTCATGCTACCTGGAACAATCGCAACTGTTTTAATACCACGTTCTATACATGTTTGGTGAACAAATGCATCTACACCTAAAGCCAACCCACTTACAAAAACAATATCTAAATATCTAAAATCTTCTTCTAAAAAGCTTCTAATTAGCATCTTCCCATACTCCGTAATATTCCTTGTCCCAACAATTGATATACATCTCATCTTTAAAAGCTCTATATTTCCTTCATAGTACAAGGTATGGGGAGGATCATATATTTCCTTCAAAAGATATGGATATATTGAATCTGTATATTTTAATTCCTGCATACATACATTATGCAGAAGAATTATTAATTGGAGATTAAATTGTTGTCAATCATCCATATGATCATTTCTCTTGCCATCCTTACTGCATTAATACTTTCACCACCGTCTTCAAGAAATATTGTCAAAACATATTTAGGATTCTCAAAGGGGAAAAATGTCGTAACCCATGCATGAGTATTTTCATACTCTCCTTTACTGTTTAAAGCTCCAAACTCTGCAGTACCTGTCTTTGCAGCTACCTGTACCTTCAAACCTGAAAGAGTATGGATATTGCCTCTAGGACCATTAACTGTACTCCACATTCCCTCTCTAACTGTTTTTAAAGCATCTTTAGACGCTATCTTCGTATATATCGGATCAAATGAAAGATCTTCTTTCTCTTTCTTTTCATTTTCAAAACTCTTCGCTAAATGTGGTGTATTCAGTGTCCCTCCATTTGCTATCGCTGAAGTCCAGTTTGCCATTTGCAAAGGTGTAACCAACGTTATACCTTGTCCAATGACCGAGTTACAGGAATCTCCTTCAGGATACCAAATCGGTTCCAGCCAAGGACTCGTAGTATTTGCCAAGGCTATCTTGTTCGCAGGCGAAGGCAACCTACCAGGAGCCTCACCTGGGATATCGATTCCTGTATAGCTACCAATTCCAAATTTCTCTAGGTAAGGTACTAACTTATCCATATCCCAATTCCTAATTACCTCACAAAAATATATATTTGAGGAAACAGAAATTGCATCTATGAGGTTTAGAACTCCATATGCACTATTTCTGTAATCTTGAAATGGAGCACCACTTGAAAAGGTATATCCCCGTCTACTTACATATTTGGTATCACGAGTAATTGCTCCAGCATCCAAAGCTGCTGTAGCAACAATTGTTTTAAATGTAGAACCCGGAGGCATTTGAGCAGCAATGGCTTTGTTCATCAAAGGGTTTCTTTTGTCTTTCAAAAGAGAAGAGTAATCCTTCGATGAGATACCTCCCACAAAAAGATTGTTGTCATAGCTAGGGTAAGAAACCATTCCAAGTATCTCTCCACTATCAACATCTTCAATTACTGCAGCCCCAGCAACTGCAGAATATGTTTTTACACCAGATTTAATTACATCATACAATTTCTTTTGAGCATTCATATCTATTGTTAGATACAGATTCTCTCCTGATTCCGGTTCTTTAACTAAGTATCCCTCTTTGGAAAGAGTTTTACCGAAAGCATCTACTTCCCATGCGATCTCACCACTCGTACCAAGCAATCTTTCATCATATTCCTTCTCTAAACCCGCCTTACCAATAACATCAGTAGCTTGTATATATTCATATTTTTCCAAATCCTCTGCAGAAACATCACCCGTATATCCCAAAATATGTGAAAGTATCTTCCCCTCTGGATACTCTCTCTTACTACCATTCTCTATATATACACCAGGAAGATCTTCCATACTCGCTTTTATCTTTATGACTATTTCGTCGTTTAAATCCGAGGCTATGAGAACCTCCTTAAAATACAAACTCTCCTTGTATATTGAATACACTTTCTCAGAGATACTTCCATACTCCTTAGTACCATCTCCAGAACTCTTCTGCCAAGAATCACCAAATATACCTCCTAGGGTAACAGATGTTTTCTCCAATAGCTCAGAATTTATCATCCCCATACTATCCATATAGTGTTCAAGAGCTACGTATACTTTCATAGAGGGAGAATTCTGTGCTAACAAATTACCATTTCTATCAAAAACAACACCCCTATATGCAGGAACCTTCCTTATCTTAACTTGATTTGTAATTGATCGGGAAAGCATTTCTTCTCCTTTTACTATCTGCAATTCTGAGAGATCGATTACCAACAAGGTGAAGAGAAATGCAAAGAGTAAAAAAACAAACATATATTTCCAAAGAGGATTCTCTATCTCCTCTCCTTTACCACGAAACACTTCTCTCGCAAAGTATTTAATATCTGGCCTCACAATCCTCATCCTACTTCTCCTTTTTTCCTCAATTTTTTTAGAGAACTTCAATTCCATACTATATTACTACCTAAATTTAAGAGCTCCTCCTTTTCGATTACCTCTCAATCTTCTCGCAATGTATTCCAAAACAACTAAAAGAAGCAAAGCTACAAAAGACTTCAAAAGAAATGACCAGAAAATATTAATATCTATGTACCCCCAATTACCAAAAGTAAAGACTTTTTGAAGCATGTAACTTAGTATGTTGAAAAAAAGAAATGTTAACAACTTAAAGACATGAGAAAAGAGACCTGATTCTAAAGCAAAGAACATCGAAAGAAGATAGTAGAAACAAAGCGAGAGCAAGAAAGACAAAAAAGTAATTCCCAAAGGGATATTTAAAACAACATCTAAAAAGAGAGTTACAAAGAAAGAAAGACTCAACAATGTCTTAAGATTGACAATCTTGTAGGAAAAAAGAAAAAGTACAAAGAGAATACTAAGACCAAACAAAGAAAGAGAAAAGCTTTCTAAAAAGAATAACATGACAAATCCTAATATTCCTAATATGGCATACAAGATCATGGTTATATATATAATTTTAATTGTTAATATTTACAAATACTGTCAGAAGACTATCATACTCTATGATTGGAGAGACATATGCACTCCTTGAAACCTCTGCGGGATTAGATGACAAATCAACAATATATCCAAGAACTAAATTACGACCTACTTTTGAATCATTTACAACTACAAGACTCCCATTCACTACATCAGCACTATTTGATATATTTTCAACTTTAATACCTTCTGCAGAACCAGTCACTACGGCTTTGCTTAAAATCCCCAACTTTCTACCTTTAATAACAGAAGTCCAGTCTCCATCAACGATTACTACCTCTAAGCTATTACTTTTACTATTTGCAAGACGAACAAGAGAACCATTCTCATCACATTCCCAAATTGTACCAATATATACATTCCCTATTGAGACTATATCTCCGACAGAAATTCCTGCCTTTCGTCCCTTATCAATCCTCAACGAATCAATTGAGATGTCATTCAAAACCTTTGAGAGAACATATTTATCACTTGAATCTGCAAAATCTATCTGTTTTCTTAGGGCCTCATTCTCTTCTAAAAGAAGAGCATAATAGGAATTTTCTACCTCTTTCTCGTACAATTTAAGAGATATCTCTTCATATTTCTTTTTAAAATCATCTAACTCAACAATAGCGTATGCATATGAAGAAATATCTGATCCTGCAACATTAGCAGCATAGTAAATTGGGTGAGCTATATACGAGATACCTTTACGAAGAAAAGAAAGAGCTCCCACCCTATCTCCAAGGAAGAAAAACACGATAGTCAGAAAGGCTATTGCAAAAATGGTTACTTCGTTTGAGAGTATATTACTTTTTTTCCTTTTCATATACCATTATACAAAGTTAAACTAACTCTTCCCAAGACTTCTGAACTCTTTCCAACAGTTCTATATGATCAAGCATTAAAGATGTACCCCTAGCTACAGTAGACATTGGATCTTCTACTATCTTAACAGGCATGTTTAATTCGGAAGAAAGATACGAATCTAATCCTAGAATTAATGCACCTCCACCGGTAAGACTCACCCCTGCTGTGAGAATATCTTTTAAAAGTTCTGGAGGGGTATCCTCAATTGTGTCTTTAATTGCCTCTGTAATTATCGAAATAGAACCCATCATAGCCTCCCTAATCTCTATACTGCTAATATCTACTGTTTTTGGCAAACCTGTTAAAAGATCTCGACCCTGCACCCCTATCTTTTTCTCTTTCTTCAAAGGCATCGCAGAACCCATTGTAATTTTTACATCCTCTGCAGTCCTTTCTCCAATCAACATATTGTATTTGGCTCGAATGTAACTAATAATATCAAGATCCATCTCATCTCCTGCTACTTTTATTGTTCCATCGACTACAATATCTCCTAAAGAAAAAACCGCAATATCAGTAGTACCACCACCGATATCAATAATCATACTTCCAGAAGCATCTTCTATTCTCAAACCAGCACCGATGGCTGCTGCCATAGCTTCTTCAACAATGAATACCTCTCTCGCACCAGCAGTTTTAGTAGCATCGATAACTGCTTGCCTCTCTACTTCCGTGACTGAAGATGGCACTCCAATGATTACTCTTGGTCTAGGAAGTTTAAATGCCTTACCGAAATAGCTGTGAGATTTATGTATGAAATGATGAATCATAGCCTGAGTAGTATCAAAATCAGAAATTACACCATCTTTCAATGGTCTTACTGCAATTATATTTGCAGGTGTTCTTCCAATCATCTGTCTTGCCTCTTTACCTACAGCAAGAACACTCTTACTCCTTTTATCTATGGCAACAACAGAAGGCTCAGAAACAACAATACCATGATTCCTCATATATACCATAGTATTTGCAGTACCCAAGTCTATTCCAAGATCATATGTAACTAAACCCCAAAGGGGATCAAATATACCCATTTATTCAATAATTAATTATTGGTTGAATTGTATCATGGAAAAAAAAAGAACACGATACATGTGCTCTTTACTTATACACCCTGAGTATCAAATTACCACTATTGATCCTTCTGAAGCCTTTTGTAACACTTCATACAAACTGTGGCTTTAACCAAAGAACCATCCACCTCTAAATCTATATTTTTTAGATTTGGTTTGAATTGTCTTTTTGACTTTGGTGCTTTATATCTCCAAGCTACTGAGTGCTTATGTTGGATTCTATTTCCTGCAACCGTAGATTTTCCACAAATTTCGCATACTTTTGACATAACGAGGGTATTATATATAACTAAATACAATCCGTCAAACATAATAACCTGATATAATATGGAATATATGTTTACATTAAGTGCAGAAACAATCTATTGGATCGCATTTGCTGTCCCATCAATACTAATTGCGTCTACTGTTCATGAGTATTCTCACGCTTTAGCAGCTTACAAATTGGGAGATGCGACTGCAAAGGCCGAAGGTAGACTTACACTTAACCCATTAACACATATCGACCCTCTTGGTGCACTCTGTATGGTTCTCTTTAGATTTGGATGGAGCAAACCAGTGCCAATTAATGAATATAACTTTGAAAGAAGAGAGTTAGGAACAGCATTAACTGCATTGGCAGGACCGACGTCAAACATACTAATGGCATTACTAGTAGGACTAATCCATTTAATATTTCAGCCTGATATGGACAGCAAATTGGGATCTTTCCTTTTTACCTTTGCCTTAATTAATATCGCTTTAGCATCATTCAACCTTCTCCCTATTCCTCCTCTTGATGGACACAAAATAGTAAGAGCAATATTACCGAAAGGTTTACGATATTACTGGGAGAAATTAGAAAAGTTTTCAATAGTATTAATAATATTAATGATCCTTCCTATCCTTCCACAAGGTTCAATTGCATCCCTCTTCATCTCCACCATCATTTCAAAATCTTTAGACCTTCTTGGTCTCCTTTAACATCGCCGTTATAGGTCTGAATATATTTGTATTACAATGTATTCCCGATGTATAATGTATAGCTCTAGTGGGAGAAAAAGTGGTTTCATAGCTCCATACTAAAGAGCTCGGGATCCTACAAATCGCTTGACTCTGTGGAGCCAAGTTGAGGGAACCCACTTAATTGTCAGAGCTCTATGATTCCGCTTCCTGCTAGAGCATTCCTCTCTTTGTATTGATTATCTTTGATAAATATAATAAACTTCACACTAGATACAAGCCGAAGTAGCTCAGTTGGTCAGAGCAACTGTTTTGTAAACAGTAGGTCGAGAGTTCGAATCTCTCCTTCGGCTCCAGTTATGCAGAGGTGGCGGAGTGGTCAAACGCATTGGACTGTAAATCCAACTCCTTCGGGATACACAGGTTCAAATCCTGTCCTCTGCAGATACATATCTAAATTTACTCATAAATATCATGAGTGATTCATTTGGTGTGGTAATTTTCATCATATCGGCCCTACTCTCTCTCTTAACAGCAGGAGGTGCAATATATTTCATCTTCTATCTAGTTAAGAATAAAGACAAAGGGATCAAGATAACAACAGATTCACTTCTAAAGGTATATCTCTATCTCATATCCTTCATTACATTACTTGTAGCAGTTGGAGGTGCTGCTGTTTTCCTGAATTCTGCATTCTCTTACAAATTCGGTGTACCCTTCTCATTCAATCTTGAAGAAACCAATGCATATTACGACAAAGAAATTGTCGCTCCTGTTGAGAAAGATTATGCTCAACCAGAATGTTACACTGGAGAACCTACTGAAATAGAAGGTCAAAAAGTTTGTTTTAACCAAGAGGCTCAAAAACAAGGCTTTGTGAATGGTTTGACTATCGCAATTTCAATGATTGTCCTCTTCTTCATACATAAACTAGGTATCTTCCTCTCTGAGAAAAAGTCAGTTCTTTACTGGTTAAAGAAAACATATACATTTGTATCGTTAATCGTATTCAGTTTAGTTGGAGTTGTAACGATACCAATAGCTGCATACCAATTATCAACATACGCATTTTCTAGACCTGAGGATATCACTTTGATTGACCCTCCAGGTTTAGCTCTAGCAACTGTAATATTTGTATTACCAATATGGATATACTTCTTGGTAAGTACAATACGGCTAAAGGAAGAAAAATAGATAAGGATATAGTATAATCATTTTCGTCGCTGGATTAGCTCAGTTGGTTAGAGCACATTCATGGTAAGAATGAGGTCCTGAGTTCGACTCTCAGATCCAGCTCCATCGGAGGACAGACCTAGGTCTGACCCTATTGACCCCCAACCTTTATATCCTAACCCTGCGAAATGCGACTAGGTTTAGATTAAAACCACATCTTCTCTGACCAACTCTATCGAAGAGGACAGGCCTAGGTCTGACCTTCACAAAGCATTTGACCTTCCCTACATTTTCCAATATAATACGAAGTATTTCCCAATATATACTAATTTTGATCCCTGAGGAAAATGGCTAAAGTAAAAAGAGATATGATTGCTTTTAAGTGCGAAAAATGTGCAGAAAAGAACTACACAGCATTTAAAACAAAGAATATAACTGGAAAAATGGAGACAAAGAAGTACTGTTCTAAGTGCAAAGAGCACACAGTACATAAGGAGACTAAAATAAAGTAAACCGCTCTTTACCTAATACGGGCCCATAGTTTCAATGGTAAAATAGCGGTCTCCAAAACCGTGGTTCTCCGTTCGAATCGGAGTGGGCCTGCCAAAAATAAAAATATGAAAAGCATAAAGAATATAATAACAGAACTAAAAGCAACCAAGTGGCCATCAAAGGTAGCAATACTCCAGATGACAGTATATACAATAATATTATGTGGTATACTTGCAGCCATTATGGTAGGACTAGACCTTGTACTTTTTGAAATACGAGACTGGTTTCTTAATATTTAATTGATCTAAAATGACAAAAGAAGCAAAAAACAAAAAAGAGAACCCTAATGCAAAATGGTATGTATTAAACATTAGAACTGGATATGAGAATAGCATTCAAAAGGAAATAAAGCAGAGAGCAGAAGCAACTGGTATGCAAGACCAAATTGTAGAAATATTGGTACCTGTACAGAAGAAAATCTTTGTAAAAAAAGGCAAACAAGATATAAAAGAAGAGAAGATTTTTCCTGGATATGTACTCATAAAGATGGAATTAGACAACAAAACATGGGATTTAGTTCAAAACACAGAAGGAGTAAGAGGCTTTGTTAAAACAGATAGATACCCAAAGCCATTAGCAGAATCAGAAGTAAAAGCTATTACAAAATTCATGGAAGTAGAACAACCTTCATATCAGTCATCCTTTAGTGTTGGAGAGGCTGTTAAAATTACAGAGGGTGCATTTGCAGATTTCATTGGTAGCGTACAGGAAATAGATACAACTAAGGGTAAGATAAAAGTCCTCATCTCATTCTTAGGAAGAGAAGCGCCGGTGGAATTAGAACTATCACAAGTAACAAAACTTTAATTGAACTTTAAACAAACATGGCAAAACCAATTAAGAAAGTAATCAAGATAACAATACCAGCAGGAATGGCTACTATGGCACCTCCAATAGGTCCTACCCTAGCCCCTTATGGTATAAATGCTCAAGATTTCTGTGCTCAATTCAATGAGAAAACAAGAGAAAGTAATGGAATTCTTACTCCTGTAATTTTAACAATCTATGACGATAGATCTTTCTCATTCATTTTGAAAACTCCCCCTACTTCCGAATTAATCCGAAGAGAGTTAAAAATCAAAAGAGGATCTGAGAAACCAAACTTAAACAAGGTTGGAAAACTCTCAAAAGAGCAATTACAAAGAATAATTGAAATAAAAATGCCCGATCTAAACACTACCAACACAGAGCAAGCAGCTAAGATCATAGCTGGAACTGCAAAACAGATGGGTGTGGAGGTAGAACTTTAATTAACACAGATATCAATATGAAAAGAGGAAAAAAACATATAAAAATAACTAAAGATTTAGACAGAAGCAAAGCATATTCTTTGTTAGATGGTATAAAGAAAGTAAAAGCACTCTCCTACTCTAAATTTGTAGGGACATTAGAATTACATGCTGATGTTAAATTACCAAAAGATAAAGATCCCAAATCTATTAAAGGCGCTGTTTCTTTGCCTAATGCAGGTACAGTAAAAACAGTAAAGATAGCTGTATTTGCTACCCCTGATAGAGATGAAGAAGCAAAGAAAGCAGGAGCAGATATTGTAGGAATGGATCAATTGATGAAAGATATCAAAGAAGGAAAAATTGAATTTGATGTAGCTATTGCTACACCTTCAGTTATGCCTAAGATTGCAGTTTTAGGAAAAGAATTAGGTCCAAAAGGCCTTATGCCTAACCCAAAAAATGGTACTGTAACAGAAGATTTATCTTCTGCAATTAGTGAGTACAAAAAAGGAAAACAGACATTTGTCTGCGATGCCTCCGGCGTTATACATATGAATGTTGGGAAATTAGATTTAGAAGAATCTAAGCTCATAGAAAATATTCATACAGCAATAGATGCAATCTCCGAGGTAGTTGGAAAACCATATGAACAGATGATTCAAAGGATACACTTAGCACCTACAATGGGCCCAAGTGTAAAGATAAACTATACTAGAGAATAATTCTTTCTACTTACAGTGATCATAAAAAAGACCCCTACCAAGGGGTCTTTTTGTTCTATATTTACAAAAACGAAACTATCCTATAGAATACCACTTGTCTTTGCTCTTTAGGGAATGAAAGGAGAACATTGTGGCAAAAAGAAAGCCTCAAACTTTAATGTTTGGAGAAAAAAAATACTCCTTGGTAACAGATTTTGGCGATGCAGTTCTAGCCAAACAAGAAGGATCCACCGATCTTTTCTTTATCATTCAGAAACTTGATGAAATTTTCAAGGTTCAAACAGATAATGATGAGATCAGAGTCCTTCTCCGAGGAGATAAGGTTTTTGTGAATGGAATCACAATTGGAATTAAAAAAAGTTGTGATTTGTATCGTGGACAGAAACACATCTTTGTAAAGAAGAGTAATCGTACAATGACAATTGTCGTAGATAAAGTTACACTTCTTCGTGTGTTCATTCCTGCTTTCGGATAACAAAATCAAACCTACCCCCTAAAGAACAAAAGACAAAAGTGAGTCTAGTAGAGAATGCTGAAAAGCAACCTAGGAGCATTTCAGCTTCAATATCCCCTACTAGACTCACTGGCAACACCTTTACAAATCCCACTACAAAAGATAAAATCATCCCCTTGTTCTTAAAACTCAAAAAGGAGATCTAAAACAATGAAATTGTACGATGTTGCAGGAATCAAAAGATTCACATTCAAGAAGAATATTTTCATTTTTATTTCCAAAGATCCTGAAACTGGGATAATCCTCGCCAAAAGGCAAGGAAAAGAATTCCGATTTCAGGAAGAAAATAATGGGAAATTAACCCTCCTAAGATAGAAGACAAGAGTGAGTCTAGTATACGAATGCCAAGAAGGCAGAAAACCATAATTGGCTTCATACTAGACTCACTGATACACTCTTAATTGAAAATCTTCGATATATCAGGTAAAATAACTTGGCAACACAAGCTTGTTGCTCATTATATCCTAAGTATTAGAAAAGGAGTCCCATATGGATTGCAAATGCTGTACATTATTGGAGTGCTCCCCAGAATGCCCTTCCTTCAAAAAAAAGGAAGACCTAAACAAACTGTTACTCAGATACTTCCAAAACAAAATCTTTTGGGAAGCTCTAGGGGAAATTCCAGAATCCGATCAGGATCTTTGCAATCTCTTTGAAAAACTACTACAAAAGGAGGGCCTCGAGCCGATAAGTGTTGCATAGCTTTTCTTCAGCAACAGACTTGTGTTAAAACAAGAGAGAATGGTAGATTACCATTAAAGTATCACATACCATTCTCTCTTGACCCTCCCCTCTCCTACTGATATAATCGCTCTAGTATTAACCTAAGAAACAGGGTACAAAAATAAATCCCTGCGAGGTAAATATTAAATCCTAATTAATTAAAAATAAATAACCATGTCTAAATCTCGTATACAAAAGACAGAGTTACTAAGCGATTACAAAAAGATCCTAGAAGATAAAGCTGGATATTTTTTGGTAAACTCTGATAAAACAGACACATCTACAATTACAAAACTCAAGATACAATTGAGAGATGCAAATGCTAACTATGCTGTTGTTAAAAACAGTATATTTAAAGTAGCACTACAAGAGACAAATCAACCTCTTCAAACACAAGAGATAGATGGTCCAACAGCAGTAATATATTTTGATGAAGATCCTACAGTACCAGCAAAATTAGTAAAACAGGCTCAAAAAGAGACATCTCTTTTAGATGCAAAAGGTGGAGTTTTTGAAGGAGAGTTCCTTTCCGAAGCAAGAGTAATGCAATTAGCAGATATACCTTCTAGAGAAGTTCTACTTTCTCAATTAGTCGGTACATTGAATGCACCTCTAACTGGATTCATGAATGCAGTAACTGGAAATGTAAGAGGTTTAACTATGGTTCTTAAGGGCATATCTGAAAAGAATGCTTAATTAGATACAAATACTTAATTTAATATATATACCAAAATGGCAGAAGAGACAAAAAACTTACCAGAATTAACAGAGAACGGAACAAAAGTTCTTGAAATGGTAGAAAAGATGTCTGTGTTAGAGCTTGCTGACCTTGTAAAGGTTATGGAAGACAAGTTTGGAGTAAGTGCAGCAGCACCTGTTGCAGTAGCAGCAGTAGCAGCAGCTCCAGCAGAAGAAGTAGAAGAGAAATCTACATTCGATCTTGTTCTTAAAGAAGCAGGAGCTAACAAGATTGGTGTAATCAAAGCTGTAAGAGAAGTTACAGAGTTGGGTCTTAAAGAGGCAAAAGATCTCGTAGAGGCAGCACCACAGACTGTTAAAGAAGGTGTAGCAAAAGCAGATGCTGAAGCTATGAAAGCAAAATTCGAAGAAGCAGGAGCAACAGTAGAATTAGTATAGTTGCTAATTTCGAATATTTAACACCTAGCAGAAATGCTAGGTGTTTTTTTAACTACAATCTTCACCTATAATGATATTAAATTCCGATTAATTACCTATATAGTCATCGAGATAACGGTAAAAACGATGAGGTTTGACCTTAGTGTTTGCCTATGTATTGCCTTGTGCGATATATCGACAAAGGGACTTCAAAAGAAGTATAATCTTCCTAATCTGCCAATACAAAAACTATCTAAGATATAACTGTAAAAACTATGGAGTATACACCACTAACAGAGTGGATTTTGGAGCATGGGGTATCTCAACAGACTCTAGATCTTTTTGTAACAATAACTATACTTGCAACAATAGTAAGTGTATCTAGATATATCTTTGGTTCTAAAACATACGGTATATATGCACCAATAATATTGGCAATTTCATACTCATACACAGGATTTAGATATGGATTCGCTATAACCTTAATTGTAATTGTTACCACCCTACTCTCATATTCCATACTTAAAAGAATCAGAATGCACTATATAACTAGAATAGCCATTAATTACTGCTTACTTTCCATTGCTCTCGTATTCTTCCTGCTTGTGATCAATCGATACGGCTTAGGGCTTGAGAATATGGCACAGATACCATCTCTAGCAGTTATATCAATAGCTGCTCTTTCTGATTTCTTCATCAAACAGTTTGTTCAAAAATCATTTAAATCCTCAATAGCCATACTGTTTAACACAATGGTCATAGCTTCAATAGGATGGTTTGTAATAACAAGAGATGTCATTACTGCATATACAATCAACAATCTTTGGATTATACCCCTACTGATCATTGTAAATATTGTAATAGGACAGTTTAAGGGATTAAGAATAAAGGACCTCTTTAGGTTTAGTTCCATATTACAAGACAAAGAAAATGTTTCAAAATAGCAAGATAAAAGAGATACTAGGCTTAAACAGACGAAATCAGGAATATGTTCGTCCATATAACTCTCCTTCTGCTAAAAGGATTGCAGACAACAAGATCCTTACCAAACAAGTTCTTTCCAGGGAAGGTATTAATACTCCTTCTGTATACAAATTGATTAAAAATGCAAAACAACTGAAATTCCTAGACTGGGATTCTTTACCAAAGAGTTTTGTCATAAAGCCAAATAAAGGTACTGGTGGTAATGGAATAATTGTGTTTTACGGAAAGAAGAAAGGTGAAAACTCTTGGATAAGACCAAATGGTACTACAATGTCTCAAAAGGATATAGCCCTACATATTGAGAATATTTTGGAAGGGAGATTCTCAATGGGAGATAGAAGTGACATTGCAATCATAGAAGAAAGAGTTAGAACAGACCCATTGCTTAAGCAATATTCCTTTAAGGGCGTACCTGATATTAGAATCATTTGTTTCAATGGAGTACCAATAATGGCTATGACTAGGCTTCCAACAAGAAGATCAAATGGTACTGCAAATTTACACTCAGGAGCTATTTGTACTGGCTTAGATATTAGTACAGGAATTACTACCTACTCAATGCAAATGAATACGAAGAGTCTCTTTAGTGATACCTATGAGGGTATTGAATATACTACAGATCTGAAGGAAAACAAGAAATTAAGTGGTATTCAGATACCAAATTGGGACGAAATCTTAACAATAGCTCTTAAGTGCCAGAAGGCTAGCAAGCTTGGATATATTGGTGTTGACATAGCCCTAGATGCCGAAAAAGGACCAGTTGTATTCGAATTGAACGCTAGACCAGGTTTAGGCATACAAGTTGCTAATCAAGCAGGATTAAGATGGAGGTTAGAGAAAGTAAAAGGCTTGGAAATAAAGAGCATAAAGCATGGTATTAGAGTAGCGAAGAATCTTTTCGGGGGAGAGATAGAAGAAAGCATAGAAGCAATAAGTGGAAGGAAAGTCGTAAGTATTACAGAGAAGATAGTTCTTTACAACAAGGAAGCTAATTTACAGAAAAGTATCAAAACCTCCGACAGAGAGGTTGCTACTGCCTTCATGGATACAGGAATTCAAAGCTCTAGAATATCTACAAGCCTCGCGAGTAGACTTGGATTCATTGGCACTATGAAATATTTCAATTCTTTGAATATTCCTAAACGATTTGAATCACTCAAGGATGCACAAGAATACATTGACCAAAACCCAAACTTTTCAGGCCAAGAGAGTGTAAAAAGGATTGCAAAAATAATCGAAGATGGGATAATAAAAATAAGACCTGTAATAGATGTAAGAATTAAAATTTCTGGTGAGATACAAGAGATAGAGATGGTCATAACTGAAGATTTAGAATATCTTGTAGTTATTGGACGAAACAATCTTAAAGGATATTTAATTGATACCAGTAAAACATTCTAAATGAAGACATATTCAGAATATTTAAAAGAAGCAGGGAATGTACACTTAGCATACTATGTAGAAGCTGCAGATGAGTTGGGGATCAAATATTCAATAGTAGTACCAAAGCTGATGGCTATGTTTGAATATAAAAAGAAGCATTGGTTCATCATAAATACAGTAACTCCCCTAACCTCTTCAACAAGTGCAACAATTTGCAAAAGAAAGCAGCTTACTAATCAAGTATTAAGCAAATTCGGATTACCAGTACCATATCAAGAAAATATCTCAAGTGCTGTTAATGCAATAAAGTTCTTCAATAAATACAAAGATATAGTCATTAAACCGACTCAACAGCTTGGTGGACATGGAGTATCAATACTCCCACAAAGCGAAGAACAGGTTATAAAAGCATATGAAATCGCTTTAGAGAGTTCTCATTCCAAAACCTCCAACAAAGTAATTGCAGAAGAATTTGTAACTGGAGAGAACTATCGCTTTCTAGTAGTTGGTGATAAGGTTATAGGTGTTGTAAGAAGAAAGGCAGCTCATGTTATTGGCAATAGCAAGAACACTATAAGAGAACTAATACAGAAAGCAAATGAGGAGAAAGAGAAAGGCCTACTAATGCCAATCCTCATGGACAATGAGGTTATACTGAAACTTCAAAGATCAAATTTAGACCTAGAATCTGTTCCCGATGAAGGAAAAGAGATAATATTAAGGTACAATTGCAATTTAACAACTGGTGGGACTACAGAGGAATGTATTAAAGAGGTCCACGATTACTACAAACAGATAGCCATAAAAGCCATCGAAGCTGTAGGCTCAGAGTTTGGAGGTGTAGATATAATTGCAGAGAATATATCTAAGCCATCTAAAGTCGCAATAAACGAAATTAACTACAATCCAGGATTAAGATTGCATTACAAAGTAGACAAAGGAGAAGCAGTGAAGGTAGCAGTTCCAGTTATGGAATATATTAGGGATAAATATTTAAGTTAGTAAAAACAACAATGAGTAAGATTAAAATACTACAAGGCCTAAATCTAGATTCTTCAATCTCAACAATTACAATTGAGATACAACAAACAGAGAATGCAGAGAGACTACTGAACCTAGTTAAAAGCTACCATCCCATTTTCGCTAAAGAGTTTTTCTTCGAGAAAGGCACCCTAACTATAAGATCAAATATCACATTCTTTTGGAGAGAAGTTGCAAATACTCTCATAGATCTTTCAGAAAGCAAAATTGATTTTGAGAAAACAAAAGATATCGTTGTAAATAAAGTAATAAAAGAAAGACTCTCCTCGATGACAACTATCCCCCTACTCCATACAGCGCATGCCATGCAGCTAGAAACTACACCTACAATATTAATGAACGAAAGAGTTGAATACACAAAGTCTTACAACAGACATTACACAATTGGTACTGGTAAAAACTCTCAAACTATATATTCCATCTCATCTGGTAAAGATTCCAAGATTGCAAAAGAAATACAGAAAGATAAATGGTCTTCCAATCTCATGATCGAAAGATTAGGTCTCCCAATTCCTAAATGGGAAGTCATAGATACAATCTCGGACATAGAACGTGTATGGGCCAGCTATCAGAAACCTGTAGTAATAAAACCTACTGGCCTAGTTGGAGGACACGGAGTTGTAGTAGGAATAGATTCTTTAGAGGAAGCGAAGAAGGCTTT
>CAZLAH010000003.1:0-18499 GCA_964557565.1 uncultured Candidatus Saccharibacteria bacterium
TGGTTTTTAGATGCTAGTAATTGGAAAGATTCTTGGGTGTATGTGTATTTACTGTTTATGTTCATATTTAGCATTGCTTCTTTGCTATATGCTCTGAAGCCACAGGTTACATCAGTAAATTTGTTTTGAGTTAATTTACTTATGACATATGCTCCTAGTTTGTTACCAAGATATTTCCCTATTGCCATATCTGTAGGTTTGTTTTGAGAGAATCTGTTACCAGCAACTAGGTCTGCTTTTCCTTCTACTATTGGTGCAACCAATTGTGGTATTTCTTCAGGTAGGAATTGTAAATCACCATCAATGTTAACGGATATGTCTGAATCCATTTCTAGGGATTTGTTAATGGCTAGTTGGAAGGAGTATGCTAGTTTTTTTTGAGTGTGGTTTGAGAATACAAGAGCACCGTGTTCTTTAGCAATATTTACTGTGTTATCTGTACTACCATCATCTATTACCATGGTGACTATTTCATCTATACCTTCTATGTGTTTAGGTATTCTATCTAGTAGTTCTGCTATGGTTTTTTCTTCGTTTAGACAGATTGAAAAGATTGTTAATTTCATTTGTTTGGTAGTTAGGTTAGGTAGAGTAATTTATATTTTACTCTAAGGATCCAAAGATTTCTTCTTCCAGTGCTAAACAAAGGAAATGATATATGGGAAGATGTAACTCCTGAACCCGATATGTTTGATCCTCTGGTGCTTTTATACAGACATCACACAATTCATTCATTTTACCTCCTAATTTACCTGTTAAACCAATTGTTTTCATTCCCAATGATTTTGCTACCAAGATTGCAAAATATGTATTTTTTGAATTGCCTGATGTCGAAATCGCAAGTAATACATCTGCCTTTCCTCCAAGTGCGAAAGTTAGTTGAGCATAAACCAAATCAGAATCCATATCATTCATATAGGCTGTCATAGCCGAAGAAAGAGATGGAAGGGGAATTGCCTTAATACCATGTTGCAAGAATTTTGATAATCTTTCTCCGTCTTCACCATATTTCTCAAAAAGCTTCTTGTCATTCTCATCACAACTTCGTTTTAGCATAAAACCTTTTAGCAACTCACCTGAAATATGCTCTGAGTCAGCAGCACTTCCACCATTTCCACAAATAAGAATCTTCTTATCTGCCTTATGACATTCAACTAAAATACTTACTGTTTTTTCCAAATCTACGGAAAGTCCCTTCAAAGAAGGATATCTTGATACAAGATCCTTTAATAATAATTCTGTAGTCTTTTTCATCTTACTAGCAGTAATTAATTTAATTAGTTACTCTCCAAAGACAGAGTTGTATATCTCTTTTTTTCTTTCACCAATGATTTTTCTACTATGATTTTCTTTTAGATATTTCCTTGCATTTTCACTTAACATTTCCCTAAGGTCTTCATTCTTCGCCAGAATACTAATACATTCCGCAAATTCCTTTGCGGTATTTCCTACTAAAATATTTTCGCCATATGAATAAGGTAGACCTTCACAACCTTTAGAGGTAGATACTACTGGAATTCCCCAGTTCATAGCTTCTAGAATTTTGACACGTATTCCCTGCCCTTCTCTTAATGGAACTATAAAGATATCTGATTCTTTGAGAAATGACGATATATCATCAACATACCCATGAACAAAAACTTTTCTCTTATCTGAGAATTTTAATAATGATTTAGGCGGATTCTCTCCAATTAAATGAACTTCAATGTCTTTTTCTTTAATTTCCCCCAAAATGTCATTTAAAAACCACACACACGCATCAACATTTGGAAACCAGTTAAAACCACCAATCCATAGTAATTTAATAGTATCTTTTTGAAATATTTTTTTATCTTTATTAAGCTTGAACGATGTTGGTAACCAAAATCTTTTATTATTTATAGAGGTTACTGAATTCATTTCATCTAAAGATACATATGCATTCGCTTCAAATCGTAAGCTATTGTTTATCTCTATTCTTTTTCCATAATAACGACTTATCTTTGCGATAACAGATAATGCTTTTGAAAAAAGATTATTCCCATTATTCCAGAAAGGCCATAATCTCGTTTCCAAATTATGATTAATCATGACGCTCGGAATATAATCAATAAACTTCTTAACATATGCCATATGCAAATGATGAATCTCAAGTAAATCAATATGTCTTGTATTTACAATCTTTTCAGCTTCCTTAACCAAATCGGCACTATAATATGATATATCCATTAGAGGCAAACCTAGAAACACATGTTTTATATAGTGAATAATTTTCAATAACTTCCTTGGCATTGTACCAGGAATATCAGGTCTATCAACAAAAGTTACGGTCTTAAAGATTTCATAATATTGTTCAAGAAGAGATCTATTCGACGAAAATTCTTTTAATTCATCTTTTGTTATCATAGCAAGAAGATGATAATTATAATCCTCTGATAACATTTCAATTGACGACAATATTCCCTTCCTACCACCAGTATTCGTTGGAAATAGTGGATAAGGTGTTACAACTAATATATTCTTTTTTGAAAATTTGTTATTCATTATTCTTCTACTATAATATCTGTATCAAAGAATGGAAAATATTTAGGAGTATAAAACAAATTCTTTGCTCTAGTTTTCACTTCCTTAGCAGGAACTCCAGCAACAATTGAATATGGAGCAACATCTTTATTTACTATGGCACCGGCAGCAACTATTGCACCTTCTCCAATATTAACACCAGGTAAAATAATCGCACGAACACCGATCCAAGCATAATCTCCAATCGTAACCTCTCCACCTTTACAAGCAAAAAACATATTGTTGGGCTCATGTTGTAATGTAAGTATATATACTTCTGGAGAAATATTTACAAAATCCCCAATATGTATACCGACACGACCATCCATATAGCATCTTCTATTTACTACGGTATTCCTTCCTACTGTGATGTTGTCACCAGTAAAGAAACAGTTCATATGTATACTAGTATCTTCTCCTATTTTGTACCTCAAGAATTTCTGCAAAAACCATTTTCTTAATCCATAACTTGGTTGCTTTGCAAAAAAGTGATTAGCTAAATAGAATTTCATCCCAACAAGAAATCTGAAAAGCCTATGTTTTCTTATTCTATCCTTCATAGAAATCCGTTGATGATAAGTATTAAAGAATACATCATATGATAATTTTTCGAAATAATCACACCTACATTTCTCATTCGTTAAAATCCTGAAATACCTTTCTTCAAAAACATTCTTCACAAATACTATATCAACAAATCTCATTAACAACTTCTCTTCTCTAATACTTGATTGGACATTATTAAATCTATCTTCATTACAAACATAAGTGACAGATATTGATTTTAATTTCTTGGAAATATTTTTAACGAGACTCCTTAATTTCTTTCCACTTGTATAACATACAATTCTGTTCTTTCCAATTAAAACGAATTTGTTTGAATAAACAAACTCTTTAAGATTAAACATATCAATATTGTACTCTTCTAAATAATCAGGATTAAAGTTACAGATAAAATCACTATCTCTTTTATTCGTATTATTATAGATGTTTATGACTCTGACATTATCAGAACAAGCTCTTTGGACCAACTTTACAAAACTTTGATCGCATTCCGAATCAAAAAGTGAAAAATTTGAGAAAAATATCAAGGTATCCTTGTCTTGATCTTTAAATCTGTTTACATAGAGAAGTGGTCTGTTCTTTAGACCCGCAATAAAACCTTTTATGTTACCGAAATCAACTGCAAATTTAACTTTTATTCTTGTAAGAAACCTATCCCATCCGATTTCTTCATTTTTCTTGTTTCTACTATAAAGATATAACAACCCAAGAAGGAAAGAGAAAAGTAATGTGCATACAACAATTAGAACAAAAGCAAATATATTGAATGAATTAAATACCAACAACAAAAACAAAACAACAAATAATGATAAAGATGCAAGTAAAGAAAGACCGAGTTTAACATACCCTAACAATAAGCATTTATAATAACTGGAATTAAAATCTATCTCAGCACTTCCTCTGCCCCACCAGAAATACTGTTGTACTAGCTTTTTATATGATCCTCTCATTTCCCAAGTAGCAACAGCCTCTGGCGCAAATGCCCAATATTTACATGATTTCTTAAGTTTTAAATCCATTTGAGTATCCTCTCCAGATAATGTGCACCATTCAGGATAATAATTTATTAGATCTAGACAAGCTCTCTTAATCGCTACCGATCTTGAAGATGGAAGGAACTCGTTTATAGACAATTTTTTCAAATCAGTAACGATTGTGTATCTTGCAACCTCTTCATCAAACATATTTTTTATAACTGGTTCATACCATCCATTTACTACTTGTATTTTTTCGTCAAGCTGAAATGGAATCGTTAATAACTCTAACCAATTATTTGCTAATTTCGTCCCTGCATCTGTAATTGCAACAATGTTATAAATAGAATTTTTAATTGCGATATTTCGCCCCTCTGCTACTGCGCATTTCTTCTCTATTAACTTAATATTCAAATTAGACTTAGAAATATATTTATTTACAATAGATACAGTATCATCAGTAGAACCGCCATCAACTATTACTAATTCATCTGGTCTGACAGATTGCTTCTCTATTGAAACTAACCATTCAACAATATTTTCCTCCTCATTGAAGATAGTCGCTATCAAAGATATTTGCTCTTTCTTCTCATATTTTGTTTTAGAAATATCCCTAATATTCTCAAAGGATGAGAATTCTCTTGGATTTTTAGTAAAAATAGTGAGATTTTTGGTGCAAGTGTTTTCCCAACAAATATTTTCTGATTCTCTCAATCCAAGAATTTTTACAACAAGTCGTTTTATTATAAATAATATTCTATGCATATTGTATTATTTAAGAATTATTCTTCTAAATAATCGTACAAGTAATCTTATGGGTCTTGTCAATTTCCAGCTTAATGAGTTCGTCATCATATCTAAGGTTTGCATATTAACTTGGTTTGAGTTTACTAGTTCATTAATTTTCGAATCTTTTTGAGTTAACAACAATTCAAATTTTTGAATCTTTTTATTTCTTTCCTGTATTATCTGATCTACATAAGTAAGATGTTTTTCTTTAGAAATATTGTTCTCCATCTTCTTTGAAACCACTATATTAAAGAAGTAACCAGACCATCTATTTTCCTCCCTATATTTATTATCCTTAATATAATTTTCGAGATAAGAAAAATCCCAATCGGTACATAAAATCTCGGCATTTTCATAGTTTTTTACGGAAAAACCTGTTTCCTTTATGATTTCTTCTAATTCTTGTAGCGTGTATTCTCGGATATGATTTGGCCATTGATAAGGGACTTCTCCAACAAGCATCTTATACAGATTGATATAGCCATGAACATTTGGAGTAGTTAAAAACATAGCTCCATCAGGTTTAAGTACTCGATTGCACTCATACATACAATTTAAAGCACCAGAGTACACAAATTTCGCATTATAGTCGAAACAGTAATCGCTACTACCAACCTTTCCAACAAACAAGTCTGTTAAATGCTCAATAACCTCCATATTGAGGATCAGATCAAAATGATTCTTAGGCAAACTCCAATGTGGTTCTCGCAAATCTTCTTCATAATTTATTACCTCCCATTTTGGGAAATAGTTTTTTATGAATTTCGTAGAAGCTCCTGGACCTCCAAGTTCCAACACAACTAAGTCTTTATCACCATAATACTGATCCAACAATGCAAGGGAGACAGCAAAACGGACCCAATCATATTGATATAAAGAAAGTTCCCCCTTAGAAAGAAGTTTTGATTTCTTCGAATTAATCCAGTCATAATACTTTATATACTTCTTGTCTAAATTTCTTAGCATATTTTTTTTCATAATCTGTAGCATTACATTGGAAATAGAATAATTCTATATACATATCATATTCTATCAAAACCTCATTTTAATTCAACGTTAAATTTACAACTGAAACAATTTATTTTACTTAGAAATAGATAAGTTAAAGAAAAAACTTGATCCTCTGTTTGTTAAATCTCCATTCATTTCTTTCAAGAATCTACTTATATACGAGAAATCCCAACAAATACAAAGGACCTCTATACATTCCATCTCTAAGATGGAAAAATTTGTTTTCTTGATATTGCTATACAATTCTTCATAATGATACTCTCGTACATGAGGCACATATTGATGAGGTATTTCACCAAAGATCATTTTGTACAAATTTAAATTGCATGAAGCATTTGGTGTGCTAAGAAACATTTTTCCATCATCCTTAAGAACTCTCTCACATTCATTCATACAAGAGAGAAAACCAGAATATTGAAAAGATGCATTCCATTCAAAATCCGATTCATAAAGATCGGATAAGTGTTCTACAACTTCCATATTTATTATCAAATCAAAAGAACTGTCCGCTACTTCCCAATTATTCTTTCTCAAATCTTCACTATAATTAGATATTTCCCATTTAGGGAAATATGATCTTAAAAACTTCGTTGAAACTCCTTCTCCACCAAGCTCTAAAACTTTCTTTGCATCTGAGCCATAATATTTATCAAGAAGACCTATTGATACTGCAAAACGAGGCCAATCATACTTATATTTTTCGATCTCATCCTTGCTTAATAAATCCTTTTTGTTTTCCTCTACCCATTTGTAATATTCCTTAAATCTAGGATCTATACTTTCATACATCTTTTTATCCATTATTTTATAAAAGAGAATTTATTTACATCAAAGGGGGCTCCATCAACCATAAAAGATTTCAAACCTACTTTTTCGCCTGCTTCAATATCCCATTCTTTATCACCAAAAAGAAAAGATGAATCAATGTCTATTTGATAATCAGAAATTGCTTGCTCAAACAAACCTGTTTTTGGTTTTCTACAATTACATTCTTTCTTGTATTCTCCAAGTCCATGTTCAGGGTGATGTGGACAAAAATAGAAAGCGTCTATATGTGCACCTATTTTAGATAGTTCCTCATTAATATACTTATGTAATATAGAAACATCCGCTTCCGTGTATAGTCCCCTTCCTATACCAGCCTGATTCGTTATAACAATAATTAAATAATTCAAATCATTCCATTTTTTTATTGCTTCTGGCATGCCATTTATAAATTCAAAATCCTCAATCTTGAATATATGCTCTTTATATGTATTTATAGTACCATCTCTATCTAAAAATATCGCTTTTCTCATTATACTAAAATCTCAATTTATTGAGTTCGACATTTGCACGAGCATAATCATCCGGTATCCCAATGTCAATAAAATAACCATCGCTTAAATAAGAATATATATTTATATTTAATGATTTATCCGCAAGGAAATCTTTCTCAAAAGAGAATTCTTTTTTTTCAAAATTTAAAAGAACCTTCTTATTTAACAAATATATTCCACCATTAATAAGGCCTTCTTCAACGAAAACTTTTTCCCTAAAAGAAACAATCTTTTTATTTTTTACTACCATCGTTCCATACCTATCAAAATTTTCCATTTCCTTAGTAGCAATAGTAACATCAGACCTATTCTCATTGTGAAAAGACATCATTCCCTGAAGATCAACCAAAAACATCGAATCACCATTTACAACAAAAACCTCTTCTTCTCGACACAATGACAAACCCTTCTTTATACCACCACCTGTACCCAAAGGAGTATCTTCTATGGAATAGCTAATGGACATGTCCTTATACTTATTACCAAAGTAATTCATAATGATTTCTCTCTTATAGCTCACAGCAAAAATAACTCTCTTAATATCATTCTTTAACAGATATTCTAACAAATACTCCAAGAAAGGCTTTCCAGCGATATCAGCCATTGGTTTCGGGACATCTTTCACAACATGAGCCAATCTAGTACCAAAACCTCCTGCTAATATTAAAGCTTCCATTAAATTCTATCTCAATTTAACAAATCGTCCACGATTCTGCACCTTTTTCAACGAAATTTGGATTGTAAATCTTTCCACCCTTTCTTTCCTTAAGCGCTTCTATAAGTTCAAATTTCTTTACAGGATCTGCTATTATCATCATAAAGCCACCTCCACCTGCACCAGAAACTTTCGCTGCCTTTCCTCCATTTTTCATTACATAACTATAAACATCATCTATTTCTTTATTACTAATTACTGAGGACATCCTTTTCTTTGCTTCCCATCCAGCATTTAAACAAGAAGCAAAAAGATCTAGATTTCCCTTCAAAATAGCTTCTTTCATTAACATGGCATTATCTTTAAGATCAAGCATAGCTTTTATACTATCCTTTTTGTTCTGCTTTGCATTCTTAACTTGCTCATCTATTATCTTCGCACTATCTCTTGAAGCTCCCATGAAATAAAGAAGCAAAGAACTCTCTAACTCATTCTTAACCCATTCCTTAATCCTTAGGGGATTAACTACAACTCGTTTATCTTTGTAAAATTCCATGAAATTCAATCCTCCAAATGTTGCAGCATATTGATCTTGCATACCACCTGACAAGGCTAAATCAACTCTTTCAATATCATATGCTAATTCTGCCAAATCATAATCACCAAGAGGGATATTTAGCAATTCAGAATATGCTTTCAAGAGAGCGACTACCATAGTAGAAGAAGAGCCTAAACCAGAACCAGCAGGCACATCTGAGTAGCTCGTAATTTTCAGAGATAATGGCTTTCCATTATTAAAATCTTTAACAATCCTATTATAGACTCCTTTATGCAAAATCAATTCACCATCTGTACTTAAAATCTTTTTACTTTCGCTTTCAAAATGTTCCCCTCTATCAATAGAATTAAAAGATATTCTATTATCTTCAGTGGGCTCTAAAATACAATATGCATATAGACTAGTCGTTACATTTAAAACATATCCTCCATGCTCATCACAAAAAGGAGACATATCTGTTCCACCTCCTGCAAGACCAATTCTCAATGGAGCTTTAGATCTAATAATCATTTTCAAAGTCAATTATTAAATATTATCTACATTACTATATCGTGCCTTGAAGGAGAAAACAACCTCATGACAGGAAGAACTCTTTCATATATACTTAAACAATAAGATCTCGAATCCAAAATATGCTTAACAAATACTGGAATTTAATTCTTCACATAACTATAACCGTTTTCTTTCTAATCTTTTTTGCCTATCTCGCATACACTTTCAAACCAACTCCTTTAAGCGATTTCCAACAATACTATTGGGATTCGTTCGATAATCTTTCAATATATGTTAAAGGTGGATTATTATTTCTATTATACTTACCATTCAAAGCTATTGGAATCGAGCCATATTATAGTGCTTTAATTGTAAATTCCTTTTGTTATATTCTTCTCTCGTACCTACTTTACATAAATTACAAATCAAAATGGCAGCTAGTTGCAACATGCACCTTGCCCTTCTTTGGATTATGGTTTGCTGGATATTCCTCTTCTGTCAACTCAGATATCCCAACTATAGTCTTTTTCTTGCTTGGTTTAAAATTACTTCTCACTTCATACAAAGAATCTTCAATATTGTTTTTTGTATTTTCGATATTAGTTACATCATTTAGTTTAACAATGAGAAGTCAGCTTCTTTATATCTACCTTGTTGTTTTATTGATATTTATAATATACGTACTCATTACTAAACAACATCTTAAATCATTTAGGAAATTGATTTCCTATCTTTTCATTTGCTTGTTTTTTTCATTCTCTATATGCTCTTTTTTAGAATTTCAATCTGAGAACAAAGAAGAAATTTCTAAACACAAAAGGTTAGCTTTTTATACTGGTCTAATACAAACAAATATTGCTGGTCCATACTGTGGAGAGTGGACCCAAGAGGCAGTAACTAGAGAAAGATCTGAGAGAGAAATACCCCTTTACAAAGCAGTACTAACTGGAATAAAAGAAACTCCAAAGAAGAAGCTTTTAACAACAATGCTTTGCAAGTGGGATAACTATCTTTTTAATCATAATCAAAATGGTTTCTGGTGGTTGCAGTATCAAAGTACAAATCACAAGGATTCTCCTTATTTTTTCTTGATATTCGATACTCTCGAAGGTATTTCCATAAAACTAATTAAGATTCTTTCGCTTTTACTTGTATTCTTATTTGGATACACATTTAAAACAAAAACTCGTTTAGAAAAGATTGTTTTTATATTAGGAATACTTGTACTATGCTTGTTTTTTGCAATTCATAGTATTTTAGAAATACAGCCTAGATATATGATTCCCCCAATCACATTTATTACAATCCTACTTTTATACTTACAAACTGGAAAAATAAAAGATATCGCAATTGGGAAATAGTGCCTATTTTCTTCTCTTTTTAAGAATTCCGTACACAGTTTCTATTGCATAATAACAAACAGCAAAGATCACGCAGTCGAATATTAGGTTCGTTAAGAAAAAATGTTTTACAATCTCATGACCACTATCTGCCAAAATCACTGTAAAAAAAGTTAGAGCAACCAAAGTTGGAAGAGAAAGAAAAACAAAATACTTGTAAGCAGAATACACATCGGCAGACTTACGAATTTTCCCGAAAAGTAATATTGACAAGAAAAGTAATATAAAAGAGAAGAATATAAAATTATTAGAATAGAAAGTCTCTCTTACTTGCTTTATATTAGAGAATTCAAAACTTATCGCCCGAGGATCCATATTTGAGCTTCTTGTAAAATTACCATAATCCAATGTCTTGAATAGGTTTTTAGATTGTAGAGCTATTAGTTTGGGTAAGATCTTTGGCTCTCGAATAATAATCATAACCTGAGCTTCTCTATCAAAGTGTTGCCAATACTTATTGAACAAATCAAACTTTGGATAAACATTTAAGCCCACTCCACCTAATAATTCTTGGACTTCATTTTCTTGAAATCCCATCTGAGCAAGATGCTCCGAAGGATTGTCAGAAAGATTAAGCATTTCCATCATAATAACATTGTATACGACCAGACTATTATTGCTGCTATTGCCTGCTATTGACCTATTACTATTACTCACAAAGAGCAAAATGTTGGGTAAAAGAACAAATAACACAGAGACAATCATTACAGTAATCACTTTTAAGGTTTTATTCTGAAAAAGGCTATTAAAGAAAGAAAACAGCTTAGTGCCAAACAAAATAGACATTGGAATTATTCCAAGAATATTTTGCAGTTTAGCATTTAAGAACATAAATATAAGGAATAAATCTATCAAAAGAATTAGTATTTGAAGAATCTTTGAGGTTTTTGGTATTCGAGTATAAAGAAGATTTAGCCCAAAGTATAATAGAAGATAAATAAAGCTTCCAGCTTCAGCATAAAAGGAATTTAGAAATTGAACAATTTCTTTATCTGTAAAAAAAAATACTCCAAATATACAAAAAGGTAGAACTATTCTTAATCTTTCATACTTTAAATTAAATAATAAAAGGCCTACACCTAATAGATATAAAGACATATTAGCAAGCCCCATATATTTTATGTTAAAGATCTCTGAATGGGAGAAAGTATCGTGAAGAAATACCGCAAATTTCCCTACTAATTCATGAGAGCTTCTAAAACCTGTTTCCCAAGGTTCTGTAAAGATATATTCATCAATTACATAATTAAAAAAATAAACGTCAAAATTTTCATCAATCCAAGGATTTTCATCTGGCTTGTAATAAAGACCCAAGCGAACAAAAAAACGTTCACAATCGCCGTTCTCTGCGACACCAATAATAGGATTAATCAAAACCTGACGAGCAACAAAAAAAGAAATAATTAAGAATGATACTAAAAGTATTATATTTTTATATTTGCTTAGATTCATATTTAATTAATGTCTAAATCTCTTCCCCAGCTCCCTAGCAATTCTATTTCCTCTTCTCCTACCAACCCCATTTCCACCAACTTCTTGTAACAAATCGTCATATTATCCAGGATATTTTCCTCTCCATTTTTTAATTTCAAACTCACCAAATTATCCATAATCTCTTTATTCTTTGTATACCCTATCACTTCATCTTCAAAATCTTTTAAAAGACTATGGCCATTCCTTTCCTGTTTGACAGTTGCTGAATGAAAAAGTATTCCCCAATTGCACTCCCAAGCAACCCTTTGAGCTACAAATGATCTCCAAATATCTGTCATTCTGAAACTACAATACGAAGGCAAATACATCAAAGGAAAAGCTTCCTGAAACCAAGTAGTATTCTGACTATTGAATGGACATATACTTTCTCTACCAAGTAGTATATTTTCATTTTTATTAAAATTTATTGGCAATGGAAGAGTCATCCTGTATATCGCATCTACATCTGGATTCTCATCTGCCAAACCTTGTTGAATAGGACAATCTTGCTGAATTTGCTTCTGCAGCTTAGGAACTCCATTTTTTAAATCTTCCAAAGAGAAACCTCTTGGCCATATATTCTTCTCTGAAAAATATTTGTATACATTGACCCAACCTCCTTCTTCTATTTTATGACACACACTATTCTTCTCTCTATCCTCCCAGAATTCTTTTAAAGGGATATTATCATCATCAGTTTCTATTATTACTTCAGCCCCTCCCTTTATAGCTAAAAGATATCCTATATTCTTTCTTGCATAATGTTTAAATGGTAATGTCTTTGCAAGTTTTAAATTAAGTGAAGTTTGACGACTTGCTGAATAGAAGTCGCAATCTTTTAATTCAAATTCCTCTGGACTTTTAGTATCACCAATTAAAATGAAGTTCACATTATTCTCTTTACTTTCTTTTGCTATTTTATTTAGTATTGGATGCTTGTCATCCGCTATAGAGGTAATTACTAAAAACGTATTCTTCATGATTTGTCTTTTTCTAAATTATTAGTATGCAAGAAATATTTTCTCCCCAAGAAATTCCACACTAACACTATTGGTGTGGCGAGAACTTTAGATAGTAAGAATTGTAAAGTGAATGTTTCAGTTAAGAACCAAATTAAACCAGAATTTAATAGAAGACCAACAATAGAAATTAAACTGTAAAAAAGGATCTCTTTATACACATTACTCACCTTTCTTACTTTAAAAATCCACAGAGTACAAAGATAATAATTTAAAAGAACTGCGAGAGAAAAAGATATAACTGATGACAGCACATAATTCACTGAGAAAGTATTAACCAGTAAATATAGAATTAAGAAATCTAAAACTGTACAGGTACCTCCAACCAAAAGATATTTCAGGCCTTCTTTAAAGATATCTTTTCTTAAGAAATTTTTTATGAGAATTTTATGATCTTTATTAAATAACATTATTTTATAGCTGGAGATTTAGATAGTATCCTTAGAAGAATATAGTGAAAGAGGACTGAAAGAGAGTTCTTGATAGCATTACTAGACACTCTTGGAGAAGGAGATACATAATGTATTGGTACTTCTGCCCATCTAGTTTTTCTAAGAAGATATCTAAGTTCGGTCTGATAAAAATGTGCTTTAGAAAGCAATTGATATTTGAGAAGTTTTTTTACAATATCTTTTGAGAATCCTTGATAACCAGATGTCATATCATACATCTTAGTTCCTAAGAAAGTGTTCGATAAGATTGTCCCAACCGTAGAAAGAAAAGTTCTTTTCAGTGAAGAGTCCTGTATGGAGCCACCATGTATAAAACGACTACCGAATACACACTCATTTCCTTCATTCAAGACCCTTAAGAACATTGGTAATGCTTTCGGGTCATGTGATAAGCCAGCATCCATCTCAATTATGTAATCATAATCTTTTTTCATAGCCTCAACATATCCTCTTACATATGCATCTACCACATTCTTATTCTCAGGAGCCCAAACAGTTACAAACCTTTTATCTCTTCTTGAAAGGTTTTTGCAAAGTTCTAGAGTATTATCTTTAGAAGCATTATCTACTACTAAATAAACGATACCCTTACCAATTAAATCTAAAACTTCCTGTAAAGATCTAGTGAAATCTGTAAAGCTTTCAGATTCATTCGCTAACGGAGTTACGACTGCAAATTTTATTTTTTTATAATCCATTTTTAATTCCTTTTAAATAATCTTAACTATCTCCCTCACCCTCTCTTCCCAACTATTCTCTTTCGCAACCTTCTTCCTTCTCTCTCCCAAACTCTTCTCCTCCTTCAAGGCCTCACCAATATACTTACTAAACTCTTCCTTTGTATCTGCTAAATAACAAATATCTGAATACTCCTCTAACTCAGGTAACCTTACAGATACAACAGGCTTCCCAGAACTAATATACTCATAGAATTTAACAGGATTAGTATTCTTAATCAAATCATTTAATACAAAAGGAATTATACAAACATCAAAATATCCAAGATAACCTGTAAGACTCATATACTCTACCTCTCCTAAAAAGAATACATTCTTGAAATGATACAACTTCCTTACATTCTTTGTATTAATACCACCCAAAAATACAAAATCTTTGTTCTGATTCTCTCTAACTACATACTCCAAAAGATCAACATCTAACCAACTAGATATAGCTCCAAAATATCCAACTACTGGCCTACCACTCAAACCATCTAAAATACCATTCCTACTCACATTACTAAAACACTCACAATCACAACCATTCTTTACCAAATGAATATTCTTGTTTAACTTCTTACCATACTCATACAAACTATCTGCAGTACACAAAACAATATCACTACTAGATATCAACTCCCTCTCTCCCTCTACTAGCTCCTTCCTAGCATCATGAAAACCCTCATACAGATCCATAAGGTCGTAGACTTTCTTCATATCACCCAACTTGAATACAACATCCTTCCAAACAGGATGCAAAGTAAAGACCAAAGAATCATCTTTAACATATTCATTTACCAAACCCTTAAAAGAATCTACAAACTCATCTACAGCATTACCCTCTAAATGGAAATCCCTTAACAAATTACCTGAAACAGAACTGCTTACATGTACCTCATACACACCCTTAGAGACAGAAGAAATATATTCAACATTGGAAGTAATTGGAGAAACATAGAAGATATTAAAACCCATGGAACCTAACCTAGAAAATATTTGCTGAGGTCTCTGCCACCTATATGACCACGGTATATTTGGGAATACAAATATCGACCTCTTCCTAATATCAATATCCACAGACTCCTTAAAAACAGGAACATTAGAATCTAACTTCCTTCTTAAAAGATCCTTAATATGCAATACATCTAGAATATTTATGAGTTCCCTCTTGAATATGACTAGATTGTGCTTTGCTCTTAATTTCCCCCTATCCATTAATATATGCATCAATAACTTGGTCTACATTATCAAATTTATGTAGCACACCATCCTTAAGTAAAACCGCTCTGTCACAGAAATCTTTTACAGACTGAGGAGAGTGAGTAACAAGAATAACCGTTTTACCATCCTCCTTGTATTTTCTAAAAACATTAAAACACTTCTCTTGGAAAGCAACATCACCTACAGCTAACACTTCATCTAAAATATATACATCCGCATCAGCCATAATTGCAATTGAAAATGCTAACCTAACCTGCATTCCAGAAGAATAGTTTTTTAAAGGAGCATCCATAAACTTCTCTAATTCTGCAAATTCAACAATCTCTTGATACTTCTCCTTAAGAACACTCTTCTTCATACCTAAAATCACACCATTAAGAAAAACATTCTCTCGACCACTAAGCTCAGGATTAAAACCAACACCCAACTCCAAAAAAGGAACCATCTTACCATTAACCTTAACCTTTCCACTTGTAGGTTCATATATACCAGCCATAATCTTCAGCAATGTAGATTTTCCACAACCATTTCTACCCATAATGCCAACAAATTCCCCAGGATATATTTCCATATCTATATCCTTCAACACCTCATATTGCTCACCAGATCTTTTAAATAATCTCATGGGATTAGAAGCAAACTCTACAAAAGTATTATGCTTCTCATGAGGAAGAAAAAATGACTTCTTTATATTCTTTAATTGTACAATTGGTTTTACTTCTTCCATTAAAAATATTCAGCAATTTTAGAAACTTTTCTTCTAAAGAACATATTACCTAGGAAAAGAACTAAGCAACAGAAAAGAAATACAACACCTAACTGCAAGAAATCCTCAGTACGAATACCATCTCCAGCTATTAAACCCTTTCTCGCATATGTAACAATCAAAGTTAAAGGATTGAACTTAATAATTCTTTGTAAATTCTCAGGAAGCATCTCTAATGTATAGTAAACTGGTGTTGCCCAAAAAATCAACTGAAGAAAAACCTCAACCAAATTATGAATATCCCTTAGCTTAATAAATATAATGCTTGAGAATAAGCTAATACCCAAAGTTAGAACAAAAATACTAAGAATAGCTAAAAAGAAGAGAAAAAAACCTCCTACAGTAACATGTATTGGTGTAAAAAAACTGAAAATACAAAAAACTATCATATTAAAAAGGAAATCAAACAAAGCAATTGTAACACCACTATATACAACTACCTCTCTTGGGAATCTAATCTTCAATATAATTCCAGCTTTTGTCATTAGAGAATCCATACCCATCATAACTGCCTCACTAAACATATTCATAATGATTATCCCTAAAAGCAAACCCATCTTGTAATCAGGTGGCTGCTTAAAAATATTTGACCATATGACATAAATAACAGAAAACATAGCCAATGGTTTCAAAATAATCCAAACAAGACCAAGATATGAATTCTTGTACCTTAACTTGAAATCTGTAGATATGAACTGCCAAAGAAGTTCTAGATAGTTAAACATAATATATCGATTATATTGATTCCTAATTTAAATCGCAAATTGATTCTTGATATATTCAATATAAATATAATATCATCTTCTTCAAATGACAACCTCAAAAAATACACACATACTCCTAATTGCTGGTACAAGACCAAATTTCATAAAAATATCTCCACTCATTAAAGAGTTTAAAAAACATAAAAACATATCATATACACTAATACATACAGGACAACACTATGATCTACAACTCTCTGACATATTCTTCAAACAACTAAACATACCAGAACCAGATGTTAAATTAACAACACAAGGAGACACTAGAGAACAATACATACAAAATCTTAAAGAAGATATTAAAAAATATATATCCAAACAAAACATAGACCTAACAATAGTCGTTGGAGATGTAAACTCCACACTAGCAGGAGCATTAGCATCACATGAACTAAACATACCGGTAGCTCACATAGAATCAGGTCTAAGAAGTTTCGATATGGATATGCCAGAAGAAATAAACAGAATACAAACAGACAAAATATCTACATACCTCTTCACTACAGAACCACAAGCTAAAAAAAACCTACTCAAAGAAAATATCTCTTCTAACAAAATAATCCCTGTTGGGAATATAATGATAGATAGCCTACTAAACAACATACAAAATATAGACAACTCAACCATACTTCAAGACCTGAACCTCAAACCAAAACAATACATACTCTCTACTATACACAGACAATCAAACACAGATAACAAAGAAACACTAAAACAAATACTTACAACACTAATACAAATATCCTCCCAATATACAGTAGTATTACCACTACATCCTAGAACAGAAAAAGCATTAGAGAATTTTAAACTTAAAGAATTAATACAAAATAAAAACATAATCATTACCAAACCACTAGGATATTTTGAATTTCTTAAACTCATTAAAGAAACACTTTGTGTAATATCTGACTCAGGAGGAGTACAAGAAGAAACAACAATACTCAACATACCATGCTTAACCATGAGAGAAAACACAGAAAGACCAATAACCATACAAAAAGGGACAAGCATACTCATAGGGGATGAATATCAACTCATACCAAAATACATAGAACAAATAGCTACAAACAAATGGAAACAATCGCAACCAATACAGATGTGGGACGGAAAAACTTCAGAAAGGATAGTTGAATATATACAAACACTCTAAGATATTCCTTTCTACTCTACAAATATGCTACTATATTATTAGTAAATTAATCTGCCCCATATATGAAAATATATAAATATGTTCTTGCCTTACTCTTAGTACCTTTACTACTACCACTGTTCTCGACACAAACCAATGCAGCTGAATTCCATTTCAAATCATATACTCTCAAACAAGACGAAACTGTAAAAGATGATGTATATGCATTTGGAGATGCAGTAAAAATAGATGGCGTCATAGATGGCGACCTCATAGTACTAGCAAGCAATGTACAGATAAATGGGACAGTAACTGGAGATGTATATATTGTAGGCTCTACTGCAACAGTTGATGCAAATGTGTACGGCAATACAGCTATACTTGCTAACAACACTTCACTTAAAGGTATCCTCGCTCAAAATGTCTACATGGCAAGTACATATGTAAACTATGATGCACAAGCTGGTAAAGATGTATTCTCAGTATCAGGAGAAAATAACTTCAAAGGTTCCATCGGCGATGACCTAAGAGCTTACGGTATTAGATCGACAATAGACTCAACAGTAAATGGAGACCTCATACTCTTAGGTGAAGAATATACTGTAAGTGAAGAGAAGATCTCAAATAATATATATTACAACTCAACACTCAA
>CAZLAH010000003.1:18599-21105 GCA_964557565.1 uncultured Candidatus Saccharibacteria bacterium
TACTTGTAGCTGGAATACTCTTCTTCGCTATGTATTTTGGAAGAGTATGGGTAGAACTTTCTTTGGGAAAAGAACTCTTAGAACTCTTCGGAATGAAAGGATACAGACCATACAGATCATTCTTAGTTGGTAGAGTAATAACTGTAGGTATTAACTTCATACCAGTAGTAAGAGGATTCTACAATACAATACTCTCCTTTGTAGCACTTGGTGCACTCATTAGAATGAAGAAAGAGTATTACCTAATAGCACAGAAGAAAGCAGAAGAGTATACAAAGAAACCTAAGAAAGTAAGTAAAAAATAAAAGAGGAGGTAATTAACCTCCCCTTTACAAGTCTAATCTAAATAGCTTTTACTCACCTAGCATTCCATTTATTGTATCTTCGAATGTCTCATATGGATATGCACCAGCTATCAATTTACCAGTAACCTTACCGTCCTCACCAATAACTCCGACTACAAAACCCGGAGTACCTGTAATACCAGCATTACTACCCTCAGTCCTGTCATTATTCATCTCCTCTACAAACTTCTTCTCTGACATACAACTATCATACTTACCACCATCTACTCCTAAATCAGTAGCTAACTTTTTAACAACAGATTCAGATGTTAAGAAAAATGCATCCTTATGGAAATTTGCATACACATCATTACCAGAGATATCAGCAACACAAGCAGCTGCATGAGCTATTGTATAACCTATCTGTCCCTCAGCACTCAAAGGAAATTCCTTAAACACATACACAATCTTACCTGTATCTATGAAATTCGTTTTTAAACTCGGGAATGTCTCATCAGAATGCCTCTGACAATATCCACACTGATAGTCACTAAAATCAATAATTGCAACCTTAGCAGTTTCCTTGTTACCCAAATATGGATCATCACCTAAATATGCAACAACATCACCACTGGTATCACTACTTCCACTGTCATCAGTAACTGTACCTTTAGTACCTGTATTTGATGTATCTATATTCTGATTCTTACTAGTGAAATATATAACTGAAGCAATGATGATACCTGCTACAATAATAGCTATTGGAACACCTAAGGTATCTAGATTAACAACAACCTCATCCTTCTTACTTTCTGACATATGATATTTCTTGAAATATTAAATACTGGAGCAATCCAATATTATACCTTGAATAGACACACTTAGTAAAACAGAATATAATGGATATAGGGCAATATGGAAAAAGAAACTCTTACACTAAAAGACATTCTGTTCTTCATACTTTTTGTATTACTACTTGCCATTCCCGTATATCTTGCATATCAAATGTTAATCCCACCAAAGGAAGAAGAGAAGAATAGCACAGAGGAAGAAGTAGTGTCAGAAGAACAAAAAATGGAGGAAGAAGAGGTGTATGATGGGCCACACTACGAAGAGATTTTCAAAGAGATCGAAGGACAGATGGCATATATTGCAATTCCTACGAATATCAAAGAAGAGGATAAACCTGGTATTGTAGTATACAGTCATGGGTCCAATACTACTGTTACATCAGATACTGAGGATGAATTCATACAAGATTTGCAAGAATATGGAGAGTTGTATACCAAATCAAAAATGATCTTTGCAGCTTCAAATCAACATGGAGCAAATTGGGGAAGTACAGCTGCAATAGCTGATACAAAGAATATGGTTGATTGGATAAAGAATAAATATATGACTACAGAGAAGGTATATCTTTTAGGATTTAGTATGGGTGGTTTACCTACAATGAACTTCGCAACTACATATCCTGAGAATCTTGAAAAGATTGCTCTGTTAGCACCAACATCTAGATCAAATGAATGGACAGAGTCTAGAGTAGAGAAACTTTCAGATGTAGACATACAGATATGGCATGGTACATCAGATGTGAATGTTCCCTACTCTCTTTCCACAGCATTAGTAAGTAAATTTAAGGCTCATGGAAGAGATGTTCCATTAGTAACTCTTGATGGTAAAACTCATTGGGATTTAGATACAGAATATATGCAAGATGTATTAGATTATTTCCTTTCCAAGTAGTTCATCCACAATGCTATCCATTTCCTCTTTACTCATATCTTTCCTATGCTCTCCTTCTTCAAATATTGGAGTATCTTCATATACTGGTTTTACATGTATATGGTAGTGAAATATTGTTTGTCCTGCTCTAAGTCCATTGTTTTGGTTTAATACTATTCCCTCTGGAGAGAATTTTTCTTTTAACCTTGTCGCTAACTTCTTAGCAACAACATTCACCTTACAAAGTAAATCCTCAGGTATCTCATATATATTTTCAAAGTGTTTCTTTGGTAATACTAATATATGTCCCTTGCTCAATGGCTTTATATCCAAAAATGCAAGAACATCTTCATCCTCAAACACCTTGTAACAAGGTATTTCTCCCTTTACTATTTTACAAAAAATACAATCATCCATTCAGTTTAAAGGTAAGAAATTATTTCCTTAGACCAATATGTTAACTCTTCTCTATGGCTATTTAAATATTCCAAATCCACAAA
>CAZLAH010000003.1:21205-55771 GCA_964557565.1 uncultured Candidatus Saccharibacteria bacterium
CAAAGAGAATTCAATCTATCTTCTGATCTTTTAGCCTGCCTATGTAAAAAATATTTACCATTATGCTTAAGGACAACCTGAGCTATAATCTGTTTGTATGTTGGATCCTCCTCTAAATCATCTCGTACTCTAAATTCCATATTATCTAGGATATCTTTTTTGAGAGTATCTAGATTGTCAGTCTTCAAGCCATTCCATTTGCCACCTTTAAACAAAGCCTTCTCTTTTACACAAAGGATTTTCTCAGGATGATTCTTCATGAATTACTCTTCAATAACTATTGCTGTAGAAGGACATGAATCAGCAGCTTCCTTAACCTTAGCAACTATTGCCTCATCTGTAATATCTACACCCTTGTAACTATCCTTAACATCTACACTACCATCATCCTTCATTTCAAATACTTCTGGGCATATTGCTACACATGTACCACACATACCACACTTCTCTTTGTCTATTGATACTTTCATAATTATTCATTTAAATATTAGATGATATATTTTTGCAAATATATATATTTAGGTCAAACTACTTCCAAAACTTCTTCACCCTTTCAACTATCTTTCCTTCTTCATATGCACTCTCTATCCAAATATGAGGAGGTATACTAAATTGCTTCTTAAGGTATTTTACTACATCACTTAATACTATCTTCTTACCTTCATCTATATACAAATTTTCATTAAAAGCCTCTCCTGTCTCCAACAGAGTAGAAGTACAATCCTCTGCTAACCATTCATTGTACTGCTTGTTTCTAGGATATATGAAAGTACTAAGAATATCTTCAAAAGAAGCTTTACCATTTTTACTCTTTAAATACTTAAAAATGTCTCTTTCCATCATATTCCTTAAAGAAACAATCATTTTCTCTAATTTAGAATCCTCTGTTACAAACCTAATACCTCTAATTGAGTTAAAATAGCCAATCCCCTTACTATCAAATGTACTTAAATCATATATTAATCCCTGTTTCTCTCGAAGGAAGTCAAAACCAAATTTCCTAACAATCCTTGAAGATATTTCTCTAATTACATCCTTTCTGTAATCAATGATTCCACTCTCTCTACCAAAATGAAAAAGATATACTGTAATCCCATTAGCATACTCATCCTTGAAAGCACCATATTTCAATTCATTTCTCAAGGAGTAATTTCTAAAGGAACTTCTCTCACCAACTACAAACCTCTTAGAAATACTTTCTAAAACTTTTTCTGTTCTTGTATCTAAGGCTCCTTTCTCTTGTATTGAAAATATTGTGTTTCCAGTTGTGAATCTAGAATTGAAATATTTATATAGATCCTCTATACCAATTTTACGAATATCTTTCTCCTCTCCTATGATATTTGTTGTAAACTCCTTCGAATCTTTTTCTAAGAGGAATTTTAAACTTTGAACATACATATCCTTTTCTAACTTAGGTCTCTTACTTCTTTCTGCTAAGATTACCTCTCTTTCTTTTTCAAAATACCTTCCAAATTTTTCTTTTGGGAAATCAATCATGTTCCCTACTCTCTCTAGTACTCGGAATTTCGCTCCATGGTTAGAGCCTGCTGAGAAGTATATGTTTTTTCTGGTTGTAGTAGCATTTACATATATTTTGGGTCTCTCTTTAGATCCCTCTTCAAATCTAAATATACTGTTTTTGTCTCTGTAATATGAATTAGGATTGAAAAGCATATGTTCAAGAAAATGAGCAGTTCCTTGAGGAACTTTTTCTTGAGGTTCATATACCGCGCCTGCTTGTACAGTAATTGAAAAGTTAAAATCTATATCAGTTGGGTTTTGTAAATGGATTAGTTTAATACCGTTACTCAATTCATATACAGAGTAGACTATGTTGTCATATCTGTTTGTGAATTGTGATATTAGTTTCATAGTATGAATAGTAGTATAATGGCTGGGAATACAAATGTCTATTTACAATTTAAATACATTAGAAGGTACACTTCCATTTGTTAAGGAAGAACTTCTTCAAAAATATCCAGATGTAAATATATTGAAAGAAGAAATGGATTACATATCCTTCTCTTCTGATATACAAGACATCGAAGAATTCCATAACCTGTACTCTCCTTCATATATACAAAGTGATATTAAGAGAATTAATCTTTCTAAGAGAGACTGGAGAAAGGAGTACATACCTGCAGGTATAGATCCATCATTAGCATATGTTATGTGTATGATAGCGGACTTGGAGGATGATGATATTGTGTATGATCCTTTCTGTGGTGCATCTGTATTACCAATTACTGCTTTAAAGTATTTTAATGTAAAAAGAGTTCTTTGTTCTGATATTAGTGGTAATGCAATAATTAAGAGTAAGGTTAATTTCAAAGCTGCTCACATTTCTGAAGGAAGATACAAGATTCTTAGGAATGATGTTAATGAGATTAAGTTTAGAAAACAGAATGTAGATGTAATTCTTAGTAATTTACCATTTGGTATTAGGGTTGGTAATCATGAGAGTAATGTATCAGCATATGAGGGGTTAGAGAGGTTAGCAAGAATTGTACTTAGGAAGAGGGGGAAGTTGGTATTGTTAACACAGGAGAAGGTTTTGTTAAGAGATGTTTTCAAGAAAGATTATTGGAATGTAAAAAGTATTACAAAAGTAAATGAGGGTGGTTTGTATCCTGAGGTATTTGAGATACAGAGACTATCAACAAATACAAGCACTAAACAGGAACAAATCTTCTCTTCTTGATATAATACACATATGTCAAATATTTACAAAATACAATCAAAAGAGTTAAAAAGCAAAAAGTTAGAAAATTTTTTTGAGAAAGCTATGGAAGAACTCATAGCTTTCTACAATATAAATTGGATAGATAACCAGCCTCGCCTTCTTTTTGTTGATAAAAGGAAGGATTTTGATCTTATCACTCGAAGTAAAACAGAACCATGGGTTGTTGGGAAAGCCTTAGACTTTAATACTATCCTATTTATTTCCCCCGAATCCTATGAAAAAGAAAGTATTCACAAATATTCAGATGAGTATTACTACTTCCTAATTAAGCATGAGCTGAGTCACCTTTTTTATTCTATTCTTTCTCAAAATAAAGGGCCTGTTTGGCTTGATGAAGGATTTGCTATTTATACATCTGGAGAGTTGGAGAAGAAGGTAAGGCCACAGAGCTTTAAAAACTTCCTTAGTTATTATTCTGAAGAAGATGAATATGTTTATGAGGAGGCAGGATTTGTCGTTGATGTATTAATCAAAAAATATGGACAAGAAATGGTAATAGAATTCTTAAAAAAACTACCAGAAATTGAGAATCAGGAATCTTTTTCTCAACAATTTAAAGAACACTTTGGTATAGAATTAAGCTACGAGAGTATTAAGAAGATAACAAAGATTACATAACTCGAGAAATGAAAAACTTATCTAAAAAAGAAATTACAGAAGACCTTAAGCTATTACAGAAAAATCTCGAGAATATCCATCCTAATACCTATGAATATATTTCTAAAGAAGATTTTTCTGAAGAAATATCAAGGTTATCATGTAGTTGCGATAACATCTCAAGCTTAGGATTAGGTATAAAACAACTATTGGCTCAATTAAGAGATGGTCATACTTCATTAAGCTTCTCGAAGAGTGTTTTGGGCGAAAAGAGCTTTATGTTTAAATTCCAATTCCTCCAAAATGGGTATTACCTAACAAGCGCAACAGAATCTCTTTCTCAATACTTGGGTTCAAAATTAAAAGGCATAAATAATTACAATGTAGAAGAGATTGAGGAAAAGCTTCAAACTTTTATTCCTCAACAAAACGAGATTTCAACAAGATATTATCTTTCATCTAGAATGGTAGAACCAAAAATTTTGGAATATCTGGAAATAAAGAAGAACGAATATATTACACTTCATTTGGAAACAAAAGGAAGAATTCAAAAGATACAAGTATTCCCAGAAGATTACAGTAAGAAAATGGTCTCTATCGAAGAGAAAACTCCTAATATGGCAGAAACTTTATTAAAAAAAGATATAAATTGGCATAAAGTAATTCCAGAGCATAAAGCTTTTTATTTGCAATATAACAATTGTGAGGAGGATAAAAATTTTAAAATGAAAGATATAGTTGAAAAAGTTAAAGAGTCAAAAATGTCTACAATCATTATTGATTTGAGAAACAATAAAGGAGGTGACTCTGATGTCATCAATCCTCTATTAGAATTTCTCAAAGAAAAAGAAGCTAAGTATAAAATTATTGTATTAACTGGGTCTGATACATATTCCTCTGCTATTCTTAATTTGCTTGATTTGTCATCTCTTCGTAATTCAATATCTGTTGGTGAAATTCCTCATGGCAATCCTACTCATTATGGAGAGATCGAATCTTTTTCTCTTCCAAATTCAGGTTTTGAGATATTTTGTTCGTCTAAATTGTTTACATTTGATGGTTATGAGTTAGGAGAAAGCTTTAAACCAACATATATTGTTAATACAGAAATTGAGAGTTTAACAAAGGGAGTAGATCAACAAATGGAATTTGTATATGAAATGAGATAAAAACTATCTCTTTAATCCTAATCTCTCAAACATATTACTAGAATCATTATTACTTACCCTTACCTCTTGTCCCTTGTATCTAGGTAATGTAAATATGAATTTACTACCCTTACCTACCTCACTCTCTACCCATATCTTACCTTTCATTAGGGTTACTAATCCAAATACAACAAACAAACCTAATCCCGTACCACCAGGTCTTACTATCTCCATATCACCACCATCCTGTATATAGTTACCAACCCTATGGAACTTGTTTCCTAATTTAGATATCTCGTCTTGAGGGATACCATCTCCAGTATCAATAACTGAGACTTTTACATTCTCATTATCATACTCTGTTTGTATAGTGACACTACCCTGTTTAGTATATTTAATACCATTACCCAAAAGATTATCAATTATCTCTATAGTTCTAACCTTGTCTGCATATACATTAGGTGTATCAGGTAATACTTGATTTACTAATATGATACCTTTATTTTGTGCTTCTAACTCATGTCCATGTAATACCATATCTATTTCATCTTTAATATTTACACTCTCATTACTAATCTCTATCCTATTTCCTTCTAATTTAGCACTAGTAAGTAATGTATTAATTAGTTTAATTTCATTCTCAATACTATCTTTTATCCTATCTAAATACTTTTTAAAATCAGCTGGATTACTACCTATATATTTTTCTAAGAGACCTGCATTTAGTTTTACTATGGTAGCTGGTGTTCTTAGTTCATGTCCCATTATATCTATCATATCTCTTTCTTTTCTTCTTGCTTCTTGTAATTGTTCAACCTTTATCTGTAATTCTTTGGTTTGGTCGTCAACCTTTAGTTGGAGGGTTTGGTTGAAGGATTGTAATTCTAAATACAATGTTGACCTAACTAAAGCCATATGGCAGTTTTGCATAACATTATCCAAGAAATCAATATCTCCAACAGTATATGAACTCCTATTTTGATTCTGTCCAACTAACACCATCCCCTCAAACTTACCTCTCTCTTTCAAAGAGAATATAACTTCGACATTATTCTCTTTCATGAACGAAAGGATAGCCTCTCTCTTTTGATCAATAATCAATTTGCTTGTTCGTTTGAAATTCTTCAACTCCGAAAAAACTAATATTCTATTACTATTAAGTTTCTTCCATACATCCATTATCTTAATTACTTCATCCATGTTATCTAAGCCATCTTCACTTTTGCCTTCTTTTGCAATGACATTGTTTTGAGAGTCAAAAAGTATCACCGAAACAAAGCTCGGTTTGAAAGAAGCATTTATGAGATCCAATAGATTTGTGATTATAGTATGAACATCTAATGTATCAGAATTTTTTGTAATGAAAGATCTAAGACTCTTTACAGGGTTATATTTAACATAGATAAAATTCTCAGAAAGAAAATCTTCCGTTTTCTTAAATATACGATCCAAAATAACTGTTAACAGAAAAGCAATAATTGCTAACTTAAGTATTCCTTCAAGAGAAAATGATATTTCCCATCTAGGCTCAACCACATATATTACAACCAAGAGACCTATCAAAACGAAAACAGCTTTTGATATTGTAGAGATGACCGAACCGAATACAACACGAAGGTCTAAGAATCTCGTAGTAAGTATAGAGTAACCGACTATCATGGTCCAAACGGCATTACCTATCGTACTAAATTTGTAGAAATCTGTTATACCAAATACTAAAGGAAGGAAAAAGTCAAAAAACAACACAGGGATAAGCATAATGACTCCTCCTGTTACATAAAACTGAACCTGTCTTTTTTCAATCCCAGATAAAACACCTACCTGCTTTATATAATATCCTACTACATATATACCTGTTAAGAATTCAGGTAATCCATAAAACAGATACAATGGTCCCATCAACGCAAAACTATTGTATTGCAAATGTACATTGTATGAGGATACTACAATTGAATCTGTACCCCAAAGGATAAGGACCATAACAAGCATATAAATTGCAATGATCCAAAAGAAAGTTTTAAACTTTGAAGTCAATTCTTGAGGATAAACCCTTGCAAAAAGTATGAGACCAAGTGTCATACAATATGCCATAGTATAAACAATCTTTAACCAGGTAGTAGAATCAAAGAACAATGGATTTGAATAGAAAAATATTGAGAGAGACCAGAAACCTAGAAAAAGGACAGATACAAAATAGTACCTTTTTACTCTACTTTGGAGGTCTGAAAAAAATACAAATAGACCCATGGCTATCTGCACTATTCCAGAGAATAAATTTATAAAACCTATTAAGTCTGTCATACAACACTACTTTTTAAGTACAAATGCACAATTTGTGATATACAAAGGACACTCAGGAGCACCTGGAATTGCTTTCCAATTATTAAGCTCTTCTTTTTCAACCAATCTATTCACTAAGTAAGATGGGTAAACATCTTCTCTGTACTCCTCAATTACATCTGTAGTTATCCTTATGGATTTGAGCATTTGTACAATGTATTTAAATTTGAATTTTGAAAGCAAGAAATGATTCCAATTGTAAAATAACATTGATTCTTTGTTGTTCACTTTAGTCAATTTCTTTACTTCTTGAGCTGGAAAATACTGTGAGTTACTGATTAAACTCTTTCCATAGACATATTCATCCATATTCTCTGCTAATTTTGGATTTATAGAACAAAGAACAAGATGAAGAGTGTCTAGTTTAACTGTATACAATGGATCCAGTGAATCTGCTACAAATACTGCATTATCTTTACCTTTTTGTTTCAATATTGATAATAGATCTCCATATTCTGCTTCTGAGAGATATGCTGTACCATGACTTGAGAAAAATCCATCGAAATAGTTATCTGGTTGTTTTTTCGAGAATTCAATGAAATCATCCAACAACAATGTTACTTTCCCTTCTTTGTTTGGAATCTTTTCTACATTCCCATCTTTTATTTCGGTTTGCCAAGGTATTTGGTAATAATCTAAAGAATTTTGTGTAGCTACTACAGAATGAGGAGAAATATCTACACTGTACACCTCTATGTTTTTGTCTGGGAATTTCTTCTCCAACTGGTTTTTAAGCATAAGTGTAGACCAGCCTGATCCAGGACCATACTCTACAACTCTCACAGTATCTCCTTCTGGTTGAATATTTTCCGCAAGAAAATTGATATTGTTTAGAGCAGTTTTTAATGAAGTTGGATTTAATCCTTTACCAAACATTCTAATAATTTCATATTCATCCCATCTATCTATTTGAGCTACTCCTACTGCATTTTTTGCCAATTCTTCAAAATACTCCCTACACTTTTGAATAAACAAATCCCTATGTTCAACATTAACCAAAGGTATATCTGGAGCTATCTTAGCATATGCTTCCTCCAGTTCAGAATCTCTTCTACTGACCCAGTACTGTTGTTTCTCAATTCGACTACTTACTCTTTCCACTGTTTGTGGTATTTGTATTTGTTGAGGAGGCATGTATGACACCTCTTCTTCAACTTCCTCTGATTGGTTTAAGGATTGTTCAGCTTCTGCTTCGGGTTTTACTGGTAAGGTCTCCAACCTTATTTCTCCTATCTCTGAAAGTGTTTCTTGCTCCTGTATATCTAGTTCTTTTTCCATTCTTGAAAGTTATATTTTATCTACTTTCCCATTATATCCACCCTTACCAAAGAAATCCATCTTTTTAATATTATTTCAATATTTGCTTAGTATATATTACAAATCTCTGTACAAAATGTGATACAGCAAGAGTACCCATAACCAAAGATAACTCTACATGCCAATACAAAAATTCAAAATCAATATCATAAAAAGAAGGTATCTGCATCCTAAGAATCATAAAGACACCAAAACCAAAAGATGGGATTAATAGTGTAAGAAAAAGAATGGTATTAAAGAAGCCATTGAATCTAAGAATAGAGATACCTAAGAAGTTTTTACTTCTTACAAAGAAATATACCAACCAATACAAAAGCAAAGATACAAGTACAGGCACAAGAAGATTATACTCACTTGGTTTATTCGAAGTATCTACTATTACATCCTTCTGTGCTACTACAGTTGCAACATTTTCATTTTGGGTGTCACTAGATTCAATTACAACATCATCAATACTACCAATCATATAACTCTCTAACAGTGCGTAGGAAGAATTCTTGTGATCTATACCCTCCCCATCCTTGTCTTTGAAATCCTCTGTCATATCTTCACCACACCACCCCCTTATATCCAAATACCTATCATGTTGAGCTATGTATTTTGTAATATCATATACATTATCATCAAATACTACCCAACAATCAGAATTGCTATTGTGATCTGATACTTCTTCCAATGTATATGCAAAAACACTTTTAGGAAAAAGCAGAAAGAAGGAAACTAACAAAAAAGTAAAAATGGATTTCATTGAGCTATATGCTTGAAATTAACTTCACAAACTGTAATATATTAAATGAATATATAATTTCAATATATCAAATAATATGACCAAAGTCTTAGGTATACTACTAGCAGTAGTAGTAATTTTAGGTGGTGGTGGATATTTGCTTGCAACAAGAGCAAATGCATCTACTCCTGCAGATCCTCTTTTTACATTAGATACTTTCTTTGAAGATGCTCAGAGATTAGTTACCTTAGATGATGTAGCTAAAACAGAGCTAGAACAAGAAATTTTAGAAGAGAGACAAGAAGAAGTTGAAGTTATGCTTGAGAGCGAAGATGTCTCAGAGGAAGAGATAGGGGAGGCAGTAGATTGTATGAACGAACAAAGAATAAAGACATATGAGAGACTAGGAGAAGTACAAGAGAAGATGGAGCAAAAAGGAAATACTGAGGCTGTTCAAAATTTGGAGAAAGTACAAAATCAATATATGGAAAATTTACAAAAGCAGTTAGAAACAGCTACAAAGGTTCAAAACAAATTTAACGGCGCAGCTGAAGAAGTAAAAGAAGAAATACAAATGAGTATACAACAAGGAAGTGATACTACTCAAAATAATAGTGATACAGAGAAAGGTAATTCTTCAAGTACAAAAGGCAACAACTAGAATCAGAAAGAGTTTAAAGGCACACAGGATATACATTCTGTGTGTCTTTTTATTTAATTAACAACATAACTAGAGGAATAACAAAAAGAAGACCATATACAACATAATAGATAGCTTTCTCTTGACCTTCTAGCTTGTTTTTGTTGTCATCCATAAATACAATTTCTTAATCTAAAGTGAGCAAGAAGATATTTTACAGAAAATTTTTATCTTGTCAAAATTATTACTTAATTCCATTATTTAACTCTAAAAACAATTTGCGAAAACGTATAGGATCATATCTTAAAGTTATAAGGATTTCTTTAAGAGAACAAGCTACTACAGGAATATCATCTGTTTCTGAAAGTGCTAATTCAGCAGATCTCATTTCTCTTAATCTTGATGCTAAATCCTCTACGTCTTTATATACAAGATCTTCACAAACAAGAATTACATACAGAAAACTTTCTAATTCTGGGTATTTCTCACGGAAGCCTTTGTTATTCCATTCTTCATTATTGTACCAAGACAATATACAATCATTAACTAACTTAGCATCCTCCATACACATAGGTTGTGGCTCTGGAAATTCCCAATATCCACTTTTCTCCTTGTTCAATTCAATAATATTTTCCATACCGAAATAATAATAAATTAAATATCGGGATGACACGACTTGAACGTGCGACCTCTTGCACCCCATGCAAGCGTTCTAGCCATCTGAACTACACCCCGTAGTTTAAAGACCTATCTCACCACTAATATCATTCATACTTTTTAATGACATTTTCACAAACTCCTCTACAGACAAACCTATTTCCTCTATCTCATAAATAACCTCTCGCCTTATAGATTTTGCGAAATCTTTCTTTTTAAACTTCTTCATTACACTCTCTACGTTAACACTTGCAATCTTCTTGTCTGGTTGCACTAACGCACAAGCAACTAAGAAACCAGATATCGTTTCTGCTGCAGCGAGAGCTATATCTAACTTAGATTCCCTCTTTTGCGTAATCGCAGGATGCTCCTCATAGTGAGCCTTGATTGCATGGTACATTTCTTCCGGGATGTCCTCACCTACTTTTAGATTCTCTTTCTCTAAAAGGATATCAAACTCTACTACGTGTCTTTGTGCATCTTTGTTTACATAATCAAAATCTAAATCATGAAGTAATCCTGAAAGGCCCCACAACTCTTCATCCTCTCCAAAATATTTAGCTAATTCTCTCATGATTGCTTCACTTTCCCTCATATGCATCTTAAGCCATGGTGTAGTTATATATTTATCTAATACTTCTATCGCTTTTTCTCTAGTTATCATTTAAAAGATTGCTTAATTTAATTCTTAGCTCTTCATTGTTAGTAAAAACTATTCCCATTATACCAAACGTCTTAGCAGCAGCTATATTTCTCTCCTTATCATCAATCATTACTATTTCTGTTGGATCACACCCTAATAGCTGCAGGAGACATTCAAATGCTTTCTCGTTTGGTTTTGGGAAATCAACACAACTAACAGAATTATCAAAAAAGTTAATAAAGGGATTAACTTCATCAATTCTGTGAAGATGATCCAGATCGGTATTGGTAAAAATATGCAATTTATACCCATCCTTTTTCAGGGAGGAAACAACAGTTAGAATATCATTGTTGAGTGTTCCTGTTTTAGAATCAAATATAACTCCATAAAAATCAAAAACAATATTCTTAAACATCCCCTAGTATATTAAAAATATTCGATTTATACCATATAGTGATTTAAAGAGATTGTTTTCTTGAAAACCTTGAGCTATATTTTAACTATGGCTAAGACATTCAACATGAAAGATAGTGCACAGGAGGTGGAGGTTGTAGAGAAGAATCCTGTTGTAGAGGAGAGAGTCGAAGAGAAGAAGGAGGAGGTAAAGGAAGTACCAAAGAAGGAAGAGAAATCTGTAGCTGTTGTAGATTCTACAAAAAAGAGGTTTGATTGGAAGGTTTTGATCTTCCCAGTTGTAGCTTTTCTTTCTGTTTGCGGTATTGGTTTGTTTTACTATTTCGGTATTTACAAAGCTCAACCTATTTCTCCTTCAGATATTATCTCTTTTAATCCTAACTATATTTCTTCTCTCTCCCCTAAGGTTTCTTTCAAGAATTCGTTGAATATGCTTTCGAAACCAGGGGAGCCAAAGACAGAGGTTAGTCCTTTAAATGGACTATTGTTTACAAAAAAAGAGATGGATGAGTTGAAGAAAAGGAGACCTGTTGCTGTAATGATAAATAATCATTCGGCAGCAAGGCCTCTTTCTGGATTGAATAGCGCAGATATTGTTATCGAAGCAAATGCAGAGGGTGGTATAACTAGGCATTTAGCAATCTTTTGGAGTGAGTCACCAAAGAAAGTAGGCCCAATCAGGAGTTTAAGGCAGTACTATCTTGAATGGCTGAGTGCGTTTGATCCAATTTTAATTCATGATGGCTGTGCAGATACTGATAATCCTAGAACAAATGCTTGTGGAAACACATATACATATGGGACAAAAGATATTGCAACATTTGGAGCATGGAGAGTATTCACAGATGGTCGAGTTTCTCCACATAATGAATATACCTCAATTACAAATGCTTGGGAGTATGCAGAAAAGATTGATTGGGATGGTTTTCCTTCTTCCATTCAGGCTTTGTCGTTCAAGAGGGATGCAAATATTGAAGAGAGAGGTAAAAAGACAGTAATTAAAACAGTCTTCCATGAGAGATTAAATAATGGTGGTTTGTATGATGCTATATGGACGTATGATTCTGCAACAAATAGCTATTTCAGAAAGATAGGTGGACAAGCAGATATGGATCTAGAAAGTAATACTCAAATATCTGCAAAGAATGTAATAATTCAAGAAGTGAATATGAAACTAGCTGGTGACAACAAAGGAAGAATTATAATTGACACTATAGGAGAAGGCGACGCCGTAATACTGCAGGATGGGAAGATAATTAATGGAAAATGGAAGAAAACTTCAAGGACCGATAGAACGAAATATTATGATAGTACCGGTAAATCAATACAATTTAATAGAGGTCGTATTTGGATTGCAATGATTCCCCATCCAGATGGTAAATTTGATATAATTGAGCAATAATATTAAGCAGGTTGGGGAACTATGCTAAAAAAACTTTTCATTTCAAAAGTGAGGATCCGAATACTTGAGCAGTATATGCTTGATCTTAATACTTCTTTTCATGTCAGAGGTCTCGTAAGACTATTAGATGAAGAGATTAATGCTGTAAGAAGAGAATTATTGAATTTACAAGACGCAGGTATATTGAAATCTCAAAAAGATGGTAACAAGTTAGTATACAAGATAGATAAAAAATGCCCTATTCTCTTAGAATTAAGATCTATGTTTTTTAAGGAGTCGGAAGTTGGAACAAAGATAATGGACGTTATTACTTCTTTGGAGGGTGTATCTTTAGTAGTTCTAACTGAGAGTTTCCTAAAAAAGAAATATGAGAATAGTACAGATGTTGATTTTCTCTTCATTGGCAATATGAAAGTGAGAGATCTAACTACAGGTATGAGTTCCATCGAAAAAGAACTCGGAAGAGATATTCGATTTAGCGCGATAACAAAGGAAGATTTCAACTTCGCCAGAAAGAAGCAGGAGCCCTTCTTGATGAATATCATAGAAAAGGATAAGATAATCATGTTTGGACAATTATCTGATCTACTCTAGAATGAGGCTAAAATTCAAAATAGATGCAAAAAAAGTACTAGGATATGCGATATTAACTATCATCACTTCCATATTAATCACTGCTGTTTTAATTGCACTTCCATTAACTGAGAAACTTTCTTCAAAAAGTAATTTCAATTTAAATGTAAAGAATCGTAATTACTGGTCTAAGGAGTATTTAATCAAATTAGAGAGTACTGATTCAAAGAATATAGAGAAAACCAGAGAGATTATTTACAAGAGATTAGATTCATTTGGTGTAGAGGATGTTTCAATTTACAACGAGGGCGTTTCAGAGGAGAGTTCTTTGCTCAAGGTTGTAGTAAACAGTACAAAAAATGAGGAGTTGGTTTCCCAATTACTTCAAAACAGGTTTCAGGTTGCAGTAGTCACAAAGAAAGATGAGGTTAATTTCGAGGACGAAGAGAATCCATATGCATATTTAATGCCTACTAGTTACAATGAAAGTGGTTGGGAGAGGAATGATTTTAGGAATGTATATATTACTCAATTAAAAACAAGTAATGGAGAAAATGCATATTTTGCAATATTTAAATTATGGCCATGGAGGGAGAATTCTTTCAAAGAATTTTTGTTAGCAAATAGTGGGAAATATATTGGTGTATATACTGATGGATATGTATCACCATATATGGTTCCTTTGGATAGTGCTAGTAATCAGATGTTGGCTATACCTGTAAATACAGAGGACAAGGAACAGATAAAGGCTATTAGTTTGCTTTACAATGCAGGAGAGATTCCTGTAGATGTGACTTTAGAAAGTGAGAATGAATTAACACCACAAATTGTTTTCTTAGATCATATAAGAGTAAGTATTGGATTAGCAATATCTCTTGTTGTGGTATATCTCTATTTAGCTATTTTCAAACATTCTCCAAAAGAGATTTTAATTAAATCATTCCTCGCTACTGTACTTACAATTTCCTTCTATCTAGCTGGATTAAAACTTCTTTCTTTACCAGTAGATACTTTCATGTTACCAATCGTTGCAATGTTAACAATGATATTAATTCGAGTTATATCTGAAAATGATGATTCTCAAATAAATATTGAAGTTGCCCTACTCACAATACTTCTTCTAATCTCCATACTTGGATATGGCTACTTACCAATCTTTGCAAATCACCTAATAGTTTTAGTCTTGCTTTCTAAAATAATGGTCCTGTTCTCTAATTGGTATATATATAAAGTGAGAAATATATAGTTATGGAAATATTTTTAAGTATTTGGAAAAACTGGAGCACATATGAGAAGCTATCAATATCTTTGATACTGATCATATCATTACTGTTCATCATCTCTGCTGTATATTACCTAACTAGAAACAAGAATCTAACAATCTGGGTATCTCTGTCTTTGTTCTGTTCTGCATTGCTTACAGTGTTAACACTTTGGTTGTTAAATATAGTATTTGATTTTACAATTTCAAACATATTCATATTCACACCACTAATTGTACTTTTCATAAACATATTGAGCCTAGGTACATCGATTGGTTACTATATGAATAATCATAAAGAAAAGGACTTTGATATATTAAATTTGAAAAAAGAATTTTTGAGAGATGCATTCCAACTTACCATATTCATATTCTTAATGTTTTCTTCACTCTCAGTATTCCTTAATTCTACCTTCTTGATATTAATACTTGTTTCAGGATCAATATCCCTTGCTACAATATGGATTAACTACGCTTTGATGTACAGGTTTGTAAAATGAGTCTCAATATTTCAAGACCAATAATCGTAATAGCTGGACCTACCTGTAGTGGAAAATCTAGTATAGCTCTCAGATTAGCAAAAGAGATAAACGGTGTCATAATCAATGGTGATTCAAGACAGATCTATAAAGAACTAAACATAGGAACTGCAAAACCTTCTAATGAAGAAATGGATGGAATAGATCACTATTTGTATGGTCATGTATCTGTAAAAGATCATTACGAGATTTTTAGGTATCAGAAAGATGTGTCAAAAGTTTTAGAATCATTACCAAAAGAAAAGATCCCAATCATAGTTGGTGGAACTGGCTTGTATATAGATAGTGTCGTTTTCAATTACAAATTGTCTGAAGCAAAAGAGAATGTCCCTTTGGATTCTTTAAGCAATGATATTAAAGAATTAGAGAAACTCGTACCCGAAGAGATATTAAACAATCTAAACGAAAGCGACAGAAGAAATCCTGTTAGATTACAAAGAATTATTAGAAAAGGAGAGATAACACAAGAAAAAGGAGAAACTCTAAAACATACATACTTTGTAATTGATATTCCGAAAGAGCAATTATCTTCAAAGATAGTTAAGAGAGTAGACAGTATGCTTGAGAGTGGTTTAGTAGAAGAAAACAGGTCATTAAGAGAGCAAGGATTAGATAAGTACAAAGCTTTAAGATCAATTGGATATCAAGAGTTTGATGGATATTTTGAAAAAGAGAAAAGTATAGAGAAAGTTAGAGAAGAGATAATTAATCACACAAATCAGTATGCAAAGAGACAAAGAACTTGGTTTAGAAGAAATGAGAATGCAATATGGACAGATAACTATGACTTAGTATTAGCTACCTCATTGAGATTCATCAAAACTTTGTAACTGTGATCATCACTCTCTACTAATTCTAAGTTTGAAACATAGAATTCTACCTTGTTAATATCTATACTCTTACTTACCCTGGTCAAATCTCTACAAACATTTGAGTATTCCTGGTTCGTTAAATCCTTACTAACCCTACCCAATGTAAGATGAGGTACAAAATTACTCTCTGATTTTAGATTGAATATCTTCCTTAGCTCCATAAATGTTTTCCTCATTTCATCTCCACCTTCTAGAAGATCTAAATATATTAGTTCTTTGTATTTACGAGATATACCTAGTTTTACTGTATTAAATCTAATTTTGAACCTTCTTAAATAAAAAGGCTTAAGTTTGTATTTGTAGTAAAGAAGTTTGTAGAAAGGCATACTATTACCAAGATTTAGCAGAGTCATTTGATACATTTCTGGTTCTAGCCATCTTACTGGTATACCAAACCCATTAAAGCATTTACCGACTTCCCGAACTGCCTTCTTTATACTGTTTCTCGCCTCCTCGCTTGGAAAGAAACCCAGAAAATAGTTCATACTATTTAGCCTCTATCTTATCTATTCCTCCCATAAATGGTCTTAGAGCTTCAGGTATCACTATAGAGCCATCTGATTGTTGATAACTTTCAATGATACCAACCATCAATCTACTGGTAGCCAATCCTGAACCATTTAATGTATGCATATATTTTAGTTTTCCACCATCACTTGGTTTGTACCTCATATTTCCTCTTCTACTTTGATACTCTCTCACATTAGAGACAGAACTTACTTCGTAGTATTGATCTATAGATGGTAAATATATTTCTACATCAACAGTTCTAGCAGCACCTGCAGAACAATCACCTGCTGCAAGTTTTACTAATCTGTAATGCAAACCCAAACCTGCAACTAATTCCTCAGCCCTACTTACAAGCTCTTCAAAGGCACTTGGAGATTGTTCTTCAGACACAAATTGATACATCTCTACTTTGTTAAATTGATGCATCCTAATCAAACCTTTCTCATTTGCTCTGTAACTTCCAGCTTCTCTTCTGTAACAAGGAGTATATGCAAAGAATTTCTTTGGTAAATCTTTCTCTTCCAAAACCTCATCTTTGTATATATTTGTTAATACCGTTTCAGCTGTAGGTACCAAACACAACCCATCCTGTATCCAATACACATCCTCTTCGAATTTTGGTAATTGGCCTGCAGCATATGCAGAGTCTCTAGTAACTAAATTAGGAGGGATAATCATTTCATATCCTGCTTCAATATGCTTAGATATGAAGTAATTAATCAATGCCCATTCCAATCTAGCACCCAAACCTTTGTACATACTGAAATTGTTTCCAGATATTTTTGTGGCCCTCTCAAAATCAAAAATATCATGCTTCTTACCCAGTTCAACATGGTCTCTAATCTCGAAATCAAAAACTGGTTTCTCTCCTACCATCTTAACAACCTCATTTGCTTCTTTTCCTCCAGCAACTACATCATCATCAGGGATGTTTGGTAAAACCTCCAATTTACTTTCCAACTCTTTCTCTAATTCCTTCAATCTCTCTTCAGATTCCTTAACCTCTTTTGCCTTCTCCTTTAACTCTTCAAGAAGTTTCTTAAAATTCTCCCCTCCTTTATCTTCCTTCGCCATCTGATCATTGTATTGATTCTGTTGAGCTCTTTTAGTATCAAAATCTAGTTGAACTTTTTTCTTCTCTTCATACAAAGAAAGTATCTCATCAAGATTGAAATCTTCCTTACTCATTCTTTTAAGAAGACCCTCTTCTACATCTTCTTTCGAGTCTATTATCTTTCTAATATCTATCATTGTATTACTAAATCAAATTATTCAATCTCTGTATTATATTCTGCCTATTTGGTATTATCAAGGATATGGAGAGTAAAAGAAGTGATTTAAACAATTTAATATTAAATTCTAATTCAATCTTGTTGCTTACGCATAGGGGGCCAGATGTTGATGCATTTTCAAGTATGATTCTTTTGTACAAGATATTGAAGAAGTATTACCCACAAAAAGGTGTACATATGGTTGCAAGACAGCAAGCCCCTTTGAATTTACCAGGTATGCAAGAGATTGAAATTGTAGAAAAAATACAGAATCAAGGATATGATTTATTGTTGATTACCGATTCTGTGAATTTTGGTATGTGCTTAGAGAAAGATGTTGATGACTTGAATATCTCTACTCTTCCTGCAGTCTTTTTGGATCATCACGATTCTGAGCATGATCATAGTGGGAATTCGATATTGATTAACAACAATGCTAGCTCTGCAACAGAAGAAGTATATACAACTTTTAAAGAAATACTTGGAGCAACATTTGTATTAGATGAGGATATGGCGAAATTAGTTCAGTATGGAATAGTTGCCGATACTGGGAGATTTCTTTTTGAAAACACTACACCTACGACAATGAGGATATTTGCTGATGCAAAGGAGATCTTTCCTGCAGACCTTGAAGAATATGATTACAAATCTAAGAAATTCCCCATAGATATTACTCCAGCCATTGGCGAATATCTTAAGTCTTTAACAGTAGAAGGAGACATGGCATATATGCAGATCAAAAGAGAAGCCATTGGTAGATTGAACTTAACTAAGCAGGGCTTGAATGAAGCTCAAACTTTCCTAAGAGATAGCTATATACGATATATACAAGGTACACACTGGGGCTTCATAATCAAACCTGACTATGAAGATATTAACAGTTGGTTTGTTTCATTCAGAAGCATGAAAGGATACCAAGAGGTTAAACAGATAGCTGAAGAGCTAGGTGGTGGTGGACATGAGTATGCTGCTGCGGCATTGATGAAAGGAGAAAATGATGAAGAAATTCTTAACAGAGTCTTAGATGCTGTAAAAAAACATATCTAGCTGCTTGCACTTGTATACCCTTTTACATTCCTTTTCCAAGAGTATTGCGCCACTAACAAAAGTGTTAGAGATATCACTAAAGAGATTACGAGATATATGTAATCTGTTCTTCCAATTATGATATTTGCTGGAACTGTAGTTACGAAAGCTATTGGTATCACAGTATACAAAACTGTTTTAAATGTATTTCCAAATATATCTACTGGATACTTAGTAATACCGAGTAACTCTTTTGCTATCGCAAGAAAACCATTTCTAGGTTTAGATATTGTAAAGCTGGCAAAGAAAAGATATATGCCATACCAAAATACAAATGCAATACATACACCTAAAAGACCAAAAAGTATATTTTGAATTGTTAGATTCTGCCATTCCAAAAGAAAATAGTACCCAACAAGCAATATTCCTGAAAATCCTGTAACAAAATTGTTTAAAAAGAAATCACCAAAAGAAGAAAGCCAGGAAGAAGATATTGGCTTAAGAAGAATGTAATCAAATGTCCCCTCTAGAACTTTGTTCTCTAGATACATTAGATTTACACCAAAGAAAGACCAAGAAAAGTAATTGAGTATATTCCATATTCCCATTACCAGGTATGCTTCAGATTTGCTCCATCCAACATATACATCATTGTCTCCAAAGACTGCATTCAGTAGTACAAGTTGAATTCCAAGAACAAACAAGGAACGAAAGAATCTTAGAAATACATCAGTTTTGTAAATGTAGTTTCTGTTAAAGCCAGCTCTAAGAATGCATTTCCAAACTTTTAAATAGTGTAATATTTTGCTATATCCCTTCTGCTTCATATTTCTTTTTTGATATCGAATATACTAATTTGTAAGTTACAAACATTACCACTAACCATATTACAGATGTTAGAAATCCATTTGTTAATTCATAATGGTTAAGATTTCCAAGAATTATTTCAACGGGGAATGAAAGTGTGTATCTAAATGGTAATATTTCAAGAACAAAAGCACCCCACATTGGAAGAAAAACTATCGGTATAAATTCACCCGAAAGTAAGGATGCTATGTTGTAGTAAAATGTCCTTATGGAATCCATCTCTTTGATATATATTGATATCAAGGCAATTGTATTACCAAGAAAGAAATTTAAAAAGAAACCAATTAATATTGCTACCATAGCTAAAAATATATCGTACGGATTGAAACCTACAATCCAAAATCCATATTTGTTAGCAAAGTATGCACCCAAGAAAAAACCTGGTATAAAGATTATCACTCTAAGAATATTACCCCCAATATTAGTACCTAGATATTCTATTAGGTAATTGTATGGTTTGATTAAAAGGTTAGAAAATCTCCCCTGTATAATATCCCTTACTCCGAATTCCATCGTTAGATCAGTAGTAAACTTGCTTACAAGCATAATTAGTAAATAGTAAGAAACTACATACGCTTGAGATACATTATCATTCAAACTCGAAGACGCTACCCATACAAAACACAGACCAACAATCTTAATAATATCTGCAATTATCCATACCAAGAGCTGTTCTCTGTAAACCAATTCTTTAGAGAAATACATAGAGAGTATTCTACTTAGTATTTCCTTGTTGTTTTTCTTTGTATTCATTTTCTAACTGTTTTACTTTCCACATAAATATTTTTACCTTGTCCTTTGCATTTGGATAGTCCGATGTAAAACTTAATGCTTGTTCTAGTATAGCTCTTGGTTTCTCTTTTGCCCATTTAATATACATAGTCATTCTTTGTTTGTCACCTAGTTTACCAGCTATTCTAAGACCATATGCTTGATATTCTTGTGATATATATTTATGTTTGTCACCAAATAGTTTCTTAGGATTTGTTTTTAGTTTTTCTGTATCAAAGAGTTTTGATTGTTGATTATCATACTTCTCCTTAGAAGTTTGTTCTTGTTGTATTTGGGAGAGTATATCTTTAATTGAATCCATATATTTAGTATTGTAACAAAAAGAATGTTAGAGTGTTACACCCAAAGACTTTAGATTATTCTTAAAATCTTCCATTGAAAGTCCAAGCTCTTCTACAGAGCGCTCAATAGCTTCAGAGAACTCTACTCTTGACGGTTCGTCCAACAAAGAAACAGTTCGAATCATCCTTACAAACCAACCAGAAGCATTTCTACCCTCTTTTGAAGATTTATCTCTGATAGCTATTCGGTATCCATTCTTCTTTAATTCCTTCCATACTTCATTAGAAAATAGAGGCTCTGTATATGATTTCTCTTTTATTCTTTTATCTAAATATCTCCTAGCTTCATCCTTGTTGTACCCTTGTGAGATCAAAAATACAGCAGTTCTAACCTGTTCAGAATAGAAATCATTTCCATTTTCTGATTTCCAATCTAGCCTTGTGAGAAGAAGAGCTGTTGAGTAATGTAAGACTCCTTTTTGAACCATCTCTTGTACTTTAGGAGAGAGACCCTCTACAAATTTAATTGCTTCACTTATCTTTTGTGTAGACCTACCAAGTTTCCTTGAGAGGTATTTTAGAGTAACTACTTCTTCACCATATAGTTGACAACACTTTTGCCAAAAAGAATGAATAATTTTAGCATCCTGTTCTGCAGTCATTTTATTTTGTAAATTCTCTGACATCTGAATTGAAAGAATTTCTTCATCATTCAGAGTTCTATTTGCAATTCTAGCTAACAAAGGGATATCTTCACCTTTTTGATGAAGAAGATTAATAGCATGAAATCTATGTTGACCTGCAATTATTCTCACAAATTCACCATTCTCTGTAACTATAGTATCTCCAATACATGGACTAAGTTGTCCAATCTCACTGATACTATTGGCTAAGTCTTCAACTACAAGAGGGTCTATTGGTCGAATATTGTCTACAAGGATTGAACTTTCTGTTTCTATTTCATACAGTTTCCAAAAAATCTTTTTTCTTTTCTCAGTTTCTTTTTTAGAAAAATCTTGTTGTTCAATATCTACCATAAGAGAACTCGTAGTTCATAAAATTAGCATTTGGGCAGAAGTTTTGTCTTACTTTTTCTTAGACTCTAGAAATTTTACTTTGTCTTTGTATATTTCTTTCGTAGATTTTTCTAATTCATTTCTTAATTGTGGAAAGAATGTTCCCTCTCTCGCTGTAACATCTTCTAAGAACCAAAATATCCTTTCACTTTGTCCATATCCACTTGTAGGTGGCATACCGTATTCCAACATTTCTACAAAATCAATATCTAACATCTGTGCTTCATTATCTCCGCTTTCTCTTAAGTTCTGTTGTTCGAGGAATCTATCTAATTGATCCTGAGGATCATTTATTTCAGAATATCCATTACCTAATTCACTACCTGCTATTACTACTTGGAATCTCTCTGTTAACTCTTCTTTGTCTTCATGAGATTTTGCTAAAGGAGAAATGAACTTAGGTTGATTAATTAAGAATGCAGGTCCTGATATCTTTGCTCTAATTGCTTTCCAAAGAGTATCAATCATTCTGTTTCTATTAACTTCCCCTCCCATTTCAATATTATTTTCCTTTATTACTTGTAGTATTTTCTCATCAGAATCTGTAAATATATCTACATCAAAGTGCTTTTTGATTGTTTCTGTATAGTCTAGTTCTTCCCATTCATTAGCTAAATCAAATGTATGACCTCTTGTTGTGAATTCTGTTTTTCCATATACCTCATTTGCAACTGTTCTGAAAAGTTCTTTTACTAATTCCATATTGTCTCTAAAATTTGCATATGCCCAATACCATTCGATATCGTAGAATTCTTGAAGATGCTCATCATCCATACCTTCATTTCTAAAGTTTGGACCAAATGTATATATTTTTTCGAAACCAGCCCCTATCAATCTTTTTTGGTAAAGTTCAGTGGAGATTCTAAGGTAAAAATCCTGATCCAATGCATTATGATGTGTGACAAATGGTGCAGCATCTGCTCCTCCTGTTATGGACTCCAATATTGGAACTTCTACTTCTATGAAGCCATTTGATTTAAGAAAATCTCTTTGTACTTGCCAGAATCTAGCCTTCCTTTCAAACATCTTAATCCTGTCTGGATTAATAACTAGATCTAAGTATCTTCTTCTAAACATCTGTTCTTTGTTCTTCAATTTCCTAGGAATTGGTCTTAAAGACTTTGTTAGAAGTCTTATACTAGAAACCATTATGGATATCTGCCCTGTCTTTGTCTTGCCTATGATACCAAAAACCTCTACAAAATCTGCTAAATCTAACAACTGCAAATTCTCCCAACCTAAATATCCCTGTGCTAAGTCTTCTGTTAAGCTGTCCTTTCTAATCATAATCTGGATAGTACCAGACTGATCCATGATATCTCCAAAGACTAATTTTCCATGCTCTCTCCATGCAGTTATTCTACCTGCCAATGTTATTTCTTTACCATCAAATTCATCAAATTTAGAAATAATTTCACCATTAGAATACTCTTTGTTTGCTTTTGCAGGATATGGGTTAATACCTAATGCTTTGATCTGTTTCAACTTTTCAAGCCTAATTTCTCTCTGTCCGATGAGGTTACTTTTCAAGTTTTCTTCCATTCAGGTATTCATTAATCTTAAACTTTTTTATTATATCACAAGTATATCTTACTCTTTTGCAAGACCCATATTAAGATTAAAAAAGGACTAAAAGCCCATATAGTTATTGGAATAGAGAGGTTTTATGATGAACCTAAGCGTAAGGAATTGGTTGTGATATAATTTGGGCATGTCAGAAGTAACATTGGAAAAGATAGCGTCATTAACTAAAAGAAGGGGAATTATCTTCCCTAATTCAGAGATTTACGGAGGTGTTGGAGGTTTCTATGATTATGGTCCAGTTGGTGTTGAGATGAAGAATAATCTTAAAAGGTATTGGTGGAAGTTCATGGTAGACAAGAGGGAGAATGTTGTTGGTATTGATGGAACAATAATTACACATCCTAAGGTTTGGGAAGCTTCTGGACATGTTAAGGGCTTTGGTGATGAGGCTGTGGAGTGTAAGAAATGTCATTCTAGATTTAGGCCTGAGGATATAGAGGGAAAATGTCCAAAGTGTGGAGGTACAGAATTTACTGAAGCTAAGAAGTACAATCTTCTTTTTAATACAGAGATTGGTGTAATTGAGGGAGAGAAGATGTCTGCATATTTGAGAGGTGAGGCATGTCAAACGATATATCTTGATTTCAAGAATGTAGTAGATAGTACAAGGCAGCAGATTCCTTTTGGTATAGCACAGATTGGTAAGGCTTTTAGAAATGAGATTACTCCGAACAAGCTTACATTTAGAACTAGAGAGTTTGAACAGTGGGATCTTCAGTATTTTGTAAAACCTGCGGATATGGAGAAGACTTTTGAGTACTGGAAAGAAGAAAGGATGAAATTTTACAAGGGATTATTTAGGAGTTCTGAGAATTTAAGGTTTTACCAACATCCAAAAGACAAGTTAGTCTTCTATGCTAAGGATGCATATGATATTGAATATTTAGCACCGTGGGGATGGGCAGAAACTGAGGGTATTCATTGGAGAGGAGATTATGATTTAACACAGCATAGTGCCTTTTCAGGAAAGGATCTTTCATATACTGACCCTACGACTGGAGAGAAATATATTCCAAATATTGTAGAGACTTCTGGTGGTGTGGATAGGACATTCTTGTTCTTGTTACTAGATGCATATGATGAAGAGCAATTGGATAATGGAGAGGTCAGAACAGTATTACGAATACACAAAGATATTGCTGCTTACAAGGCTGCAGTATTTCCTCTTGTTTCAAATAAAGAAGAGATTGTGAAAAAGGCTAGAGATGTATTTGAGATGTTAAGTGACGATTACAAGGTACTGTGGGATGCTAGGGGTAATATTGGGAAGAGGTATAGGTATCAGGATGAGATTGGTACCCCTTACTGTATTACAGTTGACTATGACACACTAGAAAATGATACTGTGACCGTAAGAGACAGAGATACAATGAAACAGGAAAGAGTTAAAATTGAGGATTTAAGAGAAGCAATATCTTAGCAGATATCGATAACTTTATATTCCATACTTCTTCCATCTATTTGAAATTTAACAGTATCACCCTTTTTAGCCTTCAACAATGCTTTTCCCAAAGGTGAATTGTCCGATATTTTGTTTGCAGAAGGATCTGATTCTACCTCAGAAACAATACTGAAAGTTGTAGTCTTATTACCACTCTTAACCTTAACATCAGAGCCTACCTGTACTTTATTCACAGAGCAACCTTTCTTATTAAGTACTTTTGAATTATCAAGAATATCCTTTATTTCCGATATCCTTAAATCAACCTTTTCAATATCACCCATAACTGCAACGACAGCATCTGTGTCTTCACTTACATCACTTAGTCTAGCTTGCTCTAAAGTCTTACCTAAGTCCCTTTTCTTTTTACCTTCTAAGAGTTTTAATTCTTTTTGTAATTCTTCAATTTTACCTTTTGTTAATACGATTTTATCTTTCATTTTTTTATTTCTTAATTAATAACGGAAGTAATGTTTGGGGCTTTTTTTATCTAAGTATGACAAAGGATTATACACTTTTTTTGGATCTTTGTCTGTAGTTTTCGATCTCTTTGTGGTTACCTGAAAGTAGTATTTCTGGGACTTTCCAGCCATTGAATTCTTCAGGTTTTGTATACTGAGGATATTCAAGATTACCGTCATTAAAGCTTTCTTCTTTGAGAGATTCTTCATTTCCTAAGACACCGGGGAGAAGTCTTGTTATGCCGTCTACTAATACAAGCGCTGGTAATTCCCCTCCAGAGAGGACATATTCTCCTATGGAAAATTCATAGTTTACAAGATTGTCATGTATTCTTTGATCAAATCCTTCATATCTTCCACATAGTACTATCATGTGTAAACCTTTTTTCAAGGAGAATTCTTGTAATTTACTTTGTACTATTTTCTCTCCTTTTGGTGTGGTTATTGCTACGATAGTATTTTCTTTTTTTAATTCTTGTATTGCTTTGTATATTGGTTCTATTTTCATTATCATTCCTGGACCTCCACCGTAGGGAGTATCATCTACTGTTTTATGATTGTCTGTAGTCCATTTTCGAAGGTCATGTACATTGATTTCTACAAGACCTTTTTTAAGAGCGTTGTTTACAATACCGGTATTTATATATTCGGTTACTATGTTTGGGAAAATTGTGATGATATCAAATTTCATATTGTTTTTTAAATTTGAATGACAAAATTAATATTCTTGGAATCCTAAAGTAGCATTTTGTTTGATACAGAGCTGTAGGTCGTCGGACTTGCACCGCTAGATTGCTAAACGCCCCACCTTATCTTCGCCTTTTACAGCGTATAAGCAGGAACTTGCAATGTGAGCTTCTACCAACTCACAACCGACCTACATTACAAATTGAGGAAAGGAGCTTCTGTATAAAAACAATGCGAAGACTCCTCTCCTCTGGATCAAAAGAAAGTTCTTATGTGGATTCACCAAAGCCGACATTGTCATCATGACTATTATCGTTTTGATTTGTATGATGTGCACCCTTGACATCAGACCAATTTGAGCCAACACCACCGACACCGGTATCGCGAACGTCTACGCTCCACTGATTACTCGTCCCACGATCATAAGTGGTACGATGCTTCCAACCATCACCGTCATCACGTTCTACCGTTTTGCGATCTTGGGGACCCATGATTATCTCCTTTCTTTGGTCCAGTTTTGAAAGAACGTAGCATAGCTACAATTAACACTATATTTTATACAAAAAGGGTTAGAATATCAAACTATTTTATACTTTAGTGTGGTACCGCTACGGGGAATCGAACCCCGATTGCAGGATTGAGAATCCTGTGTCCTAACCGTTAGACGATAGCGGCATACCTAGACAGAGATTTTATCATATTATATCCCCATTTAGAACAGTTACTACAGGTTCCAATATATTTGACATTATCTACTACAGAAGATATTATCTCACGCATTAAAATTATTTGGTTTGGAAATATGGAGAAGGACAACAAGTACCAAACCACTGCCTCTGGTTTAGAAAAATTAAAAAAGGAATTACAAGAAAGAGAAGAGATTGTAAGAAACAAGATAGCAAATGTAATCAACGAGATGAGAAACCAGGGAGATCTAAGAGAGAATGATGGATATTCAATGGCTTTAGAAGAGAAGAATATCAATGAGGAGAGGATTCTAGATCTTAAAGAAAAGATTAGGAATGCATTAGTAATTAAGGATAAAGGGAAGAGTAAAGTTGGTATTGGAGATACTGTCTCTTTGGATGGAGAGAAGAAATTGAAGTATGAGATAACTAGTGAAGATGAAGCAAATCCATTAGAGGGAAAGATATCTTACAAATCTCCAATAGGACAAGCAGTACTGAGCAAGAAAGTCGGAGACAAGGTAGTTATATCAACACCTAAAGGAGATACCAAATATATGATTAGTAATATAGATTAAGGGTGAATAAAGGAGCCCTCTGTTAATATATCCTCTATCTTTTCTTTCTCATACATACTTTCTCCTCCAGTAACAAAGAATGATATATCTTTGTGTTTACAAAACTGTGCGCAACCAACATCTATTGGTATTTTACCATTTGCCTGGTGAGTACAACCTTCTGAGATGTTGAACATGGAGAAGTAATCATCCCAAGTCAAATCTTTAATCGGTTTTGCATCTTCATTAACTTTTGGATCCTTGTCATATACATAGTTAATATCAGAAAGCTTAAAAACTCTATCTACAGAAATTATATCTGCAAATACAGCAGCATCCATATCCGTACTCCAACCTGATTTAAGACCACCACTAATCACAACCTGTTTGTTGTCCTCAACTAAATATTCAAATGCTTCTCCTAATTTAGTAGGTACATATATATCAGAATCATTTAAGAAACCCTGTAACAAAGCCGCATTCGTTTGTGTAACCGTCATACCAATATTATGCAAATATTTTTGATCCATTTCTTCCTTTATACGAGTCTGCATATCTCTTGAAAGAGCACCTCCACCAATAACTAAGATTATTTTCTCATACTCGTTCTTTGCTCCTATGTACCAATTCCTTACTTTATCTAACAATTCATAGTTTATGTTTAAGAATTTGTCATACAGGATCGATCCTCCAACCTTAAGAACTATACGTTTATTCATATATTACAGTACAAATATTAAAATAATTGATATTAGGACATACAGGAACGGAACTATGTACTCCAAGAACTTAGTTTTTCCACTAAACCTAATATTCCAAAGCGAGATGATTAAGTAGAAGAGTAGAGCACCTATTGCTGGAATTACAAAGACATTTGTATTCCAAAATAGGTACATCAGTACCGTTATACTTATAGAGCTTAGTAAAGAGACTAGTAACTCAGTCACCCCTATTCTGTCATGTATCTTTAGTACAAAGATGAAGAGTACAAGAGAAGCAATTACACTAAACAAGGAGTATTCCCATATTGAAGCTCCAAACCTTATGAAAGAATTAAGTAAAAGGTAATATATTGTTATACAGATGAAATCGAATATGGCTTTTGTTGCAACTTCAAGAGAGTAGTATTTGTTTAGAGAACTTTTTACATTTAAGAAAAGAACCAGGAAGAGTACCATACAAACACCTAGTACTGTATGACCAAGGATTTCATTTCTCGTAAAGAAAAGAAAGACCAAAAGAGATATGTAGAATATTGCTGGTAAAACAAAATATGCAAAGAATCTATCCTTCAAAGAGATTTTTGCGATTACTTCACTGTATTGAGAAATCTTTTTCCCTGAATACATAGTAAAGACTCTTACAAACCATGTTTCCAAAAGTAAAACTCCAAGTATACCGATGAGGAGAAGTACATCAAATGTCGTACGAAGTACTAAGAAGTAAAAGATTTCTGTTACAAGTAGTAAAAGAAAGAGGTAGAGGATATCGTTTTTTACTTTTAATCTATATTTTTCCAAGACAGCAGTTATACATATTAAGTTATGGAGCCATCAAATCCATTAAATATCGCAATGGTTAATACAAACCACCACAGACCTATTGTAAAGAGATCTCCTACAGCATCTTTTAATCTTCCTTTTCTCCAGTAAACAAATACCTCTATACATAGTAAAAGAAACACAAAAGAAACTATCCCTATGCTTATTTTGTCTGCGCCATTCAAACTAAGTATAGGTAAAGCAAGCCGAGTATCTTTTGTATCCTCTTCTTGTTCAAAGTATTCTGATATATCCAATTGAGATGTATTACCATATTCATCAGCAAGAACTAATGACACAGCACCTTTCACCTGCTCTTCAGAAAGCAATATCGTAATCATGCCTGTCTCTTCATCCTCCTGATACTCAATATCTACTATTTCTGATCCAGCTACTACACTGATTTTCTCCCAATCTCCCTCTATATTAAACGAGACAGAATAACCTGATTCACTTTGAGATACCTGTATACTATCCTTTGTCACCAAAGGAGACTTAGAATCAACTGTAAAACCAACCTTACCGGATACTACGGATGTTCCTTTCAAACTTGCCTTTATCTCATGCTCGCCCTCACTCCAATCGGAATCCTTTTTCATTTCCCATGAGCTACTACTCGATGTCGTACTTCCTACTACCTCACCTTCCTCAATGACATCTACGGAGTATTCACCTTCAACATTGCTAACTTCACCCTTCACTGGAGAAGAGGGGTCTGAGAGGACTGTATCGCTTCGTGGGGATGTAATTCTAATACTCCTGATCTCCCCTGTCTCCTTTTTTGTAACTACTTTCTCAGAAGAACTTTCTGTTGCAGATTGCTTTACATCTTCATCCTGCACTACTGGTGTAGGAGCCTTGTAAATATCACTTGTCAGATTACCAAACATTTGAACAACCAATATTGTTTGCTTACCTAACAAAACGCCCTCTACAACAGCTACCCCTATATCTTTATAATTTGGGCTAACTATATTCGCTTTATGTGTTGGACTTGCCATCCAAGCTTCATGTACTCCTTCAGCTGTTTGAAAACCTTTAGCTAAATTTTCTCCTGCATACACATAGTTATATCCTGCAGCTCGTATGAACTGCCAAGGTGTCTCTCCATTAGGGCCAAAATGATCCCAGTACTGCTTCTCAAACATATCATTAGCCTTCGCTAAGGCTGCAGCAGAGAGTTGAGCATTCGTATTTAGAGTATTTAATCCAAGAGAATTCCTCTCTTGATTTGTTAAGGCAACTATATTGCTTGAGGTTATACTGCTCGCTAATGCCTGATCTATTCCTAAAAGACCTCCAAAGCTATTTACAAAAATCAAAAGTAAAGAGTAGGCTAGTATCGCTACTTTTCTTAAAAGATATGGTTTAAATTTGTTTCTTTTATTTGGGATTAAGCAGTTTTGTATCATACAGTTTGTATAGTTTAGAATATTTCTTTCTAATAGTAAACAGAAAAGGACCATGATGGTCCTTTTCTTTGCTTATTTCTTTTCTACAAAGAAATACTGGCAGTTGTTACTTAACAACAGCTTTCAAAGCTTTTCCTGGTTTGAATGCAGGTACCTTTGTTGCTGGTAATTGAATCTTAGCAAGAGTTTTAGGATTGATTCCTGTTCTTGCTGCTCTTGTTCTTACTTCGAATTTACCGAAACCTGTTAACAATACAGGCTCACCGCTTTTCAAAGAATCAGAGATTGCTTCTAGAACAGCCTCCAATGCTTCTCCAGCTTGCTTCTTTGTAAGACCAACTGCTGCGATTTTGTTTACTAAATCATTTTTTAACATTGTGTGTAACCTCCTTTCTTTAAGTGATATATACTTAGATATCTTTATATACAAAAGATATTTGGGTATATCCACTTTTAAAATATGGGAAAATCAAAAAATCGTCAAGAGGCGTATTTGTTATAGGTCATGCAGGGGAGTGTTCAAAAAGTTTGTTATCTCAACATCTTTTACTGTATTCAAAATGTAGACAGAAAGAAAACAGTTTATAATGAAGCATTAACACAGAGAAGAGAAAACGTCGATACAGTGATGTTTTCTTATCAAGAATAAAATACACTTATTCACAAAGACTTTTTACAAAATTTGAACACAGAAACAAAAGGGGGGCTTTCCAAAAGAAAACTCCCCCATAGCAATAATTACTAGAAGATACTGAGTTATAGCTACTTTGCTACCTCTATTGCCCTAGTTTCTCTAATAACTGTAACCTCAACATTGCCTGGATAGTTCTGTTTTTTCTCTATCTCTTGAGCAATATCTTTTGCCATTACCTTAGCTTCATCATCAGAAACCATAGTTGGTTTAACTATGATTCTTACTTCTCTACCAGCTTTGATTGCAAATACTTCATCGACTTTATCTCCACCAATCTCTTTTGCAGCTCCTTCAATTCCCTCTATTCTCTGTATATACTGCTCGTAGCTATCTTTTCTAGCACCAGGTCTAGAACCAGAGATTGCATCTGCAAGATATACAACTACTGCTTCAGAACTTTGAGGATCAATGTCTAAGTGGTGTGCCTCAATTGCATTTACAAGCTTGTCATCAAGCATATACTTCCTAGCTACCTGACCAGAGATATGATGGTGAGGACTATCAACCTTGTGTGAAAGTACTTTCCCAACATCATGCAGAAGAGCTGCTCTCTTTGCTAACTGAACATCTGCACCTATCTCAGTAGCAAGAACTTCTGCTAATCTGATTACTTCAATTGTATGAGACATCAGAGACTGGCCATAACTGGTTCTGTATTTCATTTTCCCAACCAATTTCATCAAACCAATATCAAGATCTGGCCATCCTGCTTCATCAGCAAGTATTTGCCCATTCTTCTTAATCTCTTGAGATATCTCGTTTTTCGCCTTTCTTACTGATTCTTCAATAGAACCGGGATGAATACGACCATCCGCTATCAATTTCGTCATTGCTACATACGCAATCTCTCTTCTTAAAGGATCAAATGATGACAATGCGATAGCATCTGGAGATTCATCAACGATGACATCTACTCCGGTTATCTGTTCAAATGCTCGGATATTTCTACCCTCTCTACCGATAACTCTTCCCTTCACCTTATCATCTTCAACCTTAATCACCTTGGTTGTAGTTTCTCCTACATAATCAGTTGCAACTCTTTGCATAGATTCGACTAAGATTTTTTGAGCTTTCTCATCTGCTGTAGCTTCTATATTCTTCTCTGCCTCTCGGATCTTCTTAGCTTCGTACTCTCTCAAATCTTGATCTATCTCCTTCATTAACTTTTCCTTAGCCTCATCTCTAGACAAACCAGAGATCTTTTCTAAAGCTTTTTTCAATTCTGATCTTTCAATTTCTAATCTTTTCATTCCTTCTTTCAACTGATTATCCTGAGACTCAAGCTCTTCGCTTTTTTCATCTAAAATCTTGGACCTTTTGTTTAATTTTCTTTCTCTCTCAATGAGAATTTCCTCATGCTCTGTACTCTCTCTCCTCATCTCTTTCAACCTTTTCTCCTCCCTCTCTTTTAGCTCAAAAACTTCTTGCTCCGCCCTATCAAAATTTTCTCTCATCATCTTCTTAGCTGCCTCTTCTATTTCCTTTGCAGGGATATCCTTAACATCTACCCAATGAAAAACAAACTTCAAAACAAAGAAAACCACCAACGCAGTCAAAACGACTGATATGAGGATAATAAATAGTATATCCATACCTATCTGTATAATAATTTAATTGTCCTTCTTTAAAACACCTTTGGAAAACTCACAGCCGAAGGGCTGCTATATAACAAATAACTTTCTTTTTTACTTAAATATATTTTCATAATATATATTAAATTTTTCTAAAACCATTATCTCTATTTAAAAGTGTTTAATACTAGGACTTTTAGATAATATCATTTTTCTCCCAATTCCTCAATCAACCCAATCGAGGTCTGTCCTAGATCTGACCCTTAATCCCAAGTTAATATCCTTTTGCTATAACTCATTTATGTCGAGAAAAAGCAGAAACTTTGTTCAAAATTCCTACTACCATATCTATAACCGCTGTAACAATAAAGAGCCTATTTTAAAAAGCTGTTCAGATAAAAGTATCTTCGTGCATCTGTTATACAAATACATCAAAGAAACAAGTCTTCGATTGATTGCATTTTGTATTATGGATAACCATTTCCACCTAATTCTCAAGACAGGAAAGAAACCAAATGAAATTTCTAAATACATGCAGAAAGTCGCAACAAGCTTCGCAATGCAAGTAAATCGCAAACATCAAAGGGTCGGACATATCTTTCAAGGTCGGTACAATGCAAATCTTCTGTATTGGAAGAAAGACATATTAAGAGCAAGAGAGTATATTAAACAGAATCCCGTTGTAGATGGCTTGGTCAAAAAGCCTTCGGAATATCCATGGAGCAAATACTAGTGCCAGACCTAGGACAGACCTTGTATGAGGTTTTGGTAATATCGAAGGTTGTGGATGGTAGCAAGGGTCATGCCTGTAGCTTCGCCTGCTTTGAGCATGTGGTGAACGTATGCTCTGGTGTGGTTTTTACATGTGTAGCAGTCACAGTTCGAGTCGATTGGTCGTTGGTCGGATGAGTATTCGGCATTTCCAATTCTCAAGATTTCATCTTTAATGTCAGAAGAGTACAGTGTCCCATGTCTTGCATTTCTTGTTACCAAGACAGTGTCAAATACTTTGTAACCAATCTCAGCAGCCCTTCGTATATCTTCAGGTTTTCCCACTCCCATTGCATATTTGAATTTTTCCTCAGGAGTATTTTCAATTACTGCTCTCATCTCATCCAAAACAAGTTCACCATCCTCATCTACAACAAAGCCACCAAAATTGTATCCATCGAATCCAATATCAACCAAAGCCTTCGCACACTCTTTTCTTAATTCAGTGTAGTTTGCACCCTGTACAACACAACTAAGTAATTTTCCTGTTTCTTTTGTACCACCATACTCATTCTCAAAATGATCTTTACACCTTTTTGCCCAAACTATTGTTCTCTCTACAGACTCTCGAGCCTCAGACTCTGTCAAATCTGTTTTCCTACAATCATCCAGGGTGACTAAAATATCCGACCCTATACTCATCTGAATATCTATAGAACTCTCAGGTGTTAGTGTATATATGTTTCCTTCCCTGGGCGATTTGAAAGTTGCCCCATTTTCATCCACTTTACCTTCCCACTTTTTTGAATGAATTAATGAAAAGACTTGGAAACCACCGGAATCTGTTAAAACAATTCCATCCCAGTTCATCAATTTCTTAATGCCCCCCAACTCTTTTACTTTCTCTGCCCCCGGAGCGATCATCAAATGGAGAGTATTTGTAACCAAAGCTTCAGTTCCAGTATCTTTCAGTTGCTCGGTAGTTAGAAATCTAACAGCACCCCTTGTAGCATCTGGCATGAATATATGTTTTTTACCAAAATCTTTTAGTTCCATATTGAATATTACTAAATTATGAGCATACTGTCTCCATAGCTAAGGAACTTGTAGTCAGCATTCAAAGCTTCATTGTATGCTTCCTTTATTCGTTCTTTTCCAGCAAAAGAAGATACTAAAAGTATTAAGCTTGAGTCAGGCATATGGAAATTAGTAACCAGGTGATCAACCACTTTCCATTCATATCCAGGATATATATAAAGAGATGTATCTCCATGATATTCATTCACATTCCCATTTTCATCCGTACAACTTTCCAATGTCCTAGCTACTGTAGTACCAATTGCCCATACATCCTTTCCATTCTTTTTTGCAGTATTAATAATCTCTGCAGCTTCTTTTGACACAGTAATCTCCTCTGTATGTATTTTATGCTCTTCTATGTTCTCTTCTCTAACTGGAGCAAATGTCCCCCACCACCGCCACCCCCGGGGACGGCCAGCACTCACAACCCGCAACCTTCTTT
>CAZLAH010000004.1:0-33287 GCA_964557565.1 uncultured Candidatus Saccharibacteria bacterium
GAGCACTACATTGACATTGTAGGGGTCACTGGTTCGATTCCGGTATCGTCCACCACCTGATGCCTATCCAAACTACTTATCAAGAAAGATAACTGGCTATCTAAGAACTCTTTGTTAAAAGTTTTTGAATACCTCAACCATATATCAAATGGACTCTCCACATTTTCTCCTACGATACCACTCTCTGCTGTATATATTTCTTTTCTTTTAAGATTTGAATAGAAAACAGGTATTAAGCAGCTATTCATAGACTTTAACTCGTACTCTTTTAAGCCAGTTGGATTGATATTAAGGATATTGGAAAATCTTGCCAACTCGTCCCTCATATCCTCCTTGTATGTACCCGAGAGATATACTTGAGGATAAAGACTTTTTAATATTAAATATCTATATACTTTTGTTGCTTTTAAAATAACACGAAAAGAGATATTTGTATTCCCTACAATTTCTACTATTTTACTGATATTTTTAAAAACCTTCTCAGCACCTTCATTCCATCCTTCAAGAAGATATTTGCTATATTCTTTTGGATTTACAACTAAACCATCAACTTTGGGCAAGTTATCAAAGGCTCCTTTAGAACTTACTATCCACTTAATTTTAGGACACTCCATATCCCCAAAAATCATAGGCTTAAGAAGGCTCTTAACACGAACAAGCCCGCCTGTTAAGCTACTACGATCTTGATTATCTACCCGAATCAAGCCTGAACTTCTTATAGAATATGGAAACTCTCCCGTATCGGGAAGGAACATACACTCTGAATCGAAAAATCTTGGGAAAGGTAATTCTACTAAAAGATTCTCTTGATTAGAATCTATTGTTCTCAAGAGTAAAAGCAGAGGCATTATATATCCGAAGTTAAAATAATACTCACTTACACTCTTCTCATCTCCATCTTTCTTAACATTAATGTAATCCCTTTTAAACAAACCATTCTCAAAATTGATACTTGGGAAATATTGGCGAATTTCGGGAAAAGCAGAACTAGAGAGATTTTCTATTAATGGATCATAATTGGGAAAACTCTTGTAATATACATACTTACCATCAGAATACTTAGTGACATTACCAGGGTGTATATCTCCCAAAATCTTTATCTGCTTTGTCTTAGCAATCCTAGATATACTAGAAAAATCATTATATGACTCAATTAAAAACTGATCTACTCTAGAATACAAAAAAGGGTATTTCTTGAGAATATCATTTAAAGGGTATTTTCTTAAAAATATTTCGAGATTTATTGATTTCGTAGCATAAAAGTCGTAAATAATCGTAGGTAATAACCAATCCTCAAGTCTTGGAATTATTTCTTCAATATATGCTTTTGAAAAATGCTTATTAAAAAGAAAATAGTCGAAAATATAGTCTCTGAGAATTATCCTAATACTTTTATTCTCTTCTTGATTAACCATTCAGTCTAAGAACAAGTACCTGTAGCACAGCAAGTAGTCGTTTCACCATTTGTCGAAGATTTCTCAACCTCTTGTTTAACAACCGTTGTCAACTCTTCAAGACCTGTTTCTTCCATACCTCTACAGATTAATTTTATATTTTATTTGAATACGTTCGGCATTATACTTTGCAAGCAAATCTTTTGCTTCATCCCAATCATTCATCTCACCATATACAAAATCACTTTTTATTTCCTTGAAAATACTAACCATATTTTCAAACAATGCCTCTTTAACCTCTTTACTATCACCAATCACAACTAGTATTTCAGGATTCTCTTGGGATAGCAAGATATTAGCGAAGCCAACAATTTCCCCGTTTTCGATAGCAACATAATATTTGAACTCCGATTCTTGATCTTCCAACCTCTTAGAAACATTTCTTTGCATTAAATCAAGCTCTGTTTTGTATTTCTCAGAACCAAAATGATTATTAACATCTTCGAAATATTTGGATAATTTCTCACTGATATACTCTGCATGATCTAATGTCGCTAATTCTATTTCCATATTCCGACCACTAAGATTATTATCAATAATAGCAATATTTCTAAAAGACTGTCAATTATTGTCGCAATCCTTTCTTTGCTATAATTGATTAATGAAAGAATTACAACTAAAAGTAAAGAAGATGTATAAAGATAATGGGTGGAATACAGAACCAGAGCTTCTTTTGTTAGCTATGCAAGAAGAACTTGGAGAGATATGTGCAAGGTTTCTAGCTGAACATCCTGGATACAAGAAGAACATTAAAAATACAGACCCTATACCAGAAGAAATAGGGGACCTTTTAACCCTTATCTTTGCATTCTGTAATAAAACTGGTATCAATCCAGAGGAGTGGGTAGAAAATACAATTAAGAAAAGAAGTAAACAGGGATAGACTACACACCACTATACATTCCTAACAAATCTACTTAACCAAAATCTCTTTCTTACACCTCTATCAGGTATCCTGTACTTATCCTTGTCATTACCTTTTAGAAAATCATAAAAACCTCTCCAAAAGTCACACTTAGGATATGAACCTCCGCCCCTAAGTTCACAAGGTCTTCCATGACAATTAAAATCTATAGCATTAGCTGGATCATTCTTTAATTCCTCTTCAGAAGTAGTTACAGCCTTAAATATGCACTCTACCCCCCTTCCATCTTTAAAAGAATGAAGAATAAACAATTTGTCTGTTTTAGGATCGTAATTTGATTGCCTATCTGGAGTTATGAAATGTTCTTCTTTAAATACCTCTCTCCAAAACGGCTCAAAAGGTAAATCTCTAGCATTTTGAGCGAGATAATTTTCATTAGTGCAATAAGTTATTACTGGCCACCCAGCTTTCTCAAGATCTCTCTCCGTAAGTTTTACTACATACTCCCTCGGATCGAAACCTCTTTTAGATTCTTCTTCTCCTACTATTAGCTCAGAATCGGTATCCATACTGTATTTTACATCCTAACAACATAATTAACAACATCAACCTCCTTGCCCAACTCATTCTTAATTCTCTTTGCTAAAAGAATTAAAAAGTCATTCCTGTTTAAAGAAACATAACTAAAATCTTCAATACAAAACAATTTCATTCTCTCCACCTTGTTTAAAGAAGCATTCATTTTTTCTAACAAACCATCACACCTTCTACTAAATAATCTAGGCAACTGCTTATTTAAACCCGTATACAAAGAATCTACGATACCATTTCTCTCTAATAATTCCCTAGTTGATTCCAACACCTTATGACTATTCCAAAATACTCTCTCTCTTTCATTACGATTTGTTATTAAAGCAATGTTTTCTACTCCGAATTTAGATACTAACCTTGTAAAAGATTCCTGTATATCAAGCGGAATACCCGTATCTACCAAATGTGACACAAATGGCATTTTTACCAAAGGATCAACAATCAATGTTCCATCAATATCTACCAAACAAAAACCCTCCTTCTCTAAAGAAGTATCACCTATTTTTCCAACAGCTTCAGGAAAAGACTTACAAAATACTTCTTTGTAAGATATTTCCTCTTGTTCTACTATATTTTCTTTTTCCATATCTTTTAAGTTATTATCTATCAATCAATATGATATCATAAAGAGAGAATATGGATAATTAAATATATAATATTAGTAATTACAAATATGGGACAGTGGGACAAGTTTTGTCAGAGTTGTGGTATGCCTATGGCTCAAGACAAGAGAGGTGGAGGTACAGAAAAGAATGGTGCAAAGAATACCAAGTATTGTAGCTTCTGTTACAGAAATGGAAGATTTGTAGATGATTTTAAGAGTTCAAAAGAAATGGTTAATTTTGTTAAAGAAGAACTAAGAAAACAGGGATATGGCCCTGTAAAAAGATTTTGGTATACATTCTTCATACCTCAATTAGAAAGATGGAAGAGTCGATAATATTTTAATAACTATATATGGAAGAACAAAATTTTGAAATTGGAAATGAAGAGAAAGGCGTATTCTCTGTAGAATTTGGAGAGAATGGGAATTCTCCTTCATTTCTAAAAGATGGAGAGACTGTAGAAGATGCAATATCTTGGACGAGAGGTATCCTTCCGTTGTTTGGATACAATGAAAGTATTGAAGAAGTAGAGGTGAAGGAAGATAAAGAGAGAGGAGAGATATTACTTACTGGAGAATTTGGAAGCCTGTCCATTAAGAAGAATGGCGGCTTAGAATTTGAAAGAAAGAGTCAAGGTCAGAACTCTCCAAAAGTTCCTGCCTAATCTCAGAAGCTCCATCAAAATTATTTACGTATCCCTTAACATACTTCTTTTGACTACTAAAAGACTTAATATCGCGGTACTTGCTAAGATATAATTCCATATGCTTTCTCAAAACATCAAACCTCTCTCCAAGAGCAATATGTTCTCTACCTGAGAAAAACCACGGATTGTTCAATATATATCTACCAACCATATACCCATCCAAGAAGTACTTCCTTACATATTCTCCTCCCTGTTTAACATCCTTTATATCACCATTACCCAATATCAAAGTATTTGGAGATATCTCATCTCTTAATTTCACACATTCTTTTAACTCTTCCCATCTAGACGGAGTAGAGTAGCCCTCCTTTGCTAAACGACCATGGATAGTTAACATATCTAAATTCTGCTTAAGAAGAAACCCTATCCATCCCTCAATTTCCAATTCCTCATATCCCAATCTAGTCTTTACACTGACAGGAATACTTCCAGCACTCTCCTTAACAGCGTCAACGATCTCTTTTACCAAGACTTTGTCCTGTATCAACCCAGAACCTCTTCCACTGGACAACACATCTCTTACAGAACACCCCATATTAATATCAATACCATCCGGTTTCAACTCCTTAAGATATTCAATCGTCTCTGCATAAAATCTAGGTACATTTCCCCATAATTGTATTACAATTGGTCTTTCCTTTTCTTCAAAATCCAACCTATGTACAACCCTCTCCCTTCCTTTAGAACAGAAACCCTCTACATTTAGGAATTCCGTAAAGAAAAGATCTGGCTTTCCAATATCTGAAACAACCTGCCTAAAAACAGAGTCTGTAACACCATCCATAGGGGCAAGTGCAGAAATATATCCTTTCTCCTTTTTAATTTTCTCGTAGATATTCATACTTGGTATTCTACCATCTACTAGGAATACTTGCAGATATCCATGATTTGAAATAAACTAAAGAAAAGATTAACCTGCCCAAAAATGGAATCAAAAAACACAATCCTAGATCGCTCAGGTCAACAACTGCTGAACGAAAGCAGTTTAGATTCATATCAACTCATTCTAGTATACTCTTTTCAGAATTTTCTAAGATGGTGGTATGTAAAAATGCCCATATGGCACTTAAAAAGATTTGCACGATTAAGCATAGTCATAGACGATCTCTTTTCCATATCCCTTTTACTAAGAAACTTCTTCCTACCTTGGCATAGAGACTATTCCATGATTGGGATATTTTTTGGTATTGTAATGAAATTACTGTATCTACCAATAGCAATATCCATATATATTGTTGGCATGCTTGGGTATTTGCTCTTCATTGTTTTTTGGATTGTATTACCAATTGCTACACTTACATTCATTTTAACTTCGATATTTAGATAATATGGCAGTAGACCTTTCTAGCAAAACTAAAAGCATCATAGGGTTACACAATACAGACAAAAACACCTTTGGATTAATTGAAAAGAACTTCTCTTTAATTAGCGAGGAGAACAAATCCATATTTACTTTAACTAGAGACCATTTCTTTACAATTACCTCTCCTCAAATAGATTCTGTTTTAAAAAATTTTCTTAGATACAAAAGGTTTAATGATGTAAAAAGATCCATTGCAAATATATTTGTCATACCTGGATTAATAATAGCTGTAGGATATATTTTTAAATATTCAACTCTTTTAGATGGGTATCCAGAAATACTCAAGATACTAGATATGCCGATTGTAAATGTCCTCTTTGGATTAACCATAATGAGTGTAATTGTACTTTGGCATGATTTCTTCGAAGACAAAAGCCATCCCATACAATTACCCAAAGTAAAAAGCATCTCTCCTAAAGATATTGATGAGATAAAGGCAATGGGTTTTAAATTTGGAAGATATTTACATCTTGAAACTATTAATTTCGCAAATGAAGAAACTTTAGAATATCTTTGTCTTTTCACAAAAGAGAAAGAGTTAAAGACATTGGATCTCCTTAAATCTTTAATTGAATACAATTTTGAAGTACAGCAAATATTAAGAAGAGCAGGAGTAACTGTAGATATTGCAGAATTTGAGAAGGAAGGTATAACAGAAGAAAGTATTCCAAACTTCCCGCAAAGCGCAATTAGAAGCCTACTCACATATGCTGTAGAGGAAGCTCTTTTAACAGAGAGCAAAGAGATACAACCACAACACCTCTTTTTGACCATAGTTAAAGTATTTCTTCCTTTGCAGAAATATCTACGAAAAAACAATATGGGTTTAGACATTTTGAGGGAAGTTTCTGTTTACAATAATTTAGAAATCAGAAGAAATTCAAAAACAAGATATCTCGATACAAGTATCCCATACTACAGAAAAGGTGGCGTAGCCAAACCATGGATATATGGATATACATTCATTCTAAGTCATTTTAGTAAAGATATTAATGCTCAGATAGCTGATTCTCAGGATGTATTTGGTATTGGGCATGAGGAGGAAGTTGATGCTTTGGTCGCAAGCTTAGGGAAGATATCAAACAAGAATGCACTTTTGGTTGGAGAAGCTGGTGTAGGAAAATCTAGTCTGATTCTAGGATTAGCTCAAAGAATCAATACAGGAGATGTACCACCACAATTGAAAGACAAAAGAATCATTGAGTTGGATATTAATGGATTAATAGCTATGTCTAAGAAAGAAAGTAATACCGAGGAGTTAGTCATAAAGGCAATGAATGAATTAGAAAAAGCTGGCAATACATTCCTGTATATAGATGAGATACAGGAAATAATACCAAGAAAAGCAGAAGAATCAGGTCATTCCATAGCAGGAATATTACTCCCATATATTTTAAACAGTAAATTCCCCATAATCGGTAGTATCAACTATTCTGATTACAAGAAATACTTTTACAGTAATGAGTCCCTAAGACAAAGTTTTACGAATATTGAAACAAAGGAGGTTACAGCTTCTGATGCATTAAGAATTTTAGAAACAAAGGTAAATTCTTTAGAAAAGAACTTCAATTGTTATATTACATTACCTGCACTAATAGCTGCAGTGGATCTTTCTCAAAGATATATCAAAGAAAGAAAGCTACCAAGTGGAGCAGTACAAACAATCGAGGCTACATGTTCATGGGCTCAATCAAATGAAATAGATAAAATAACTGCAGAGCATGTTTCAAAGGCAATCTCTTTGCAGAAGAATATAAATATTACAACGATTGATCAAGAAGAGAGTAATAAATTGATGAAATTAGAAGAAAGTATTAAAAGTAGGGTGATTGGACAGGATGAAGCAGTAATGGCAGTTGCAGAGGCCCTCAAGAGGGCTAGAACAGATGTTAGGAACCCAGGTAAACCAATCGGTGTATTTCTCTTCATTGGTCCTACAGGCGTAGGTAAGACCCATTTAGCAAAGATCGTAGGGGAAGAGTTCTTTGGTGTTGCAGAAACAATAATTAGAATAGATATGTCTGAATACCAAGATATACAAAGTATAAATAAATTCTTGGGTTCTGAAGACAATATCCTTGGACAAGCATCCATCTCTCTTGTAGACAAGATTAAGAGTAATTCAAACACAGTAGTCCTTTTTGATGAGATAGAGAAAGCTCATCCCCAGATATTGGATCTTTTCCTTCAGCTTTTTGATGAAGGTAGACTAACAAGCAATAGGGGAGAGACTGTAGATTTTACAAACAGTATAATCATATGTACAAGTAATATTGGTAGTAAAATTCTTTTAGATGCATTGGAAAAAGACAAATCTTTGTGGGAAGAAGCGAAGGATAGGGTACTTCTAGAGTTAAGACAATCCATAAAACCAGAATTGCTCAATCGTTTTGACAAAGTAATCGTATTCTCTCCTCAAGATACGAGTGAACTAGCTCAAATATCCACACTTTTGCTTAACGACTTGGCAAAGAGACTATCTGAGAAAGGATTAATCATAACATGGTCTGAACAAATACCTATGTTAATAGCAAGTAAAGCATATGAACCAGGTATGGGTGCAAGACCAATAAAGAGATACATACAGGATAGAATAGAAGGTCAAATAGCCAAAGGATTGATTGAAAGAACGATAACTTCTGGGGAAGAGATTAACATTAAAGAGAGTTGGATAATATAGTTATTGAAAACATCTCCGTTATTACATATAATCACAAAGTTAATATATAGAAATAAAAGATATGGGTGCTTTACCAAAAAGAAAAATATCAAAAGCTCGAAAAGGTAAAAGAAGAGCTCACAATGCTTTAAAGATAGAGGGTATTTCCAAATGTCCTAAGTGTGGCAATGTAAAAAGAAGCCATTTCGAATGTGAATACTGTGGTAACTACAAAACTAAATAGTAAAACCATACTATGAAAAGAGGATCTGACCCAAGACATTTAGCAAGAATATTAGCTTTACAAGTTCTTTTCTCTGAGAAGTTTTCAAACAACAGATTAAATATGGAGAACATCCCAATAGAGGAGATGCTTGAATTAGATGAGATAGAGAGCTATGACAAAGATATCTTTTCAAAGATTACTACAGGGGTAACAGAAAACATAGAAGAAACAGATAAGATGATTCTTCAATTTGCACCACAGTGGCCAATCTCTCAAATGAAGTTAGTAGATTTACAAATACTTCGAATAGCAATATATGAGGGATTCATTGGAAAGATAACTCCTCCAAAGGTTGCCATAGATGAAGCTATTGAAATTGCTAAAGATTTCGGAGGAGAAACAAGTAGTAAGTTTGTAAATGGTGTGCTAGGAGCAATTTATGAAATAAATAAAACAGAAACAAAAGATGAATCATAATGAAATAGAAAAAAAATTAGATGTAGTGTTTACTAATAAAGACCTTTTAGAAAGAGCTTTCATACACAGATCTTACATAAATGAAAATAGAGGTAAAGCTTTAGAGAACAATGAAAGGTTAGAATTCTTAGGTGATGCTGTATTAGAATTAATAATTTCCTCCCATCTTTACTCTCAATACAGTAAAAAGAGCGAAGGAGAGTTGACAGCAATTAGATCAGCAATTGTAAGAACTGAAAGTTTGGCAATACAAAGTAGAGAGTTAGGTTTAGGAGAACATCTTTTAATGTCGAAAGGGGAAGAAGATTCAGGTGGTAAAGACAAAGACTTTCTACTTGCTAATCTTTTCGAGGCTGTTTTAGGAGCAATATACATAGACAAAGGATATCAAGAAGCAGAGATATTCATAAAGAAAACTCTTTTACCAAAGATAACCCGAATCATAGAAGAAGAATCATTCATAGATCCTAAGACCAAGGTACAAGAAATCATACAATCCAAATACAAGGAGACTCCAACATACGAGGTGCTTAAAGCTGAAGGCCCTGATCATGACAAACACTTTACTGTAGGATTGAAAGTAGGACAGAAACTTTTTTCAGAGGGGAATGGAGCTAGTAAGCAAAAAGCGGAAGAGGAAGCAGCAAAAAAGGCTTTAGATGTTTTAAATAAATAATTGGTTGAATAATATAACTTGATCTGATAGAATTCACAACTATGTTAAAGATTAGATTAAAAAGAATAGGAAGAAGAAAACAACCAAGTTATAGGTTGGTTGTAGTAGAGTCTGCGAAACCAAGAGATGGTAGAACTGTAGACGATTTGGGTTCATACAATCCTAGGAATAAGCCTTCTGTTTTCAATATTGATGTAGAGAAAGCAAAAGAGTGGCTTGTAAAAGGTGCACAGCCTACAGATACTGTAGCTCAATACTTTGTTAAATTAGGTTTAGTTAAGAGTCTTAAGAGAGGCTCTACCAAGCCTAGTATAGAGAAGAAGACAAAAGAGAATAAAGAGTAGTATAATATATTATTAAAATATATACTCATAAAAATGAAAGAGTTACTGGAGCATATTGTTAAATCTATTGTAAATAATCCTGATGATGTAAAAGTAGAGGAGAGGGAGAGTGTAGACTTTCCTGGACTTACTATTTTAACAATAGAAGTCGCAGAGACCGACAAGGGCGTTGTAATAGGAAGAAAAGGCAGAACTATTAATGCTATTAGAGATTTGATAACCATTAACGCTATAAGAAATGATCGAAGAGTAAAGGTTATGATAAAGGATGACAACAATAGACATACAGAGGATGGTGCGGAAATAACAGAGAATACACAACCTGAAGACGAATCAATCTTTAACGACGAAATATAAAACTACTTTTTCAAAACTTCTGCCTTCTTTGTGAATATGTCTACCACACTTTGATATTTGCTGTACTCTATGAAAGGAGCAAAGAAATTTGCTTCCGTAGTACTTTCAGGTATGTAATAACCAATAAGGTTTAAATCCAATCTCCAAGTATTATCACTCGTACTCCTCTTAAAAGATATATTATCCGCAGAGACAATATATGGCGAGCTAGAATAGAGACTATCAAGAAAACTTAGTATATTGGTTAAACTACCAGTATATGAAAGAGGACCACTCACACCTAAGTATGATTTCTTTCCTCCTTCGTCACCTTTCTTCCCAACAGTTACAGACACATCTCCTGCCGAAAGAGATCTGGAAGCTAAATTCTTTTCTCTCGCCAAAGAATCAATATAATAAACAAACATTGAAACTTTCAAGGTTTTAGGTATAACACTTTTTGCATTTAAAAGATCCACCTGTAAAGTAGCATCTTCCATGTTATTGAGCTTGCTTTCTAACTTCTCTAACGATTCTAATTTCGTCTTGATATCATTATAATCTTGCCTAAATCCAATTGTAGCTTTTATCATTGGTATAAATACAAAGACACTCAAAATTATTAAAACCAACGCTACAGCTCCAGGAATTATTATATCCTCTATCTTTAATCTAGAGCCCTTTATCTTCTCACTAATAGCATCTAGCTCTTTCTTTGTTTTTGAGTTTTCTGACCCTTTACTTGTTAATGTATTCATACTATTTACTCCTTGATTCTAGAAAATTACTTAAAACAAATGACCCATAGAAAGAGAAAGATACATCCTGCACTCCCTTTCCTACAGATCTCAAAGATATATTCTCAATATCAGTATCATTACCTAAAAGATACCAAAATTTAGCGACTTCCTCTAATCCTTTTGCCTTTCCATTAAGTTCTATACCATTGGAACCAGAAAAAGAGAATGAATGAAGATTACAATTGGCTTTAATAGCAACATCATTTACATGTTCCATAACATCCTTCGCAGAGTATCTTCCTTTTTCAATATCATTATACAAAGATATTCTCTCAACTATCTCATTGTTATTCAGAACTTTCTGAGAAAAAACAGAAATAGTTTCTTCTCTCTCTGCTAGCTTTTCTTTCTCAAGATTTAATTGTATTTTGAATACGACATTAAAACCTACTATAAGGATGGAAATAACAAAAAGGATTATCAAACTTGTTATAGCACCAAGGTTTAATTTCTTTTTCTTGTCTTCTTTCTTTATCTCTTGATCAGTAAGTACAGGTATTAAGTTAATCCCTGATTCAGAACCAACTATTGTATTTATTTCTGACTCTTGCTTCTTTTTCTCAACTTCTTCTTTTGGCTTTTCTTCTTTAGGTGAAAGCTTTACGGGAGAAGTAGTCGGCTGAACCTTCTCTTTTGTCTCTTCTTTCTTTTTTACTTCTTCTTGGGGGATATTATTCATCTTTCAAAGCTAAGCCAATAGCGACAGAGTAGGATGGTCCGCTTTTAGCTATTATATCTTTAAATTTAGGATCTACCTGGATATTATTCCACGGCATAGACATCACAGCATTAACTCCAAGACTCTTTGATACATATTCTTTCAATCCTGGGAGTAGGGCACCATCACCATTTAGAACGTAATCTGTTGGAGCTACAGAGAGAGTTCTGTTTTTGTAGAACTCAACTCCTCGTCTGACTTCAACCATTATTGATTCTACAATTGGACTTAGTACAGAATAGATCTTTCCTTCTAAAACATTCTCTACTAAACCATAGTTTCTCTTAAATTCCTCAGCTCTTTGATATTCAAAATTGAACTTATTTATAACTGCTTGTGTTAGGGAATCAGAGCCAATTGCTATACTCTGAGAGAATACTAGATATCCATCGGAGAGGATACTCATGTCTGTACTATTAGCACCAAAATCAAGCATTATGAGGTCTTTCTTACCAATTGATTTGTACATTGCTCTTCCCATTGCTACAGATTCTGTTTCAATAGCTATTAGATCTAGGGATGAAAGTACAGCTATATTTATGTATATATCAATAATCTTTCTTGGTGCAGCAACTACTAAAACTCTAGGTGCATTCTTTTCGGTATTGAAACCTATTGGGACATAGCTTAATTGTACTTCACTTAAAGGCATTGGGATATATTGCTTAGCTTCAAAATATACAGCATCTTTCAATTCCTCCTTTTTAACTCCTGGAAACTCCAAGAACCTAGTGAAAACGGAAAACTCTGGCAATGCCATTACAACATTTTTGTTCTTAATTCTAGAGGAGTCATACAACTTCTTTAAAACATCTGAAAGCTTTCTTTGATCAGATTTATCTTCACTATTTATGACACCCTTAGGTGTTAATTGTGATCCCAAATTTACTAAGATGGGAGATGGTGTAGAAACTTTGGCTAACTCAACAGCCTTTACAGAATGCGTTCCAAAATCTATACCAACATGATCGGGCAGTTTGGCCATATCATAATAATACTAAATTATTACTCTTTATCTATAATATCAAATACAAAATCTGTTTCAAGCAATAGGTTAGTTAGCACCAAGATATTTGCTTAATTCTTTCACTAATCCTTGGTAATCAAGGTCTGTTTTAACAAGATATGAGGAAGAACCTAGGTCAAAGGATTCCTTAATTACAGCTTCACTAGTCATATTCGTAAGAACAATAATAGGCATTTGACCATATTTCTCAGGATTTGCTTTTACCGCTCTTAGAACTTCCAAGCCATCTACACCTGGCATCATGAGATCAAGTAGTACAAGATCTATACCTCCTATATTCTTAGCTAATTGATCAAGTCCTTGATATCCATCTAATGCTGTTATTGCAATATAGCCGGCAGATTCAACCAATTCTTTGTATGAATCTAAAAGATCTTTTTCATCTTCAACTATGAGTATCGTTTTGCTTCTTTCAGACATAATTTTAATTGTAATAATTTAATATAACAAAAGTATAGTATATGTTTTAAGATAACATAAAGACATTACCATATCAAACCTTCGGTGGTAACAACTGTTTGCCTAAACACTTCTTTTTCTACTGGAGCACCATTTCCTAAGTACCAATTTACTGGCTCTGCATTGAGATCGAATCTAATCAAATAGTTTGTGTTGTCAGATACAGTATATGCAATATTAAATGCTTTAATATTTACATACTCGGAATTTAGAACCATGATATATCTCATATTTTCTAAATCATTTTCAAAACAACTAGAATGATTATTCCACAAATCATCTGCACTATTTTTCAATATATATCCAAGATTCTCATCTACAGAAGATTTAAAGAAACCAATACATATCCAATTCTCATAACCATATGGCCTAAAGTGAATTTCATTTCCAAATACATTTTCTTCCAAGCCATTAGTATATATTTCTTCAATATTTAAATGCTCTGATGTGCTTACTACCGTAGAGTTCTCTGGATTAAATCTCCTTTCATCTATACTGTCATATATATATATGTCAGAAGGATTGGAGTTTCTTACTGTTCTTCTTACTAGTTCTAGAACAAACTCTGTTTCTGTCCTTACTCTTGTTTTGTTACTGGATACTGAAGATATTTTAACAAGTGAGGTTAAAGTTATTGCAGAAATTAGCATAACCACACCAATGATTACAATTGTTATGAGCATTTCTACTAGACTAAAACCTGTATATTTTTTTGTACTTCTTTTTAAGATACTCATAATTTGATAATTGAAAAATATGTGTAGTCTTTTACTTGGTTACCCTTAGTGATTGTACCATCTGAATTAACTTGTCCTACAATGATTCTAGCTGTTACATATTCGGTATCTTCTTCAATTTCTTGTTGAGGATATTCAAGACATACAAGCCTAAAAAGTTCTTCATCTGAAGGAATAACCCCCGTAGATTTGTATTCAAATGGAGTACCATATGCATATGTTACAAATCCTGCTTCACCATTTTTAAGGAAATTGTAGTTACTAAGAGAAACGTTTTCTCCTTCTGATTCTGTAGCTGTAAATACGAAACATTCCCTTCCAACAAAAACTTCATCTATATTAGGGAAAAGATTCTCCTCATTTGAGGCTTTATCCCTATTAGCTATATCCTGTACTATTTCTGCACCCTCAACAGCATACTGTGTCATCTTGTCTATTGTATCGTTCTGTATCATTCCTTGCATTGTACTTACGGCTATCTGCATAAGAACAATGGAAGATGCTCCAACAACAATTATCGCAATTAATGCTTCTACAAATCCTAAACTTTCATATGCTGTTACCTTTTTCATCCTAGTTATACATATATGAAGTAATTTTACCTGAGAGATTGGTAATGACTATCTTTCTCTTAGAGCCTTTTCCCAAAGGTGTTATTTCTAATTCAAAATTAACCGGATTATCTATTGGATCTCCATTACTTGTGTAGTTAATGAGATCTCCATCTGCATTGTAGAAAAATGTTCTTCCTGATACTGATTCAAAAAGTACATAGTTAACTTCTGATTCTTCTGTCCCCATTACATCTATAACTCCTTTAGGTGGTTTAGTGCTACCAACATAACCAGAGAGGTTCTTAACTTCAGATTCAGGCTCTGCCATTGGGCATGTACTACTTGTATATGTATCTTCTGTAAAATCAGGTAAGTGTGCATTAGTATCATCTATGAACATATTAGGATTGTATGCTGGTAATTTTGATTTTGTTCGTATATCTCCATAATCAGAGTAGGGCGAGCACCATTTAAATGTTCTGTATTCTCCGTCTTCTGTCACATTAGAGAAATCGATACCTAGACCATATATCCATCTTTCTCCTGAGTTTCTCTGAAGAAGCATAGATGCCCTTTGTACATTTCTAATGTCTTGTTCTAGATTAAGAACATACTCATTCATTTTGACAGTATTCTGTAATCCATCAAACGAAGAGAATGTCATGCCCCCAAGTATAGCCAAAATGCCCATTACAACAAGCATTTCAAGAAGAGTATAAGCCGGATACTTTTTAAAAGTAGATGAACGATTCAAGGCAGTAATGATTTAAATCAACAATAGAATGTAACATAGAAGCAAATTATATTCAATTACTCAAGTAGAAACCACTTTCTTTTGGCTTCCAATCAGAATCATCCAAGCTCTTTACAGATACTGCATATGGATCTCCACTGTTTTGAGAACCGATATCATTGTAGGGAATAGGAAGAGCCTCAGGTAGTTCTCCAATACCACTTCCTACACAGTAAAAACCTCTTTCTGTTTCGTCATCTATTCCTCCTAGCGATACACATACAATTACAAGTTGTTGATCATATGAGTCTACTCCATAGTAAAATGTAGCATCCATACCACCATCAAAACCTCCTTGCGCTTCTGCATATGGTACTAATACTTGTTCAGCTGCATCTCCCGTTGTACCTAATGCTCTAGCAAAGAATTCTCCAGATATACATCCATTACAAGAACCAACTTCTGGATAGCTACCATTGTCATTTTTGTAATCCAAAAGAATTGTGTAAAGCTTTCTTGCAGCATCCTTGTGTAATGTGTCTTGTGATTGCCAAGTTGCATACCTTCCAACTAAGATACCTATTGTTATGAGTATTATGAGAATACCCATAACTACAAGAAGCTCAACCAATGTGAAAGATTTATATTTAGAAACCATATTTTAATCTATCATATTCCAATGAATTTAAGAAGAATGTTCCACAGCTGGAAGCCATAAATGCTGGAGAGAAGAAAAGAGATTGTAAAAAATGGTAACATTGGAACCTTCGCTTTCTTAATGTCTTGTTTTGTAATTGCAAGCAATAATAATGAGTAGAGTAGGGCTAATACTACTCCAACCCAGAACATAACAATGAATTGTTGGTATGAAAGAAGTATTCCTATTGAGAAGAGTACAAGGATATCTCCAAGACCAACAGATTCTTTAAATCTGTTAATCAGTAAAAAGATCAATCCTGTTATTGTCGGAGCTATGAGGTTTGTAAAATCTAAATTGAAAAAGAAAAGTACAACACAAAGTAGAAGAAAGATATGTATTAGATTCTTTTGTACAGCCATATATATGTAATCAAAATATGAAAGAGTAAAAAGGAAAAGAATCACCAATACTGTTGTAAAGGGTATACTGTATATATATATTAGAAGAAATGTTACTCCCAAGAAAAGCTCTGAGAGAGGATAGTAAGAACTAATACCTTTATGACATGTCGAGCATTTACCCTTCAAGAGTATATATCCTAAGATTGGGAATAGTTCAATCCAATTTAATTGCTTTCCACATTTTTCACAATGGGAATTTTTTGTAAATATGTCAGGATATTTGTATTTGTTATCTATTCTATACAATGTTGCATTAAGGAAACTAGCTACTGCTGCTCCAAAAAGGAATATTGATATATACAGAATAATCATATTTAAATTATATATTAATTAAGTTAAGAAAAAACCCCTCAAAAGAGGGGTTTTAAATCAAACGAAAGAAGAACTATTCCCAAGCATTACCATTCCAGTCAGATGGATTTACAGCTTCACCTGCTAGAAGGATGGCAGCATAATCAGCACCTGTTGCAGTATCTCCATTTACACTTGTTTTGTTAGTTATACTTGGTGCAAAATCTTCTGTTACACCAAAACCGTTACCATTACAATAGTATGAACCATCATCTCGATCATCATTTGCATCAGCATTTCCTCTCAAAGAAACGCATACCAAGACTGCTTGATCTCCATTCATTCCACCAACAAAATAGTAATAGGAAGCTTCTGTACCACCTTTAAAAGCGCCAGAATCTAAATATTTGTAAAGATCTCCATCCGTACTCAACATAGTAGCGATATCACTCCCTGTTGGGAAAGCTCTATTGTCCGTATAGTATGCCTGTAATCCTTGATATATTTGATCTGCAGCATTTTGATGTGCTACATCATTTGCTCTATTGATTGCAAATCTACCTGCAGTTATACCTACAACCATGAGGATGATGAGGATACCCATAACGATAAGCATTTCGACAAGTGTGAAAGCTCCATATGTATTCTTTCTGATATTCATATAGGACAATAATTAATTTAACTATTAATAAATTACACAACTTTAAGAGCACTGTCAATAGTATCTAACCAATAGCAGTAGAGAGTTGGAACATTGGCATATATACTGCCATCGCTATGAAACCAATTGCCAGACCCATAATTACTAAGAACAACGGTTCTAATATAGAGGAGAGGTTACTAGTTGCAGTATCTACCTCCTCTTTGTAATATTCAGATACTTTTGCAAGTACAGAATCTATTTCTCCTGTCTCCTCTCCAACTGCCACCATACTACTTACTAGTAGTGGAAAGTATTCACTTCTTGCAAGAGGTATAGCTAAAGCACCTCCTTTCTCAATCTCGTTCCTAGCTTCCATTACAGTATCTCTATACATCTCATTACTCAAAGATTGGGCAGTTAGCTCAAGTGCTTTGATAATAGAGAGACCGCTACTAAGTAAAAGAGACAGTATTCTTGTAAATTGAGAAAGCTGCATTTTAGAGATAATAGTACCTACTCCAGGGACTTTTAAGATTAATTTGTCAAAATTTCTCTTTCCTCTCTCTGTATCAAGATAGTATTTGATACCTACAGACACAACAGTAATTATGAGAATAACAGCCCACCAATAGTTAACAAAGAAGGAGCTCATATTCATCAAGAATGTTGTAGCCCATGGTAATTCGGCATCAAAATCCTCATAGATTTCTGCCATTGATGGTACCAAAACAAACATCATCAACACAATAACAACAACAATTACTAAAAGAATAATTATTGGGTATATCATTGCAGACTTAATCTTGCTTCCTAGAGCATTCTTTTCCTCTAGTTCGGTAGCAAGCTTTTCAAGTATTACTTCCAAATTACCACTTTCTTCTCCAGCTTGTATAAGATTTATTGTTATTGCATCAAAGATTTCCTCCTGATCTCTGAAAGATTCAGAGAGTGATTTACCCGACTCTATAGATTTAAGAACATTCTTAAGAACTTTCTTAAATAAAGGATTAGAAGATTGCATCTGCATAATTTCCAAAGATCTAGTAAGTGGAAGACCAGAACCTACCATAGTGGCCATCTGTCTCATGAAGACTACTTTGTCTTTCATAGGGACTCCACCTATGTTTATCTCATTCAACTTCTCAACATCAAAACCAAATCCTTGTTTTACAGAAACAACTATCAATCCTCTGTCGTGAAGGATATCTGCAACTGAGACTTCATCCTTCGCCTCCATTTCACCCTCTACAACTTTCCCATTTACATCTCTTGCTGAGTATTTAAATTTTTGCATTATTATTAAACCTTAAGTAATCTTAGAACTTCCTCTGGGTGTACAGCAAATTCCTGAGCTCTCTGTACAGAGATTATTCCTTCTCTGACCAAATTGACCAGTGATTTTTCTAAATACATCATACCAACATCTGAGCTTGTTCTAATTACATTATCTATCTGGTATGCTTTCCCTTCCCTTATGAGATTAGAAATTGCAGAATTGTTCAACATAATTTCAGATACTGCTCTTCGACCACCTTTCTCAAGAGGTATTAATCTTTGAGATACAACAGCTTCCAAAGAGTTCGCTATTTGAGCTCTTACCTGTTGCTGTTGATTCTCTGGGAAGACATCAATTATACGATCAATTGTTTGGGCTGCACTGTTTGTATGGAGTGTAGCAAATACCAAATGTCCTGTTTCAGCCAATGTTATGGCAGAAGCTATCGTCTCATAGTCTCTCATCTCTCCAACGAGTATGACATCAGGGTCTTGTCTTAAAGCACTCCTAAGAGCAATACTCCAAGAGTGTGTATCGTCATTCATTTCTCTTTGATCGATTAATGCTTTTTTACCCTCAAATACATATTCAATTGGATCTTCTATGGTTACTATGTGTGAGAATCTGTTTCTATTAATATCTTCTAATATTGCAGCTAATGTAGTACTTTTACCATGACCAGTAGGACCTGTTACAAGAATTAAACCCTGTTTAAGTTTTGCAAATTGATGATAAATCTGTGGAAGCATAAGCTCTTCAATTGTTCTAATCCTTGAAGGAATCAACCTAAATGCTGCAGAAAGATTCTTCATTGAATAGTAGGCATTTACCCTAAATCTAGCACTGGTATTACCTTGATATGTATATGCGAAATCGATCTCTCTATTAACTTCTAAAAGTTCTTTCTTCTCATCTGAGAGAATAGAGAATATTAAAACTTCTACATCTTCTGGTGTCAAGATTTTTTCACCTAAATCTTGCAACTCGCCATCAATTCTAATAATTGGCGTGTATCCTGCAGAGATATGCAGATCTGAAGCATTTCTATTCACAGCTTCAGAAAGTAGTTTTTCCATACTAAGTTCTGATGTATCAAAAGAGAGTGGAATATCTACAGGAGATACAGGAGCAGAAACTGGAGTTGGAGTACTCACTGGATTACTAAGAATTTGACTACTATCTTCACCTTCATCTTTTTTAATAGGTTCACTTTTTGGTAGATTACCTAAATTGTTTGGCTTGGGCTCTCTGTTCATAGCTCTTGGTTTTTTCATGTCAGGCATTATGCTTTCTAAGGAACCAAAACTTGTAACATTCGGTGCTGGAACTTGTGGAGTATCAAAATTAGGTGTCATATTCTGTTGAATATCTTGCAGTATTGCTTCTGTTGGGACATTAGGCTCAGAAGCTAATTCTACTTTTTGTCGCTCTAAATTCGCTGGAACTTCTTCCTTTGGAGTTTCTGTTTTCTTCTCCTCAGCAAGAAGATCATCTAAACTTTTACGAAGATCTGCAAGTTTGTCATCGTTATTTACCAAAGGAGTTACAGGAACTGAAGACTGAGTAGGAGAGGGACTAGGTGAAGTTACATTACCTGAAAAATCAGGGTACTGAAATTTTGTACTATCATTTTGATTTTGGGCAGTATCTTCCATATATATATAGTTATATCAAAAAATTATTCTTTTGAAACCCTCAAGACTTCCTCAAGAGTAGTAATTCCTTCCAAAGCTTTTAAGTATCCGTCCTGTATCATCGTAAGCATACCTTGTTCTATTGCTGCATCCCTAATGTTTGCATCAGTAACATTTTCCATAATCATTCTACTAATGTTTTCTTTCAAATCTAACACTTCAAAAATACCAATTCTCCCAGAATAACCAGTACCACCACATTTATCACAGCCTTTTCCTCTGTAAAGATATACAACAGGTTGGCCATCGGGACCAATTTCTGGTGCTTTCAAAAAACTCTTCTTACCGTTTTCCTCTTGCGTACTTTTAGCTACAGAAGCTCTGTTTAAGTACTGAATCAAATCAAAACCTTTTGCAGTTTTCATTGTTTCAAGTATGTTGGCTACAACTTCAGGAGTAGCAGGATATGCTTCTAAACAATCAGTACATATTTTCCTTGGGAGTCTCTGTGCTACAACAGCCCTAATGGTAGAAGCTAAAAGATATGGCTCGATACCCATATCAAGCAACCTTGGGATTGCTGCAGGCGCACTGTTTGTGTGTAAGGTGGAAAGTACCAAGTGTCCAGTCAAAGAAGCTTGTACAGCGAGTTGTGCTGTTTCCTCATCACGAATCTCTCCAACCATAACTACATCTGGGTCTTGTCTAAGAACAGATCTCAAACCGTTTGCGAATGTAAGACCAACATCAGGATTTATCTGCACCTGTGTAACACCGGGGATTCTGATTTCAACAGGATTTTCCAAAGATATGATATTCACCTTAGGATCATTAACCTTGATTAAAGAACATGCCAATGTCCTAGTTTTACCACTACCAGTAGGACCTGTAATTAAAACAATACCATTCGTAACACTCAATGCATCAACATAGACCTTATATGCGTTTCCTCTTAAGCCAGTACTTTCCAAAGTAATATCAGCAGTCTCTGATTCTAGGAGTCTCAAAACGACTTTCTCACCATGAATTGAAGGCATAATTGAAACACGAAGATCTATCTTTGTATTACCAATCTTTATTGGAAATCTTCCATCTTGAGGAACTCTTTTTTCATCTATCTTCAAATTAGAAAGGATCTTGATCCTCGAAACTATTGCTGGATTCAAGTTCTTTGGTAATGTCAACCTCTCTGTCATAACACCATGAATACGGAACCTAACCCTTACACGCTTCTCCATCGGCTCTACATGTATATCCGAAGCTTTTGATGTAACTGCATACTGAAGCATAGAGTTAACAATCCTAGCAACAGGAGCCGAGGAAAGATCTGTACTAGAGAAAAGATTCGGGTCTTCACTAATATCTGTAACTGGAACATCTACATCCTCCAAAGCATCTGTAACTTCTGAACTCATCATATCTCCAACTCTTCTATCCAGTATTGACTTAATACCTTCTTTTGTAGTTATGAAAACCTGTATACGTGTACCTTTAGGATATTTCTGCTCTAATGCCTGTGTAGCCTGAATATCGAAAGGATCCTCCAATGCAATCTTTACAAAATCTTGCCCCCTCTCAAAAGGAACAGCACTGTATTTAGCCAAATTATCTATGGGAACCTCTGCTATGACACTTTCTGAAATAGTTGTTTTTGTTAAATCTACAAAAGGGATACCAAATATCTCAGATTTCGCTTTTGCAATCTCTTCATCAGGAACAATTCCAAGCTCACGAAGAATAACATCTTCACTTTTTTCTGTACGACTTCTTTCAAGAAGAACTTTTCTTGCGCTTTCTTCATCTATCAAACCCTTGTTTTGCAGATGTTTTAAAAGAGATATACTAGTGGACATTGGGCAGTATTCCTATGTTATATATCATCCAGTTTATGCTAATACTTAACCTTAGTCAATATAATCTAGGAAGTGTTGGGTATGGTAGAATAGGGGATGACATATATCCTAGTTAACAAAAACAAAAAAAGTAGAGAAGAGTTTCTAATCGAAACAATAGGCAAGGTTCTTAATAGAGAACTTACAAAAAATGACATTGAAAGTAATCCCGATATCCACATCTTAGATATACAAGACAAAAACAGCCTAGGAATAGAGGATATTAAGGGATTTCAAACAGAAATGAGATTTAGACCATTTCAAGAAGATATTCAAATAGGAATAATAATTGACGCTCAGAAGCTAACTACCCAAGCACAAAACGCACTCTTAAAAACACTTGAAGAGACATCTAAATATACCGTATATATACTTTCCGTAGACAATGAGAAAAATCTACTTGCAACAATTAGATCCAGAGGCAGAGTGATATACAGCAGAAATAAGAAAGAGCTTTTCGAAGAAAATTTAGATGTTGAGAATATTTTAAGTAGTGATTTGTACAACAAATTTTTAATTGCAGAAAAACACTCAACTGACAAGGATTCTTCTTTAGAATTAATAATAGCTTTCGAGGAGTATTTCAAAAAGAAACTTGAATTAGATATTAAAAATGGTAATATTGGAAGCTCAAAAGAGATTGCAATTGTGTTAGAAATATTACAAAAAAGCACAGAGAAAATCGTAGCAAATTGTAATAGAAGATTGGTTTTAGAAAGCATGATATTGCAAATAAAGGCTTAACATAATAAGCTAAAAAGGGTAAAATATATAGTACTTGAGTCTGAAATAATTTACACTTCTAGAAATAATTATGGGTGAGAACACAGAATATGGAGCATCAAATATTCAAGTTTTAAAAGGTCTAGAGGCTGTCAGAAAAAGGCCAGCTATGTACATTGGTTCTACCGATTCTAATGGTCTTCACCATATCTTTACTGAAATCTTAGATAACTCTGTTGATGAAGCTATCGCTGGTTTCTGCTCTCACATATGGGTAATCCTCAACAAAGATGGCTCAATGACAATAAGAGATAATGGTAGAGGTATTCCTGTAGAGATACATCCTGAAACAAAAGTCTCAACATTAGAAACAGTAATGACCAATCTGCATGCAGGTGGTAAATTTGAGCAGGGTGCTTACAAAGTATCAGGCGGTCTTCATGGTGTAGGTATGAAATGTACAAATGCACTTTCCGAATGGATGATAACAACAGTGAAAAAAGATGGTGGAGTATACGAGCAAAAGTATGAAAGAGGTGTGCCTGTTGCTCCAGTTAAGAAAATTGGAGACACAACAGAGACTGGTACTCAACACACGTTTATGCCTGATGACAAGATATTTTCCACTACCGACTTTGAATTTGAAACAATAGTAAAGAAGTGTAGACAACATGCATATTTAACTGCGGGATTGAGAATATCCGTACTAGATAAGCAAAAAGAAAAACCTACCAAGTACGATCTGTATTTTGAAGATGGTATTAAGTCATATGTAAGATTTTTGAATATCGAAGAAAAAATCGTTGGAACAGAACCTTTTTACATGAGTAAACAGGAAGATGATGTCCTAGTAGAAGTCTCTCTCCAATACACAGATAGCATGGAAGAGGACGTTCGTTGCTATACGAACAACATTGTAAACCCAGAAGGTGGTACACATTTAGCAGGTTTTAGGACAGCAATAACCAGTGCAATCAATTCGTATGCACAGAAATCAGAATTGTTAAAAGGCTTAAATGGGACATTAAGTGGTGATGATGTTAGGGAGGGATTAACTGCAATCGTTTCTGTAAAAGTTCCTAATCCTCAATTTGAAGGACAGACAAAGATCAAATTGAATAATCCTGAGGTAAAAAGTATTGTAGGAAAAGTCGTTAGAGATGAATTACTTACATATTTTGAAGAACATCCACAAGAAGCAAAAAGTATAATTGGGAAGGCAGTATTAGCAAACAAAGCGAAAGCTGCAGCAAAGGCTGCAAGAGATGCTGTAATAAGAAAGAGTGCTTTAGAATCTACTACATTACCAGGTAAATTAGCAGACTGTACAAGTAAAGATCCTTCCATCAGTGAGCTATTCCTAGTTGAGGGTAATTCTGCAGGTGGTTCAGCAAAACAGGGTAGAGATAGACATACACAAGCTATTCTTCCACTTAGAGGTAAGATCATAAATACACATAAATACCGAGTAGATCGAGTGCTCTCAAACAGTGAATTTAACGATATAACTACAGCCCTTGGTGTAGGAATAGGTGATACATTAGATATTTCCAAATTGAGGTATCACAAAATCATACTAATGAGTGATGCGGATGTAGATGGTCTCCATATCACTACTTTAGAACTAACACTTTTGTTTAGATTCTTCAGACCACTAATCGAAGGCGGTTATGTATATGTAGCACAACCACCTTTGCATAAAGTAGAAATAGGAAAGAAGAAATACTACTTCTTGAATGATGAAGAGAAAGAGGCCTTTGTAAGAAAAGCAAAAATGGAAGGCAAAGTACCAGTAGAAAATAGGTTCAAAGGGTTAGGAGAAATGAATCCAGATCAATTGAGAGAAACTACAATGGGACCAGAGAATAGAGTTTTGAAACAGGTCCATATTGAAGATGCAGAAGAAGCAGAAAAAGTATTTGAGATGTTAATGGGAAATGAAGTACCTCCCAGAAGAAGGTTCATACAAACACATGCAACAAAAGCAAATTTAGATATTTAATTTATTATTTTACAAACATGGTATTAGAAAATGTTCGTGATTCAGTAGATACAGAAGCTTTAGAAACACTTGAAGAGAAGAAGATATCTGAAAGAATTCCTAATCATACAGATAAGGTAATTACAGTATTGAAAACAGATTCAAATGCTAATCTTACATCAAAGGTTAGTTCTTTGGTTGAAAATAATGAAGGTAAGTTAGGATTAGAAGAAATAGCTAATGCCATAGACATCCATGTCTGGGATAAATTAGGAAAAGTACTAGATATCGTAAGGGTAGGTACAGATCAAGAGAGAAATGATATTGAAAAGATAGAAGAAGAAACTATGAATAACCTTAAGCCACTCTGTTCTGACTTCTCGAAGATTAGAACAGATATAGAGGAGCAAACAGCAGAAAATGCTTACTAAATAATAACGATTTAAAACATGGATGAAGACATAAAGACAACACAAGAAAATACAGATGAGCTAGAGCAGGAATTAACATTTAATCCTGGAGAAGTAGCTTACAGATCGATAATAGACGAGATGAAGTCTAACTATTTAGACTATTCAATGTCCGTAATTGTAGCTAGAGCACTTCCAGAAGTAAAAGATGGACTCAAACCATCTCAAAGAAGAATTCTTGTAGCTATGAATGATCTTGGTCTAACACCTTCAGCCCATTACAGAAAATGTGCAAAGATCGCTGGTGATACATCTGGCAACTACCATCCTCACGGAGAAGCCATTGTATATCCTACATTGGTTAAATTAGCACAAGATTTCTCTACAAGATATCCATTAGTAGATGGGCAGGGAAACTTCGGTTCTGTTGATGGAGATAGCGCTGCAGCAATGAGATACACAGAGGCTAGAATGGGTAAAATAACTCCAGAGTTAATCAGAGACCTTAATAAAGGAACTGTCACATTCATCCAAAACTATGATGGTACTAGACTTGAACCAACTGTATTACCAGCACTCTTTCCAAATGTATTAGCAAATGGAACAGATGGTATCGCAGTGGGTATGGCAACCAAGATACCTCCACACAATCTTACAGAACTAATAGATGGATTGCAGAAAATGATATCCCTTGGAAACAAGTGGGTTGGCAATGCTGTATACAATGAACTAAGAAAAACAAAAGAATCTAAAGAAGTCATACCACAATTACTAAATTCCAAACCATCGGATTACCTAGAAAACTATGTAAACATATCAAACATAGATTTTGAAAAAGATATTGAGAAACTAAGAGCGAAACTAAAAGAAGACAACACTGTTTTGTATCCTGAGTTTAAATCTGAAATAACTCCCACTGAATTGATTGAAATAATTCCAGGTCCAGACTTCCCAACAGGAGGAACAATATATGACCAGCAAGAGATATTGAATGCATACGCTACAGGTAGAGGAAGAATACTACAAAGAGCAAAAGCATCAATAGTTGAAGGTAAACAGGGAAGATATGAAATCATCATCACAGAAATACCATTCCAGGTTAACAAAGCACATATGATTGAAAAGATTGCTGATTTGGTAAAAGAGAAAAAGATACAAGGTATTGCTGATATTACAGATACTTCAAACATTGAAGGTATGAGAGTAGTAATACTTCTCAAGAGAGATGCCCAACCAAAGACAGTCTTAAACAAGCTCTACAAATATACTGAAATGCAAAAGGTGTTCAATGCGAACATGATTGCATTAGTAGAACAGGAACCAAAGACATTACCTTTGAAAAGAATATTAGAGCTTTTCCTTTCATTTAGACTAACAGTAACAATTAGAAGATTTGAGTTTGATTTAGCAGAATCAAGATACAGAGCACATATACTTGAAGGATTACTTAAAGCATTAGATATGCTTGATGAAGTCATAGCTACAATTAGACAATCTAAAACACAAGATACTGCTAAAACTAACTTGATGGACAAATTTGAATTTACTGAAGTACAGGCACAAGCAATCTTGGACATGCAGTTGAGAAGATTAGCTGCATTGGAGAGAATGAAATTAGAGAATGAATACAAAGAATTAGAAGCAAAGATAACTGAATACAATGAGATACTTGGTGATCCTAACAAAATACTTGAAGTTGTAAATTCTGACTTGCAAGAAATTAAAGAGAAGTACGGAGATGCGAGAAGAACAAAAGTAGTAAAAGGAAAAATAGATGAGATATCAGAGGAAGATATGGTAGCATCAGAAGATACTTTAGTTACAATCACACACTCTGGATATATTAAAAGACTACCACCTAATACATACAAGGCACAAAACAGAGGAGGAAAAGGAGTCTCAGGAGGAGATACAAAAGAGGGAGACTTCATAGAGCATGCTTTCCTTTGTAATACTCATGATGAATTACTTCTGTTTACAAACAAAGGTAAAGTATTCAATTTAAGAATTTTTGAAATACCTGATCTAGGTAGGACAGCTAAAGGACTACCTTTGGTAAATCTCGTACAGCTAGAACCAGAAGAGATAGTAACATCTGTATTAACCAGAGATCCTAAAGGAAAAGTTTCAGAACAGAGAAAAGGAGAAACTAAAGAGGAAGATGCAAAAGTGTTTAAATATTTCTTAATGGCTACAGAGAAAGGATATATCAAGAAAACAGAGCTATCTGAATTCTCTAAGATTAGATCCAACGGACTAACTGCAATCAAACTTGAAGAAGGTGACCAATTAACTTGGGTTAAAGCTACAACAGGAGAGGATGAGGTAATCTTAATAACTCAAGAGGGAAAGTCTGTGAGATTTAAAGAAACAGACGTAAGACCTATGGGTAGGAGTACAAGAGGTGTTACAGGTATTAAGTTTAAATCTAAGACTGACAGCGTCATAGGTATGGGAATAGTAGATAGTGATAACCAGAAACTCATAACACTCTCTGAGTATGGTTACGGTAAGATGTCACTTTTAAAGGAATATACACGACAGAAAAGAGGAGGAACAGGTATATTTACTTTTAGAGTTACACCAAAGACAGGAAGGATTGCTACTGCAAGAATCCTTGTAGAAAGTGATGAAGAGATTGTAGTCATATCTGAGAAATCAAAAGTAATCAGAGCAAATCTTAAGGATGTACCTGTACAAGGAAGACAAACATCGGGAGTAAAAGTTATGAATATTAATGGAGAGGGAGAAGACAGAGTAGTTACTGTGGCTTTACTCTAGTTTTACAATCTTAAATTCTCTTTCATACTCTTTACCAGAGATTTTTACAATATCCTTTGACAGCTCATCATATGTCATACTCTGTACCATATTGATTTTAAGCATCTCTTTGTACATCTTCTTGATATTGAGACTCATCAATTCATTAAGAATTTTTATATCTTCCTTAGTTAGAACCATTTTTTTTCTTCCTTACAATTTATATATCTCATTCTAAACCTTCTGAGAATATACTTCCTGACCTAGATAAATATATATGTGTCTTGTAACAGTATTACTATTTAATCCCAGTTATATGTAGTAATATATAACCATCATGGAAATACTCAGAAACATATTGGGAACAATTGGAGCTCTCATTCTTTCCTTCAATACACATACTGTTACATATACAGAGAAGAGGGTAGAGGAAGAAACAGAAAAGCAGGATATTACTCAGGAGTATATCATTGTTGCAGATACATCTTTGGAGAAATTAGTACCAAAGGTTGCACCCACAGGTAGTGTAGCTGGTACTAGTTGGTGGTCATATCCTTCAGATATCAAGGAGTGTACAAGGAGTGGAGATGATTTACTTGTTCTTGTTAACAAAGAGTACAAGCTTCCTAAGAGCTACGCTCCAAGTGATTTAGTAAGTGCAAGTCTCTCTGGTATACGAAGAGGAGAGAACTATATGTTAAGAAATATAGTCATCAATGATTTGAAAGCTATGGTTAACAAAGCAAAGAGTGAAGGAATTGATTTGAGTGTTAGATCAGCGTACAGGTCATACAATACACAGGTATCTACATATAACTATTGGTTGAGTGTAAATGGAGGTAGTATTGCAGCTACTGACAAAGTTTCAGCGCGAGCAGGACATAGTCAGCATCAGTTGGGAACAGCTGTAGATTTTAGCTCTTCTGAAATAGCAGATGGCTTAGGTGGTACATTTAGTAGTACAAAGGCAAGTAAGTGGTTAGCAAACAATGCATGGAAATATGGTTTCGCTATTTCATATCCTCAAGGGTATGAGAGTACCACAGGATATAGCTATGAGAGTTGGCATTACAGATATATTGGTAAAACATATGCTCAGGAGATGGTGAATAGTGGTATGATATTGGAGATATATTTAAGAAGTAAGAACTAATGGAAAGGAAGAAAACAATTAAAATACTCTCAACCATGTATCTAGTATTTGGTTTGTTTCTTTTTCTTGTTGCCTTTTTAACACTTTCAATATCCTTCTACCCACAGATTTGGTATTCAATAGACAAGGAAGCTTCCAATTCCGAGTTGAATACATTAACAAAAGATATTGAAAATGTAGATGATTTAAAAATAGAGGGGAAAACAACTGAGCCTCTTTCTTTACCTCCTATTGATACTTCCTTACCAAAAGAAAATACAATCATCATATCTAGTATTAGTGTTAACTCACCGATCATTGAGAACAGGAATGCAGATGCCGGACTTAAGAAAGGTATATGGATAGTTCCTGACTTTGGAATACCAAATTCAAACGATCTACCAATCATTATTGCTGCTCATAGATTTGGTTATATTGAATGGACAAAGGAGTTCAGAGAAACAAGTACTTTTTACAATCTTCCAAAATTAAAAATTGGGGATAGGGTACAAATCATTTGGGAACAAAGAAGCTATGAGTATGAGGTCATCAAGAGTGAAGATAATACTCAGATAACGGATTACAATGTAGATCTCATTCTATACACATGTAGAATGTACAACTCTCCAGTAAGAATATTCAGATATTTAGAAAGAGTTAAGTAAAGAGAGATATTAACTAGGCTTGATATACAAGTTTTCCTATGTTAACATTCCCTTACTAGACCTCGGAGGGGCCGTCGATAAAAAGGTGACCTCTCCATTTCTATTTTTCAATAATATTCCTTATTTCAACAAAGTCCCTGAATTCATTTATATAATTCTCTTTAATGCTTCTAGCAGTGTTTTCTGCATTTGCTATAATCGCAATACTTTTTCCCCTCTCTTTAAAATATTTAAGTAATATTTCAAAGTCTCCATCTCCCGATAACAATACGATTCCTGAATAATCTTTCTCCAAACGAATAGCATCAAAGGTTAGATCTACATCACAATTTGCTTTAGATTTAATTGTACCTTCTCTTGTTCGGATACGTTTAATAGTTTTAAGTCTCAGTATATATCCAAAGGATTGTATCTTCACCAAAAACTTTGTTCTAGCAATATCTCTCTTAAGCAATTCTTTCATACCATTCTCCTTCTCTTTACGATACAAGCTATTTAGATATATTAATAATTTTTCCACAGGATATTGTTGTGTAGATTTTAATTCAACTTCAAAACCATGTGCCTCAATACCTGTATAGTAGAAGACCTTCTTTACTTTGTATTTCTTCTTCAGATATATATACAACTTCTCATAATCAACCTTCCATGTTAATCGTCCAATGCCTCCATAGAAGAGGTTGGATGAATCTACAAAACTGTATGTACTTTCTTTCATAGAAATATTTTACTTCCCAAATATGAACTCTGAGTTAACAGGGGAGTTGCATATCATTTAACTATAGGATATAATGTAGCTGTAATTAAATTGCTCATTACAAATAACCATGAAGAAAACAAATCTTCTTTTGGTTTCTATCCTTACAATAGTAACCTTTTCATTATTGAAATCACCCGTATTAGCTGATGGCTATACTCCATACGGTCCACATATTCCAGAAGATACTGGATTAGTAGATGGTATGGTATTTAATATAGTAGCTGTCGTAACATACCTTTTTGGTATCGCTTCTATAGGTGTATCTAAGATACTAAGTAACAAGATAGACTAACCAAACAATACTAGGGTAGGGGGCAACCCCTATCCCATAGTATTGAGATTATGGGTTGTGAATGGTATAATGTAATAGGATTGAGAACTTAAAGAATCTGCTCTTTAAAAATAATTCCACATAAACAACAAATAAAAGAAACATACATAGGGATATATCTATATCTTTTTAATGTCTCTTTTATTTAATTAAAAGGACAAGTTCTTTAAAAGCTGGTGTTTTTGATGGATACCGATCCAGTAGTTTAGAAATTAATTATATTGATTTTTGAATTGCTGGATTGGATTACCAATCAAAAATTTTGAAAATTCACTTGGAGGTGAAAAATGAATACACTCAAATTTGGTGCAAAAGTCGTAATTATCCTGGTTGCTCTCCTGGTATTCCTCTGCTGTGGTTTGACCACATTGCTGACATACCAATGGTTATCGCCGGCCGCCCTCTCTGTCACAGAGAAGGTTGTCACGGTACCGATTGCCCAGGACAAAGAAGAGGTTTCAAAACCTTCTTCAGACAATGAAGAGCAGGCTTCTTCCATTTCCGGTTCAACCGAAAACAGTGAAAGAGCATGTAAATTCATGGAAGGCTACAATGCTGATGGTCGAGTAGTTCCAGCCGGAACCAAAGTCACAGGACCCGCTTTTGTCAAACCAGACAGAAATGTCGATTGGGGTCTCCCAGTCTATATGGGCGAAAGCTACACAACGATTGCTTCCGATGAAGTAGTCTGGGCCCTCGATGGAGACAACGCTTGCGTTGACTCTCAAGGTCAGTTCTTTTCCTTTTGGGGAAAAACATTAACTAAGTAACACCTCCAATCCAGCTCAAGTCCCTTTAAGGAATTCTTATGAATCCCTTGTTAGGGCACCTCTCCGTAGAGAAATCAGACTCGCATAACGCGGTCAAAATTTCATTTATTCTACGGAGAGGGGCAACACACTAAAAACAAATATATCTATACAAATAACCGAAAGGTTATTTTTTGTTAAAATTAATAACAATGGAACCAAAAGAGGATTATTACAGAATACAAAAAGAAAAAACAGAAAGAGGAGGAACAGATTTTAGATTTCCCATTTTAGCTGAACTTTGCAATGATTGGAAAAAACAAAACATACCCGTTGGGGAATTAATGGAAAGAGAAGATCTTCAAATCTTTGTAGGAGAGCCAACAGAATGGGCTTACAGTATATGGAAACAAACTGATACTACTAAAATCACAGAAATAGCAAAACACTTTGATACTATCAGACAATATCTCCCACAAAATGAAGAAAACAAAAAACATATAGAAGGGATAAATAGTGACCTTGCAAAATTAGTAATATACAATCAAGAAGAAGGGAAGGATTATCCATTATTCATTCTTGAAAGCCAACTGATGGCACCATACACATCAGGACACATAATAGATGGTAATCATAGACTAATATCATTGCTTAAAGAGTTAAAAGACGGAAATATTCAAGAATCAACACCAATACCAGTATGGAAATGTAAGATAGAGATACCCCAGTTACTCGCATACAATACAATTTCTTTCTTACTTAGAGATAAAAAACCACTTTTTGAGAGATTGCATTTGTTAAAACAAAGAGTAACTATACAGTAACCTTCCCTTTTTCATAGAATCAATATATATTTAAGATAGTATGAAAACCTTCTATCTTAAAATCCTCATCGGTATATTAATACTTTTTACAATATACCTCTCTGTTGTAAACTTCAACAAATACAACCAAAGTAAAAACTTCAAAGTTATCAATGAAAGACAAAGTATCATTCTACAATTACCTAACAGCCAATATTTAGAAATAATTGCTAAAAATGACCATTTAGAAAATGAGAATGGTTTACTAGAAAATCCTTTTAGTAGTAATACCAAAGTACAAAAGAATTCCCATTTGGAAAATTCTATCGTTAGAACCAATATAGATACTGAATACATTGAGAACAGAGAAGTAAGTACAAGATTGGTAAGAATAGTCCCAAAGGATAGTGAGAATATGAGAGTAGAGATATATGCAAATACACAGTACACATACGAAGAAAGTTTAAGATATTACATCCAACTAGACTATTCAAACAGAGTTGAATTCAAGACAGAACAAGAAAAAATATATTTTACAGACAGTGGATGTACAGTATCAGTAGTAGGAGAGGATACTAAATATTCAATATCCGAAAACAGTCAATCACTAATACTTTCTAAACAGTATGAACCTGAGGTCATATTTAAGTTCAACTTAAACATTAAGTGTAAGTAATATGTTTGATATATTAGCAATAACAATAAATATTGGAGCAATATCATACTTCATATTCTCATTAATATCAGGAGGGTTTGAATCCTTTAGTAACAATTACATATTCATTGGTTACATCATATTCTCAACA
>CAZLAH010000004.1:33387-35047 GCA_964557565.1 uncultured Candidatus Saccharibacteria bacterium
GGAGACTATTCAGAGAAGATAGTTAAGGATATTCTTTCTGCAATGTTCCCAGCTATTCTTTTCACCATCTTTGTAGCGATATTCATACGAGAACCAAACTCCGTTGTTGCACTAGATTACCTGCAACACCTTACCGTAACAAACAAGATATTTTACAACGACATACTTTGTATTCTTCCTGGCCAATGCTCGAACCTTTTCCTCCAAGAAGGGTATACTACCTTTTACCATTTGATTTTGGGATATATCACAACATTCATACAAACAGATCCAATTAAAACCTTCTATGTATTGGACTTGTTGCTACCTGTTGTTTCAAGTATTCCTCTTTACTATATATTTAAGAAATATACTGCAAATACCATGTGGTCACAGTTGGGAGTTTTACTTTCTCTTCTTGTATTTGTAATGGGAGGATATGATTTCATCTTCTTCATACCACAAACATTTGCATTGCTACTTTTTTTGATGATATTCAAAGACAGAGAAATGAATTTTCCAAAGCTTCTTCTTGCAAGTGTATTACTTATCTCATCTCACTTCATCATGGGGACATTCTTTGCTGTACTTCTTTTGATCAAGTATGTAGTTGTTGACAATCTTAAAAACAGAAAAGAGGTAAAAATATATTACCTCATACTACTGCTTTCGCTTTTCTTCTTTGTACTAGCAAATATCGCAGGATTTAGTGTAGAGAAGCTCATACAGATAGATGCAGTAAAAGTAATTGGTAGCCTAACTAATCCATATTTTCCACACAACTTAGAAACTTTCGCCCTAATACTTGGGCCAAGTTGGATATTAATTGCACTTGCATATTTTAGTAATCTTTTTGAAAAAGACACAAAGAAGTCATCACTCATCAGCATAACTTTCATTGTGATATCTACCATCTGTTACTTCCTCGCACCTACATATGCAAACAAATTTACAATTGGGATAGGGGTCTTTTCTTCAATATTACTAATTTCTTTCCTTTCTAACTTAAACTGGAAATTCTTCCCTAAACTCTTCATATCGATTGCCTTAATAGGGATATACTTAGTTAATTTCTTCATACAGTACAACAGTTACCTAGTCTTCTACACACAAGCTGATGGAACAGTTTCTGCCATTACAAAAGAAGATCAAGCAATTGTAGATTACCTAAATGAAAATCCTACAAACGATATGGTAATATCCGATCCATATACACAATTAATCGTTGCCTCCTTAACAAATACAGATACCCTTGAAGCACAATATATGCAATTGGATACTAGATACAATCTGTATGAATATCTCAAGGATCCGAATACAGATACATACGAGATGTTACTTACATCTTCCAGTTTTCCTTCTAATGACAATTTTGTCATACTTTACACATCCCGATTACACAAATCCATTAATTACCAAGATGTAGCATGGATTTACAATATATATTCTTTGAGTATTAACAATACAGAGCATATAGTGGAGGTCGATGGTAAATTAGTTCAAGATCAAGAAAGAACCAAGAGAGAACCTGTATATATTAGTGATCATTTTGTCCTTTTTAAATAGTACTGCCTGAAATGAAGAAAAAAAAATCAAAACAATATGAATTAATATCTGTATCACATTTCTTCCCACCGAAGATAGGGGGGTTGGAAAAAATGGCATACAATCTCACAGAGGG
>CAZLAH010000004.1:35147-53930 GCA_964557565.1 uncultured Candidatus Saccharibacteria bacterium
TCTTCCCACCGAAGATAGGGGGGTTGGAAAAAATGGCATACAATCTCACAGAGGGAATCTCTGAGAAAGGTCTTAAAAGCATTGCACTATTTAGTTCTCCAAGGAGATATTTTGAAAAAGCACAAGATTTCCATCGCTTAAGTTTCAAAACATTCAACATATTCAATGGTACATATCCACTCTTTGGTCTTTCATTTCTCTTTTCCATATTAAATATTCTTCTCAAAAACCCTAATGCAAAAGTATTAATTCATAGTAGACACCTTACTAGTAGTCTTCTTACAGCATATGCATGTTCTCTAACCAAACACCCATATACTGTAATTGAACACAATGCAGGACCAATATTTCTTAATTCCAAATTTGCGACATCAATTGTAAACTGGCTAGACCAGAATATATTTGGATTTGTACTTGAAAACTCTGAAGATATATTAGCGGTGTCAAATAACGGTAAGGAATGGATCAGTAAGAATTTCAAGATACCAAAAGAAAGAATCGATGTCATATACAATTCGTTCGACACTGATTTCAATACTAGATTAATATCAAAAAAAGAGGATATTGTCGTTTTTGCTAGTAAATGGATAACTGTAAAAGATCCAAATACAACATTCTTGGCTTACAAGATATTGGCAAAGAGATATCCCAAATGGAGATTTGTCATAGCAGGGGAGGGGAAGGACCTAAACTACAATGAGAAAGAATTACCACAAAACATCACAGTAATTAATAGATTACTTAAACAAAAAGAACTTTTTGATTTGCTAAAAAAATCAAAAATATATATCAATTCTTCTTTGAGTGAAGGCTTAGCTTTAGGAATACTAGAAGCAATATCTTTTGGGAATATCCCAGTAATATCTGATGCCAAGAGTAATATTGAAATAGCGAAGATATTGGGTACAAAAGAATTTACCTTTAATATCGGAAACGAGAGAGAGCTAGCTCAGATTATCGAAAAAGCCATCTACAGATCTAGAAGTGAAAAATATGTAAAAGATCTCATAGCTAAAAACAAGGAAATATTCTCAAAAGAGAAAATGATTGAGACTTACTACTCAAGATTACTTCCAAGACATCACAGAAATACCGAGGGAACAAAGCTTTCCATAGTAATGCCTGTATACAATGAAGAGAAAACAATATCTAAAATACTTGAGAAGATTTTCCTTCTTAAGCTACCTTCAAACACAAAAAAGGAAGTAATCATAGTTAATGATCATTCAACAGATGATACACCTCAGATGATTGAAGATTTCGTGAAGAAGAATAAATCAAAGGATATTGAATATGTGATTCTTGAGAACAGAAGGAATTTAGGTAAGTCACAGAGTGTTAAGAAGGGAGTATTAGCAAGTACAGGAGACTATGTAGTAACTCAGGATGCTGACTTAGAATACAAGCCAAAAGACTTAATCTCTTTCTTAGATGTTTTTGCTAAGCATACTTTTGTAGATGCAATCTATGGGAACAGATTTAATTACAAAAATAGATTTAGCAATATTGTACATAGTTTTGGGAATAGGTTTTTGACATTCATATCAAATATATTCACAGGGCCTAAGGGTTTTGCACCAAATGATATGGAGACATGTTACAAGATGGTTAGAGGAGAGATCATGCGAACATTGTTTAAAACTCTTGAATCAAAGAGTAATTTTGGTTTAGAACCAGAGGTTACTGCGAAGTTAGTGAGATACAGGAAACCAAATGGTAGGAGATTACGATTTAAGCAGGTTGATATATATTACAAACCAAGAACTATATCACAAGGTAAGAAGATGAGATGGTTTAAACATGGTTTTGAAGCATTGTTAGAGATATTATATTTTAATACTACACCTTTTACAGTAGAGGAGAGAGTTATGGGGAAGGTTACTAAACGACAGTTTTAGAGAAGTAATATTTCTTGACAATTTCTCTTTAAAAAGTTAATTTATATATTAAAGAATCTGCCTACTTAATATCCCAATATTGGTAGACAAATATAAGTTTACATCTATACATCAATGGGAGATATCGAAGATTTTAAAGAGAAAGTACAAGGGTCAGACTATGATAATATGAAGAATGGTCATGAAATATATAATTCTCCAAATGGTATGAGGTTTAATATAAAGGATCAGGAAGGGGCAGAATTAGTTGCAGGGAAGGCACCTTCTCATGATGATGCTTTAAAAACAAATGAACAAGCAAATAATGGGATGAATGTTCTTCAACCTATGTCTGAAGGTGGGCAAGACTTCTTCGATAGAGAACAAGGCATTGCTGATAATGCTAAGAAAGATGCTGCTCACCAAGAAGCTCTGGATTCAAATGCTAAAGCAAATGAAGGTACAAATGTCCTTCAACCTATGTCTGAAGGTGCTCAAGACTTCTTCGATAGAGAACAAGGCATTGCTGATAATGCTAAGAAAGATGCTGCTCACCAAGAAGCTCTGGATTCAAATGCTAAAGCAAATGAAGGTACAAATGTCCTTCAACCTATGTCTCCAAATGCACAAGACTTTTTTAGTAGAGAGCAAGGTCTTGTTGATGAAGCTAAATTGTTAAATGAAGAATCAAAAGAATTTGTAGAGAACAGATTAGAAGATCTAGACCCTGAGAAGCCAGAGGTAAATGAAGATCCAGTTATTGAAAGATTAAAAAGTGAGAATACAAAACTAAAAGCGATGCTTGAAGAAAACAAAAAATATATTGGAGATTTAAAAGCTGATGTTACAAAACTTTCAAACGAGTTAACTCTTCTCATGGAGCAAATCAATAGTGAAGGAGAGAATAATAGTCCATCTGAAGAAATCCTTTCTACAGATGATGTTTTGTCAGTAGAAGGAGAAGTAATCGGAAATGAAACAAAAAAAGAGATACCACTTCCTACAGAACCAAATATCATCAATGGCCAATTCGAAGAGGAACCTGTTACACCTCCAACACAAGAAGCAAATGTACAAAGTACTCAACAATCTTCTGAAGGTTCAGATGCTAGAGTAGCAGAATTGGAAGCTCAACTTAGAGAATTAAGAGGTGAGAATACACCAGAACAAAGATCTGCTGCATTGGCTGCAGAAATATTAAAACTTGAAGAGAAGTTACAAGAAGAGGGGAGTCTTACAGATGCTGAAAAGGTCAGATATATTGAATTAACTATGGAAAAGAAAGATATAGATAAAGGATTAGTACAAGCAGGAATAGAAAACAACAAAAGTACAGAGAGGAAAGAAAAACTCATTAAAAGGATAGCTTTCGTTGCAGGAGCCGGTTTGGCATTAGCAACACCAGCCGTAGGTGTCGCAGCAATAGTCGCGGTAACTTTAGGTGGTAGATTTGTTGGGAATACTGTTAAAAAAGCTTCAAACAACTTAATGAGTAAATCTACTTCTCTCAAATATGAATCAAGAAAAGAAAAGACTCTTCAAGAATTAAATGAATTAGACAAGAAGATAAAGAGAAATGAATGGTGGAGTAAGAGATTGGGTGAAGCTTCTGCAGTAATAATTGGAGGATCTACAGGATATGGAATAGGTTCTACATTCCAAAGCATATTTGGATGGGGAGCTAGTTCAGCATCTGTAGCTCCAGATACAAACTCGCCAATAGATCTGACAAGTCAAACATCAGTATCACACTCTCCAGTAGTACCAGAAGGTAGTATAGAATTACCAACAGGAACTGGTGGTGCAGAAACTCTTAATGAAGGTGTACTTGTAAACAACGGAAGAATAGACCTACCTGGTAGTGCATGGAACGGTAACTTAGCACAAACAAATGCACAAGACGTATTACAAGGAGGAGCATTAAACCCTTCTAATTACACAGGAGGAATACACGAGATGGCACCCAATTTCTTAGAAAGAGATTTGATTGCAAATGGTATAACTAGACCTGAATTAATGAATAATCTTGATACTTCACAAATACATCAATTGCTAAACAGATATTTTTCAGCAGTCCAAGGAGGTAATACACAACCAGATTTAGCACAGATATTGGAAAGCATAAAACCGGGAGTATCTGAAGCATTAATTAAGTAAATATTTTAGATTTTAATTAAACAATATACACTGCCATGAAAGAAGAGATAATAGCTAAAATAAAAGCAATGGGCGTCGGAGATCAAGAAGCAGAAGAATTTTTCAACGTTGTCTCTGAAGAAGTATTAGAGATACTCTTTGAAGATCTTGCAGAAAAATCATCAGATGAAGAACTCACCGTTATTGAAAACAGATTAAGAGAATCTAAATCTACAGAACATTTTGAAACAATGATAAATGAAATAGCTGTAACAGTATATGGAGAAGATTCTAAAAAAGAGATAGAGAATATATATAATGATTTACTAGAATCATTTAAAAAGAATATTGAAGAAGCAAAAGCATTAATAGATAGAGCAAACAATGGAGATGTAGATGCACAACAATTACTTGAGAAAGCTAAGAGTACAGATACATACAAAAATATAACAGGAGAAATGTAATCTACTTTAGTGGATGGTTCTTCCTTACAGTTTCTTCAGCAAACTTTTCACTGGCATGTACATACTTAGTCGTTGTATTTAAACTCTCGTGACCAAGTAGAACTTGTAATGCAACAGGACTAGCACCTTCCTCAGCAAGATACGTTGCAAAACCATGCCTTAAACTATGTGCAGACGTAGGTATCTGTATTCCTAATTTCCTTCTATATATTGCTATCCTTTCTTGAAAATAGTTTGTAGATATCCTAGATTTAGGTTTCCCAGATCTAATACCAGAGAAAGGAATGAATAGAGCAGGGGAGTCAAATTTATTTAGATAGCCTGTTTCTCTAAACTTCTCAACCAATTTAATATACTTCCTATTCCCCTTATCAAATATTTCCAAATTTAACTCAGAACTATCCTCTGGCTCAGAGGTTTCACGCTCAGTATCTAATTCTCCTACAGAAGTAATTTCATCTTCTTTCTCCTCATCAGAGAATGCATACCTCAATCTTATCTTCAAATAGTGATTTAACCAATCCAAAGATCTAGATGTTAAATACACCAATCGTTCTTTCTTTCCCTTACCAATGATATATATCTTACCTTCCGCATTTATCTGCTCCAAATCCAGATTAATCAACTCAGAAATACGCATACCTGTTGCAAAAAGAACCTCTAACATACACCTGTTCCTTAATGCTATCCTTTCATCAGTCTCAAATTCTGTAGGACACTCAATTAACTTAGTTAAATCATCTAACGTAGCTACTTTCTTCATCCTTTTCTCAGACTTCATCATATCAATAGCGTCTGGAGGTAATGGGATATCTAAATCCCAACTAATTCTAAATTTAAGAAAAGATCTTAAAGCTGAAAGCATTCTATTTATACTTCTTGAATCCAAACCAGATCCATTTCTAGAAGAACTATTCACAGGTCTATCATATATACCCAAACTTCCATACACCTTACCATACAGAGCACTCAAGAAATCACTCTCAAACATTTCCTTACCTTTTTTACCTTCAACCTTCGTCTCCAAAGGCCCACTTATACCATCTTCAGTTTTCTCCTGCCTTAAATCGCCCCTAGGAGCCTCGGTATTACCTAATGCCTGTATACCAACACTTTTGGCACACTCATGCCTAATTCTATCCAAATCTTTAAGATGTTCACCTGCAATTAAGTACCCTTTGAACCCACTAATATCCTTTTTACTTACTTTCATGAAATCAACATTCCTGAAGTACAAAAACACAGCAAATATACAAAGATCTCTTGCATAGTTTAATATCGTTTGAGGACTGTAGTTGTTGTTCTGCAAAGATATGAGGTAGTCATCCTGATCATTAAGCTTTGGAAAATCATTCTTTTTCATAATTAATATTACTACATATTGAAAAATTTAAATATTGGAGTAGGGGAAGTCAGAAATTTCAAGGGTAGAAGAAAAGAGAAAAAGGAATTTAAAGAAGGGTTAAATATAAATAGAAATGTATATATGAAAAATGATTGAAACATATATTGTAAGGTTAAAATTCAAATAAATTCTAGAGTTACAAGAGTTCTATACACGTTCACCGCATATAAGGATGATTATACTCGGTAGTATATTTTAGAATCATAACATATTTATGTCAAGGGTAGGACTACTCCATGATGTACACACACATGAGTTAATATATGAAATTTAATTTTCTTCCTTTCCTATTCTTTCTGAATATATTTTTAAAATAGGATATACATTAGCAAGCAGTTGTCCACATTGATAACTATAGGGTATGGTATACTATAGGTTATTGAGGCCCCTCCCCCTACTCTGTATGAAACACACAACAAATTTAAGAAAAGATATTTATTAACAATGCAGCAATCATGACTACAAAAACTACAAATCCAAAAAAATAAGCAACATCTCTTCGGTCTGAAGAAAGCCTCTCCTTGGAAACCACCCCTACTGAAAGATAATATCCAAGAACAGGAACAAGAGAAACAATCTCATGCATATCACCACTAAGCACAACACCTAGAAAAAGAAATACACAAATTAGAAGAGTCAAGAAAAACTTCCTCCACATCTCCCCCTCCTCTATTCCGATATTGAGATAGTGAATATATATGATGATTGAATATATAGCTATAATTAAAGGAAGAAGAAAATACGGTTGGAACCCGGTTGTCAAAATACTAAATGTGAAGAAGTACATCATAAACAGAGATATGAGGTAAGAAGAAGTTCTACCTACATGAACAAGAGGAATCTTCTTGAAAAGATCTACATTCAAAACATTCGCCATCAAAAAAGCAATATAGTTACCAATAAAGACAAGACCCATCAGTGCGAAAAGAATGAAGAACTCATATATACGATTAAACTTCTGGAAAAAGAATAGCTCTACAAAAATAGCCTCAGAGAATACAAAGAGTGCAGATTGTAAAATGAATAGTAAAGATCTTTTTTTTATCTGGAAATTAAATGCCCAAAGCAAGCCAACAAACACAATAGCAAAATATATACCAGCATTTAAATATACTTTCCATAACAACACCTGAGTTTGTGATTGAGAAATCTTATTGACAAATATAACTAATGCTATGAATGCAGCTAGCAAAAGTAGTTTAGCTCTTTTTTCTTTGTCTGTATTTGTATCTACACTATTCATCTAAAGATTCTAAATATTTTAGCCCTTTCTGCGTTAATACTCTACCCCTTGATGTACGCTTTATGAAGCCACACTTCATTAGATATGGTTCGTGAACATCTGTGACTGTAACCTCGTCTTCAGAAATAGAAGCGGCTAAAGTAGACAGACCGATTGGACCACCAGAGAAGTTATTTAAAAGAGTTCTTAATATTGTCCTATCTATATCCTCTAATCCTTCAATATCTACACCTAACATCTTAATTGTCTTAAGTACTACATCATTATCTATACTCTTTTCATTGTTCTGAGCATAGTCTCTACATCTTCTTAAAAGTCTTAAACTAATTCTTGCTGTTCCTCTAGAACATCCAGCAAGTAGTTTCAATGCAGAATCCTCTACTTTTATATCCCAAAGTTTTGAAGCTCTTTTTAAAATCTCGACAATATCATCTTCTGAAAAAAAATCCAACCTTTGAATTAATCCAAATCTTTCTCTCATTGGTGAGCTTATCTTACCTATCTGCGTAGTTGCCCCTACTAATGTAAATGGTTCTAAACTTAATCGAATAGTTTTTGCGGATGGGCCTTTACCCATGATTATATCTAATACTCTGTCTTCCATTGCTGGGTAAAGAATTTCCTCTACTACTTTGGAAAGTCTATGTATTTCATCGATGAAAAGGACATCATTAGCTTTCAAACCTGTTAATATTGCTGCTAAATCTCCCTGTCTTTCAATAGCTGGACCTGATGTAATCTTAATTGAAGAACCCATCTCATTTGCTATAGCCATAGCAAATGTCGTCTTACCTAAACCAGGAGGACCATAGAAAAGGATATGATCAACAACTTCTTTTCTTCTCCTTGCTGAATCTATCATCATCTTAAGAGTCTGCTTCTCTAAGCTTCTACCTACTATTTCATTCAGCTTACTAGGTCTAATCTTCTGCTCATACTTAGTACTTTCTTCAGAGGAAGATTCGACAGCTATCTCTTTCGCTTGTTTCTTTTCTTTTTTGTATTTACTAGACTCTATCATTTACTTAATACTTTCTTAATTAGCTCCTCTATTTCCAATTCTTTGTCCTTCTCTACCATCTTCTGTGCAAGTTCTACTTTTTCTTTTAGAAGATCACCAGAGAAACCCAAAGATTTTAATGCATCTTTCAAATCCTTAACTATATTATCCTCTTTACTATCTTTGATATTGAAATCTACCTTACCTCTCAATTCAAGAATGATCTTCTGGGCACCCTTAAGACCTAAACCTGACACCCTACTCAACCCTCTTGCATCTCCCTCATTAATTACAGATTCTAAGTCTGCTTTGGAGAAAGTAGAGAGAATAGCTAATGCTATCTTAGGACCTATTCCTGAAACAGTTATTAAAAGTTCGAAGAAATCCCTCTCCTCCTCTTTCTCAAAACCGTATAGAGTATGTGCATCTTCTCGTACATGGAAATGTGTATACAATGAGTATTTCTCTCCTTTAATTGGACACATGTATGAGCTCGGTATACTAATACGGTATGCAATACCTGATTGAGTTAAAATATCAACATATGAATCTTTCGCTATGTTTGTTTTCTGAACAGTGCCAGTTATGAATGATATCATACTCCATTATACAGGATATTTAGGAATATGCTGCTATTGCTACTGCTATGGCATCTGCAGCATCATCAGGTTTAGGTATTTCCTTGAGATTACATAGTACCTTTACATTCTCCTGCACTTGTTTTTTGTCTGCTTTTCCATATCCGGTAACAGCACTTTTCACTTGCAATGGAGTAAATTCTTTAATTGGGATATTGTTTTGTTCTAATGCAAGAAGTACAACTCCCCTTGATTCCCCTACCGCTATAGCTGTTTTAGCATTATTACAAAAGATGAGGGTTTCAACACCAGCTAGTTCTGGTTTATATGTTACTATTAGCTCATGGATATCAGAAAATATTTCTTTTAATCTTTGAGATACTGTTAAGCCCTTCTCTGTCGATATTGCTCCATAGTCTAAAGGTGTAGGAGTACCTCTTTGATCAAAGTCTACAACAGCCCAACCTGTAGTAGCCAATCCTGGATCTATACCTAATATTCTCATATCTCTATATCACTCCAAACATTTTGTACATCATCATTATCTTCGATAATTTCTAAGGCCTCTCGAACCTTCTCCAACTGATCCTGAGAGAGAGGTTTATATATCTTAGGCTCTTTTATCAATTCTGACTCCTTAACTACATATGCAAATGTAATTAAAGAATCTCTTACACTAGCTAATTTATTGTACTCTGTGTATATCTCCAAAAGTTTCTTACCATCCTCCTCTATTTCCTGTATATCCAAGATTCCTTCTAATTCCATAATATTGAGAATAACATCATCTATATTCTCTTCAACATACTTATCTTCTTCTCCATACTTCTCAGATTTCTCCATATGTCCAGGTAAAATAACTATGTATCCCTTTGTTTCAAAGTTCCAAGATACAGAACCAGAATCTCCTAAGTTCCCTCCAATGTCTTCAAATATTTTTCTCAAATCAGATACTGTTCTGTTCTTGTTATCTGTTAAAGTATCAACAATTATTTGTATACCAAAGGGACCAAAACCTTCATATGAGATGTCTTCAAATACTACACCATCACTCCCCTCCCCCGTACCCTTCTGTATTGCCTTCTCTATCTTGTCTAAAGGAAAACCGACCTCCTTAGCCTTATCTATATACATTCTCAAATTAGGATTCATGCTAGGATCTCCCCCACCCTGTCTAGCAGCATGAGTCAGTTGTACTGATACTTTTGAGAATACCTTACCTTTCTTAGCATCATTCAATGCTTTCTTGTGTTTGATTGTTGACCACTTAGAATGTCCTGACATAGATTTATGTTAAAAATTATTTCTCTTTCACCTCCTCCACCTTCTTTTCTTCATCCTTCTTTAAATCTACAGATCTATTCCCCTTCTCACTGTAATTTTGATTACTCCATTTAAGTATCTTCTCTTCTATCTCAGCTTTAGGAGTACCGTATTTCTCTCTAGATCTTTGAACTATCTCATCTCTCAAACCAAACTTCTCGTACCTTACAGGCAAGGACTTAGCACTAAAGGGTATGGAAGTCATGCCATCAATACACAACTTAATATACAAAGAGTACGCATCTAAGGAAACAAGATCATCACTTGTAACTACAGGAGAAAACTCTTTTTCCAAAATACTAGCATCAGATTGACTTACAACAAATGAACCCAAAGTTCCTACATTACCAAATATCGCCTGCCTTACAGTTAAAGGTAATTGATCAATATACTGGTTTGTCATTGTAAGATTGAGTTTGTACTTTCTTGCTTCAGAAAGAATCTTTGCAAATGATTCAGTAGCAAAGTTTTGGAACTCATCTACATACAGGAAGAAATCTTGCCTCTCATCTTCCGGTACATCTACTCTCTCCATTGCTGTTGCTTGCAATCTTGTGATTATCATTCCTCCCAAAAGCGAAGCTGTCTCTTCACCAAGCTTTCCCTGTGCTAGATTGACAAGCAATATCTTCCTGTTATCCATTATCTCTCTTAAATCAATTGTAGATTTCACCTGTCCAATGATATTTCTAGTTACTGCAGACGATATGAATCTACCTACTTTGTTTTGAATTGGAGAAACTGACTCCGAGAGCAACTTGCTATTTTGAGCCATCTGAGCAAACTCTTCTGTCCAAAATTTATACAAGATGGGATCGTCTACCTGCTTAAGTATGAATTTTCTAAAGTTGTTGTCCATTAGCAAACGTATTACTGCAAGCAAGGTAGTCCCTTGAGCCTCAAGAGCTGTCGCAATTGTATTTGTAAGAATATATTGAAGTCTTGGTCCCCAAGAATCTCCAAACTGCTTCTTAAAAACCTCTACTACACCATCAGCAATTAAATCCCTCTGAGATTTGTCTTTTAACTCCAAAAGGTTAAACCCTATTGGATGTTGAACATCTGTAGGGTTGAAATATACTACATCTTCTACCCTGTTTGGTGGTATGTATTCTAGAAGCTGCTCTACTGTGTCACCATGTGGATCTACGAAACATGCGCCATCCCCTGCTAGAACATCTGATATGAACATATTTTTGAAAAGTGTCGATTTACCGGTACCTGTTTTACCTAAAAGGTAGAAGTGTCTTACTCTATCCTTTCTCTTTAGGCCAAACTCTACTCTTGTATCTCTGTAATCAGTTTCTCCAAAAAGTGTAACATCACCCTCAGTTGCTCTTGGAAGATTCATAGGGGGTTCTAATTTTCTAGATCTACTCCATGCTATGTTGGGAGTTTCAACAGAGATATTTGGTAAATGATACAAGGATGCCAACTCTTCAATATTGATGATATCTGGTTCATCACGATGCATAACCCTATTTACATAATCATCATAAAGCTCCTTGCCACCTTTTTCTGGAGTCGCATGTATGAAATTATTTAAATGTGCAGTAGTAAATTGTTTAAAACTTGCTACCACATCCCTCAACATCTGCTCAGACCTTAACTGTGTCTCAGCTTTTGCGACAACACGAATCTTAAACTCAAAACCCAACTTCAGCATTTTTGTTTCTATTTCACTTAACTCTTCTTCTTGCCCTGGTTCAAGCTTTACTACCTCTTTCTGAGGTTTAGTATCAGGAGATTCTGTAAGAGCTTTCCCCATACCCGAAAGTAGTTTTGTAATAGCGGCTAGGAAGCTACCTCCATTGGGATCTTTACCTTCCCTTATGGCTGATATATATTTCTTCGATTTAATTTGCCAATAATTGGATACAGGTCTAATCAATATTTGTAACCAAACTTTCTCGCCTTTGTTCAATTCAGACATAGCCCCAGTAATTGCAGCAAGAGGATCTACTTCAAAATTCCTAAAAGTCTTAATTGGAAAAACAGAATCCTTCTCCATTTCGACTTCACCCATGGTCACAAAATTCTCAGAATTAACAGAATCATTTCTAGCATAGTCCTGTACATATCTAATATCTGCATTTGGATATTGAGCATATATCTGCCCCTCAATGAATTTTGCTAATTCCCTTGGAGATACAACATAGAAACGAATTCCCTCTTCATCAGAAGAAAGTATTTCCAGACTAATAATATCAGGACATTTTTTGTAATCATCTAAGATACCATGTATAGAAGCAAACATCTGTTCTGCTGCCAATGCTGATTTGTCATTCTCTCTAGGCACCAGTATCTGCATTACAAAAGGATTCCTGATATCTTCATACACCTCATCTTCCACTTTGTTCTTTCCAGACCACCAAAACAGCACCAAAACAAAGAGTAAAGAGAGTGCTATTAATATCAATAATGCTATTTCCATAGGAAGAATTTTAGATTAAAAAAGATTTTTAAGCAAATATTATTAGAATCTATACATTAATTTAATATCCTCACCCAATATGATTACGATATCTCCTGTTGTCATAAATTCAGGTCTACCTTCTACAAACTCAAACATACCAGAAAGGATTTCCTCTATTACAGTATATGACTCTTGGAAAGATTCCTTCTTAGGTACATATACGAGTGTTTTTTCAATATTCTTTGGGGAATTTCCATACCTGACAACATCACAACCGGAATTCTCTATTTTTCTACCCAGTTGGAATGCTGAACCCGCAATACCACTCCCATTGTATACTTCAACCCTTACTCTCTCCTCCTCTAAGCTTCTATCTACAACTTTGGAGTAGAATTTTCTAAATGCAGAATCAAAAGAAGTTGTGTTAAGGCTAGTTATTTGCCCCCCCTGTTCAGACATACTTTCTTCAAGATATTTATAATGAGAAACATCAATGGCGTATGTTTCCATCCCTTTTACATTTCGATCAAAGGTCCCTATCTTCCAAAAGACATCAGCTGATGAAAGATTGGAATAAATTTTATTATCCAAACCCTCTAGAAGCTGAGCTTTGAGGAACATCTTCAAATATGATTGAGAGAAAGAGACAGTATGCAACTTCAAGAAGTTATCTCCTACCTGAGTACCATCCTCTACTTTGTAATACTCCTTCAGACTCTGTTTAACATGGCTTAAATCCCCAAATATCTTTTCAAATGTATCAAGAGCTTCAGAAGAGAACCAAATATAGTCGTTTACTTTAACACCAAGCATCTGAGTTAACTGCCAAACTGCATATTCAACACCTCTACCTTCTTGTAAGAAATCTCCTGCAAATCTTAAAGAGGATACTGGTATCGATGAACCAAAATCTTCTTTTAATGCCTCGAAGTATATATCCCCAGGGATATATATAACCATAGAGAGATCTTTTTCTCTATTTGAAAGTACAAGATATACATGAGATATCCTCCTTTGCTCATCTACTCCTTCCTCAAGAACTATTAATGTTTTTTCCAAATCATCTGTATTTTTAGAGAGTAAATAATTTTCTACCGAGCCAGTAAGTATGAGATTTTCAGTCTTAATTGAGAAAAAAACAAAGAGAAAATATCCAAAATATGTTAGAAAAACAGTCAAAGAAAATAATATCAATATCTTTCTCCAAGGAATACTAAACTTGTTCCTCTTTTTAGCATTGTTTTGAGATATCCTTCTTCCTCTCATCTATCTAACTTAAAAACTAATCTTGTATTATCAATATTTGAGAAGCTTAAAAGAATTGAAGTTAGTTGTATTTTCTCAGGAATAGATCCTCCAGACAAGGAGGAATAGAGGGTATCACCATCTATGTAAGTTTCCAGATATTCAAGTGTTGCTCGAATCTGATGCATCCTTCCTGTCTCGATTTTTATCAACAACTCATTTTCACTAACTGGCTTTATATATGACACCGCTTTTTTACCTTTACTATCTAAGAATGGTGAGAATTTCATCTTCAATCTATTACTTTTACTCCTAGAAATATACCCTATACACTCATACCAAGTATCATCACATTTAAAATCGTTTTTCTCTAAGATATTGAGTTCTGTTTGCACATTAGTATTTTTCAAATATGCTTTCAAAACTTCAGGAAGATTCTCTTTTCCTAGCTTAGCAAAGTAGACTTTGTTAACATTTCTGTTTTGAAACTGTTCTTGAAGAAAAAGTTGCGTCTCTTTGTTTTTTGCAAATACAACCAAACCGGAAACTCCTTTATCCAATCTGTGTACCACTCCAGCCCTACTGACCTTGTTGTCATATTGTCCCTTACTTTCTAAGTATCCTCTTACAAAATTTGCTAAAGTGTTCTCACTGTTTGAGATACCAGGATGTATGGACATATTTTTTTCCTTCTCCAAAACCAAGATATTACTATCTTCAAAAACAATTTTTAAAGTACCATCCTGTGACTTAATATTGTCAAAATCTACATCGTTGTATCCATTTAGAACATTTTCTTCCAAGACTAAAAGCTCATCTCCTCCCCTAATCTTGTATGACGGTTTTACACTTTTCCCATTTACTAATATGAAATTCTTCTCCCAGTTATTTTTAAGAAAAGATCTAGATACATACGTAAGACCTTTTTTTGTTAAATATTTCAAAAGGTATACATCTACTCTTTGCCCTATTTCCTCATTACTCATATGGATTATTTGGATAATCTAATAGTACTTTTAATATCAGAATCCGATATTACACCCAAAGAAGAGACTTTCTCAATAGTGACATTCGCCTTATTTATTTCCAATATATATACCAAGGATCCACAAACAAACCACACGAACAAAAGAATAACAGCCCCCAACTCAAATCCTGTGCTCTCAACTGTTTTATATGTATATACAAGATATCCCGTAGTTATAGAAAGAAAGAAAATCTCTACTATTGCAAGGAATCTCATTTCTCTTTTCCCTATTATTCTATCCCTAATTATTTTTTGAGAAATTAAAAGGAGTACAATCGGAACAAGTAAAAAAAGTCCCTGATTGACCCAACCTACTTGGTTAACAAAAAGACCTATCAATAAAAATGAAAGAGCTATCATACTGGTCGCAGATGAGAATATTGGAGTATACAGATGGCTCCATTTCCATTTTTTTACAAATACCGTCCAGATAGTCGCAGAAAGCACAAAGCCTACAAACATAACAATTATTTGTATCTCCCAATCCCATACTCGAAGAAATCTCCATGGTAATAGCCTAAAGAGAAATATTTGATCCCCATATTTCTCATATGGTAACCAATACCAAATATATTTACCAAATTCTTCCCAATTAGAAATTATGTATGATGCTCTGCCCAAAATTAGACCTAATATCGAAGAGAAGAAAAACATATCAAAGATTGAGTTGTTCTCCTTCCTTGTTATATTGCACTCTTTCCAAAATTTATACATTCCTAAAACAATTACAAGAAGGAAAAGAAATACTGGAGGTATTTGAGATACAAAGGATCCTGTTTTTTCAAGAATTTGGTTGTACACAGTAGTAAATCAAATCTTATGTTAAGAAATAATAGCATAAAAAGGGACATTGTAGATAACTATCGCTTTGCTTTCCTTTTGTTTTTCTTTTTACTCTTTTTAAAGACAGAGTTATTTACAATCTCTTTGGCAACAGATTCTTTCTTTTCTTTCCCTTTTGTCTTGAATAGACCTTTAATACCATCCAAAACGATCATATACCCCGCTATAACTCTATCTCCAACATGTGTAGCTATACTCTTTTTTACAGAGTATCTCGTTCTACTACCTTCTACAACTTCTGTCGCTTCTATTCTTGATGCTTCTATCTGCCCCTGCATGACTTCTTTAGTTGGTGATTGAAGAGGATCAAAAGAACGATTCCTATGAAGTTCTTCCCCACACTGAGGACAGTATTTGTACTTCCTATCTATAAATACATTACAGTTTGGACATTTAATTTTTAATTTGTATTTACATTCTGGACAAAATCTGAAACCAGGAAAAAGTTGAGCACCACATTTAGGACAATCACCTAATTCAGAAGTCTCAAATTTAAGATACCTTCTCTCTAAATCTGACCAATAAATCTCTTCAATTGTTCTACTTGGTCTGATTATTAGGTAGATTACAAGACCTACTATATTGAGTATTAAACCAAGCAATACATATGCTATCCTGGCTTTCTTGCTTGAGCTTCTATCTCCTGAATCCAACCATATCCAATACAACACTACCATCCAAAATATTGCTAGTGCATAGAAAAATACATTCCATACAGAACGAAAATCTATATTTCCTATAGCATCAAGCAGATTGAGGATAAATTGTTCCATAATATTTTTGACTAAATATAGCAAAATGGTCGGGGAGGGAGTTGAACCCTCATGCTATTGCTAGCACGGGATTTTGAGTCCCGCGTGTCTGCCAATTCCACCACTCGACCAAATATGGCGTATTATACCCCTATTTATCACCTTTATACAAGTTTCTAAAGCTTGCGATCTCATTTACAAAAGCTAACTTCACATACCCTGTTGGACCATTTCTGTGCTTTGCAACAACCAATTCTCCAATTCCCTTGTTCTCAGTATCAGGATTCCACGTTTCCTCTCTATCTATGAACATTACAACATCAGCATCCTGCTCAATAGAACCAGATTCTCTCAAGTCCGAAAGCTGAGGTCTTCTACCTTGCCTTTGTTCAATTGCACGAGATAGCTGAGAAAGTGCTACAACAGGGACATCTAATTCCTTCGCAATATTTTTTAATCCTTGTGATATTTCCCCCACCTCCAGTGTTCTACTCTCAGTATTATTTCCATGCATTAATTGAAGATAGTCTACGAATATGATATCCAAGCCTTTTTCAAGAGCTAATCTTCTAGCCTTTGTTCTCAATGCATTAATATGTTGACCCGCTTGATCATCAATATATATATTAGCATCTCCTAACTCACCCATTGTTTCTCCAAGCTTAATAAATTTTTTATCACTTAATCTACCAGTTCTTATCTCCCAAAATGGTATTCCTGATTGCATACCTAAAAGCCTATCCATAATCTGTGTTTTAGACATTTCCAAAGAGAAGAATGCTACTGTTTTACCTTGTGCCAAAGAAGCATGTCTCATCATATCTAAAGCTAAAGATGTTTTACCAACAGAAGGTCTAGCAGCTAAGACAATGAGATCTGATTTTTGGAAACCACCTAGTAGATCATCCAAATCCTTAAAACCAGTAGAAACTCCAAGATATGCCTCATCATTATCAGCTCTTTCAGCTCTTTCGTATGCATCTTTAAGCAAATCTTTAATATGTACAAAGTTAGCTTTTGTACCAACTTGTGCTACATCAAAGACCTGCTTTTCGGACCTATCAATAACTACATCTATGGGAGTAGTTTCATTAAACGCCAACTCTGTAATCTCTCTAGCAGCAGATATCAACCCTCTCCTGGTAGCACTTTCTTTAATTATCTCTCCATACTCCTCAGCATTTGCAGAGGTAGCAACTATCGTTGCTAATTCAGCAAGATACGCCCTTCCTCCTACTGTGGTTAATCTTTTTTCTTTTTGTAATTTATCTACAATAGTTATCAAATCAACAGGAAGACCATTATTAAAGAGATCCAGTACCGTAGAATATATTATCTGATGCCTTTGATCATAGAAATGATCTGGTAATAACCAAGCAGAGACGGAAATTATTGCTTCCTTATCTATTAGCATGCATCCTATTAGAGATTGCTCAACTTCCGTATTTTGTGGTGGCACCTTGTTCTCCATCTATTGTTATTAATCTAAAAATATTACCTCAACACTCTTTTGCTCTTCCTCTACAATTTTTTTACTTACATTAAGATAGCTTTCATTCCTGACATTACCAAAACCAAAATGTTTTACAAATTCCTCTTTATCTTTAACATCTAAATTCTTCAAACCACCCTCTTTGTAAGCACAAGGTATCAATATTGCAGGATCTATATTTGAAATAACTTTCTCTATACTATCAAAACTCATAAAATTGACCCCATCACCTACAGGCAATATTAAAACATCTACATCACCAATGTCTTTTACAGTATCAGGATCAAAAGTATTATCTGTTCCACCCATATATACTACCCTTATGGATTTTTCATCGACTATATAGAAATTATCAGATATCCCTCTCCTTATCATCAATCCTGCTATTTCAAATTCTCCTGGAGTATCTATCTCCATAACAGTATCCCTCTTGTCAGGAACTACCTTGCTCTCCAATTTCTTGTCTTTCAAAATAGACTCCTTAATTGGTTCAGTATAGTTACTAAACAAACATACATCAGCTTTTGTCTTAGGCAAACTTAAACCTGAAGTAACTAGAGAAACTGGATCTGTTAATACAGAAAGATTCTCAGAAGTAAGAAGAAATGATGTCCACCCAATTCTTTTAATTTTCATATTTAGCTGTTTAAAATTAAAAATATACTAGTACAGTATAGCAAAATATCATTTGGGGCAGTAATATTTCCTTTATTCTCCAAGACCTAGCGTCTTCTTTACATCCTCTAACATCGTCTGCTTCATCTGCTGTTTAATCATTTCAGTTTTCAGACTCTCTAATGAAGATATAGAGGCCTGTAATTGAGTCATAACTTTTGTATCATTCTCTCCATTCAATATCATCTTTTTAACTCCACCTACCTGCCCCTCTACCCTCTTTATTCTGTTTTGTATACCTCTTCCGTACTTCATATATTTCAAAAGTATATTTAATATATCTCCAGTTATCAATACTCTACTTTTA
>CAZLAH010000005.1:0-5556 GCA_964557565.1 uncultured Candidatus Saccharibacteria bacterium
TGGTGGACGATACCGGAATCGAACCAGTGACCCCTACAATGTCAATGTAGTGCTCTAACCAGCTGAGCTAATCGTCCTAATATATACCCCTATTCTATTCTTTCTATCCTCTTTTTTCAATATTATGTATAACAAAAGGACTAAACCTAGTAATTAACAATAGGAGTAAAATTCTCTTCTAACATATCCCCTTGTACTTCACTAGTATCTCCTACAAACTCATCAAATATCTTAGAAACCTTCTCAAAAGAAAAATGCTTAGAAACTACATCAAAATTACTACCTGTATACATATCGTACTTTTCTTTATTCTGAAGAACATCAAAAACCTCTGAAACTGCAAGATTAAGCTTCCCCTTCCCTACCTCGAAAAGATTCTCTCCTCTCTTTTTTCTCATACGATCTCCCAAAGAAATATACCGAATACCAGTATTCAAAATGTCTGTCTTAAACGTTGGATATTCAAAAAGTACAATAGGTTTTCGTGCAAACACAGCCTCTAAAACCTGATTACCAAAACCCTCATACTGACTAGGATATGTAATAATGTCTGCAAATGGATATATATCAAAAAGACTATACCTTTCATCAATATCATCTCCGAAATATGTAAGATATATACCTAAGTCTTTGGCATATCTTCTTAATTCTTCTAAATACTCTTTATCTCTTTTCTCTACATACCCAGAAAGAACTAAGTGAAATTTTGATTTGGATTTGTCAAAATTTTTACCATTGTAAAGTTTCCCCTTTATTTCATCCTTCCTTTGTTCTAATTGCTTAACAAGATCTATAGCTATCTCTATACACTTCCTTCTTACAACTCTTGTAGCTTGTAAAACAATTATTGAATTCTCATCAACACCCTTCTCCTGTAAATAGTCAGCTATATGTTTCTTCCTACTCCACTGTGTTTGTGTAAAATCGAATGTATCATGGAGTAATTTTGATGATATGTTTTTTCTCTTTAGTAATTCTTCCTGTGCTATTTTGTTAATACAGTAGTTCTGAATATATTCCCGATCTATTGGGAAATACCTTTCTAATTGTTCTCGCACTAAGTCACATGATGGATGTCTTTTCTTTTTGTCTTCCCAGTAAAAATCATGATTAACTAGCATCGTTGGAATCTCGTATCTATCCAATACCTTTGCAAAAGCTCCTGCTACAGGAATCCCCTCTCCTACTGAAAAGATATTGGATATCAATATGTGTGTTGGTTTGTAATCAAGAACTACCTTTTCAAATTCTTTCTCTATTATTTCCTGATGTTTAAGTATATCTTTCTCCAAATCTTCTTTGCATTTATGTTTAGTAATATCTTGAAAACAGTCTTGCTCAATATTGTACATTTGGGAATTAAACTGTTGCTCTAGATCTTCTATGATATAGTCAGCTCCTATGCTTTCTGACCCAGCGCAGAGAGCTACGATTGCACCTTTTTTTTGAAGAATACGTTTCCATGAATCTATCTCAAGGGATACTCCATCTGTTTTGCCAACCCTGAAGTGTATGAGTAGAAATCTTTTGTTAGAAAGGTTTTTTACTGTAATCAAAAATATGTATTGCTAGATCTATATATGGTATCTAAAAATAGCAGAAAGGAAATGTAAGGTCAAACAGAGTTCTTACTTCTTCTCTCTCAAATCTACAAACTTTATATTCTCAATACTTTTCCTATTATCTAAATCATTGTATTTCTCAGTTATGAAATCAGGACAACACTCTAATGGCTCCATATGTATTCTGATATCCCCCCTACCTTCCTCTATGGGGATCAAGGTTAAAGCAAAATCACTACCCTCTATGAAATATACTACTTGCTTGTACCCCTTTCTTCCCAGGGGGTATATCTGGACATAGTCGTAAAGTGTATCCACTAGCATGGGGTCTTCTATATATGTTGGTCTGATTCTGAAAAGCTCGATATCAGTACTCTGTCTTGTAGCTATCTGATTAAGAAAAAGGTCAATTTCTTTAAGTGATATCCCAGATACAGTTTCTGAAACAATATCTCCCTCTATTCCACAATGAAACATTTGGTTTATGTTAAAGAGTATTGTGTTGAGTGATTCTTGTTTTTTGTTATTTTCTATCACTGTTAAATCGTCAAACATATTCTATTTCTAAAAATTTAATTACTGAAGACATTCCAAGAGTTCTTTATAGTACATTTTTAGTTCTTTTCGATATTGCTCTTGTTCATGTAATGCGTATTGCAAATATGGTGGTTCTAAAGATTGAAGCTCATTGTCGTAGTCAGCGAATTTCTTTGATTCTAATTCTAAATATTCATGAACTTTTTCTAGATTCCAAACCTCTGGGTCGAGCTCATTGTCAGTATTCCTCTCTACAATTATGTCTTTACTAATTACTAATACTTGTACATTTGCAGGTAGGATAGAAAGCAATTTCTCTGCCATTTTGGGAAGTCTATCCCCTGCATCTAAATATTCTTGGATCTTATCTTCTAGTAAAGCAATCTCGAAATACTTATTTGTAAAATCCTTATATGGTGTTTTATTCTCAGATTCTGAAGTCATCTATCTCTTTCTAATTACTTTATCTATCAAACCATACTCTTTAGCCTCCTTTGCAGTAAAGTATTTGTCTCTGTCTGCATCTTTCTCTATTTGCTTGATAGGTTGACCGGTGTTCTCAGAAAGCATCTTGTAAAGAACCTCTCTAGTTTTTAATATATCCTCTGCCTCTATAGCTATGTCACTAGCTTGTCCTCTAGCTCCTCCTAATGGCTGATGGATATGTATCTTACTATTTGGTAACGCCAATCTCTTGCCTCTCTTACCGTTTGAAAGAAGAACTGTACCCATAGAAGCAGTAAGACCAACAGATATGGTAGAGACATCGCATTTTATGAAATTCATAGTATCAACTATTGCCATACCTGCACTAACCTCTCCGCCTGGAGAATTTATGAACATCTGTATATCCTCATCAGGATTTTCTTTCTCTAAAAAAAGAAGTTGAGCTATTATTGTATTAGACATATTCGTCTCAATCTCACCACTTACAAATATGATTCTGTCTTTTAGTAATCTCGAATATATATCATATGCTCTCTCTCCGCCTCTCTCCTTCTCTATGACTGTTGGTATTAGATTCATTTCCTTAAGGTAACAAATTATGCACCTAGCATCTCTTTTACAAATGAATTGAAAGCTTTCTCTTTCTCTCCCACTTTCCTAATATATTCTTTCCATTCTTCATTCTCAAAAATCTTAGGATCTGTATCCTTCGGAGCATTCTTCTTTAATTCCTCTATCCTATTCTTTAAATCATCGTCATTCATTTTAATACCTCTTTCCTTTGCGAAAAGCTTTAGGAAGACATCACTTTCTAAAGCCATTTTTGCATCCTGTTTCCATAGCTCTCTCATCTTCTCTAAAGTAATATTGTTTGCTTTCAAGAAATCCTCGACCTTCATATTCCTATGTTCCATATCATGAACAAAAGATCTTTCTCTTTCTGAAGCTTCATACTCTATTGCTGCTTGTGGTATCTCTATATTAGAAATTTTTACAGCCTGCTCAAATGCAGAATCTTCTCTCTTGTGTGCAAGCATATGCTCCTTCTGCTTTTTTAAGGTATCTTCAACATATTTTCTGAATTCTTTAAGATCTTTTACATCCTTAATACCCAATATCTTGATTATTTCTTTTGCCCAATCATCCCCTATCTCCTTTGATTTGGTTTCATTGTTTTTTAGTAAAGAATCCAAAGCATCATCTACTTCCTTCTTTGAAATCTTTGCTTCCTCTTTCTCTATCTTTACCTTCTTCAAATTGCCTAATTTAAACTCAGGCATAACTGTTACATCCATGCTAAAGACTAAATCCTCTTCTTTTGAAAAATCTGGGAATGCTTTGTATGCAGGAGGTGCAATTGGATTGATATTTTCTTTTTGTAATGCAGTTGTTACATACAGAGGTACAAGTTTCTCAAATGCTTGTATTTTCACTGTATTACTAATCTCTGGTTCGATTAAATCTGATGGTACTTTCCCAGCCCTAAATCCTTTGATATTTGTCTTCTTGAGCTCATCGTTTAGAAGTGCCTCGTATGACTTTTTAAAACTATCTTGAGGTATTGTAATTGTGATCTCGATTGTGGTTTTGTCGACATCTTTTCTTTCGTAGAATTTCTCCATTGGTAATATTTGTATTATTTAAAATGTGCTGAAAGTCTACACTTTTTTGTATAGTTTGTCTAGTTTAGCTATGACAACAAGGCGTTTTTCGGATGTCCAAAGAGGTGTGCATGTAACGAGGGTAAGCTTGTAGTCATCACCTTGCTCTATTATGCTCATGTCATTTGATTCCACCTCTTTTGTCTCTACTACTATGTATGTGTACTCTCCTTCGCTATGTGTTATATCGATGTGGTCACCTATTTTTATTTTATCTAAATTGTAGAAAGTATCTGTAGCAGGAGGTAGGTTCAAGAATCTATGTCCTATTATTACTACATTGCCTTTCTCGCCAGGGAATTTAGATATGGGGAAATGCCAAAACCCTTTGTCCATAGTTAGAGATGATTCTCCTTGGTATATTGCTCCCTCTACATTAATATCCACTATGGATATTCTTGTATTTAATTCTTCTAGAAGCTTCTGATCAAGCACTACTTGAGTACTAGAGAGTGACTCCTCTATGCTTGTTGCTCCAAGTATCTGTTCTTTGTATCTCTCTTGTGGTGGAGATATTTCTGTTAAAAGAGTAACCGTTTTCTCTTTTGTAATTCTGTATAGATTGAATTCTTTTGTAGCTAAGGTAAGGTCATTGTAAAAGGGATACAACAAAAAAAACAATATGGGTGTAAGTACCAATAGTATTAGGAAAAGTGTTGTGACATATTTAATGGAATTGCTAGTATTCATATGTATATTGTACTAGATTTCGGTCTGAGTTGCATTATTTGATAAATTATACTATCCTAAAATGTAGAACATATAAATTTTAATATAGGGTACAAAGTGGCTAAGAAGAAAACAAAGAAAGTTAACGAAAATGTTAACAAAGTTACTTCTAAGGAGGTAAAAAAAGATCAATCTATGCTTTCAAAGGTTGAAGTAAAAGCCCCACTTGATCAGGAGAAAGTTTCTAAGATAGTTGGAACTGTATTCATAGCTTTGGGTCTCTTGTTGATTGCTTATGGAGTATTTTCATTTGTTAAATTCAGTAGAACACCTGAATTTGATGAATCTTTGCAATCCCCTTCTCTCTCTGGTACCTCTGTATTAACAAATGAAGAAAGTATAACAATAAAAGGATTGGCAGATGGATATAGTGAAGTCTTTGTATATGTAGACAATGATGAGGTCGCGAGAATTAAGGTTGGAGATGAAGGAGAGTTTGAATACAAACATAAAGCTGAAACAGAGGGTAAATATGCGGTATCTGTAGCAGGTGTAAAAGGTTTTCCTAAGAGGTATATTTCTCCTCAATCTGATATGAGAATTGTGACAGTGGACAGAACAGGACCTGAATTAGAAAGTTTGGAGTATGCAACAGAGGTTGGTACTGAAACATTCACATT
>CAZLAH010000005.1:5656-21572 GCA_964557565.1 uncultured Candidatus Saccharibacteria bacterium
TTGGAACTTTGAAAAGGGGAAGAATTTCTTCCCCTTTTTTGTTAATATATCATGATGATTAAGAATATATACAAACCACTTTTTGGTCTTCTACTTCTGTTTTCCTTTTTCTTTAATTTCAAAGATACTCTTTTCGCTCAGGAATATGAGCAGGTAATTACAAATTACAAGGGAGAGATAAAGGAGGCAGTGATTGAAGATTGTAATGCAGAAATGGGATATATCTGTGTAAAGTATATTGTTGAAATACTTGATGGAGATATGAAAGGACAGGAGATAGAGAGTATTGTTTCAGCTGTAAATAGCGAAGATGAAGTATTTAAAGAGGGGAAAAGAGTATATCTTTCTCTTACATCTTCTGAAGATTTTGAGAATCAATGGAATGTAGAAAGCTATTCTAGAGAGAATGATCTTCTAATTATCTTTGGTGTATTTGTACTGTTAATAGTCTTTGTAACAGGATTTAAGGGTTTAAGAGCGATCATTGGTTTGCTATTAAGCTTTGTAATACTCTACTCTTTTGCCATACCAAATATTAACAATGGTTCTAATCTCCTTCTCATATCTTTTGTTTCAATAGTTTTGTTGCTCTTTGCATCTACTTTTGTTACATATGGATTTAACAAAAAATCTTTGATAGCTTTTGTATCATCCTTACTTGGAGTGATAATAATATTTGTTGTTGGAAGTATTGTTGTTAATTGGTTAGACCTTAATGGTACGGGTGAAGAGTCAGCATATATGCTCTACGATACAGTTTCCAAGAGTTTTTCACTTTCTTCAATATATCTTTTAGGTATAGTAATAGGAGCATTGGGTGTTCTTGATGACGTAACGATTGGTCAAACCTCAACAATGATGGAAATCTTTGATGCTAACAAGAATCTCACTTCGAAAGAGCTGTATTCCAAGGCGATGAATGTAGGGAAAGATCATATATCGTCTATGATTAATACACTTTTTATAGCATATGCAGGTTCAAGTTTTACATTGGTTATGTTGCTTTCTGCAAACAATCCTGATTTCAGGATACTAATAAATACTGAATTTGTGGTGGAAGAGATAGTTAGAACATTAGTAGCAAGTATTGGTTTGATTCTTGTGGTACCATTAACAACATACATAGCTTCAATATTTGTGGTTAAAACAAAGGGAAATTGATATAATTAGGCATGGCAAAAATATACTCAGTAAAAAGTGGAAATATAACGGAGGAAAGAAGTAAAAAGAAACTTCCTTCTTTTGTTTCCAATACATCTAAGACACAAGAAAGACAGACCGTAACATTTGATATCTCATGGAAAACAGTTTTAATTGTTTTGTCCATTTTGGGATTCATATATCTCGGTCAAGAAATCCTTTCCATTTTACTGTTCATATTCTTAGGTTTTGTATTCATGTCATCCATTCGACCTGTTGTACTTTGGTTTGAAAAAAGAAAAATACCAAAAGGTTTTTCAATATTCTTTGCATATTTTTTTCTCATATCAGTAGTCTCAGGCTTCATGTCTTGGGTTTTTGTTCCTTTCGTAAATCAATTGGCAGATCTAGTATCTGTGTTACCAGGATGGATAAACGATGCCCTACTCTACCTTAAGGATTTCTCCATAGGTAGGTACAATCTAAATATCGATTTGGTATATCCATATATATATGACATGTTAAAAGCATTCCCAACAGTAGATAGTGTTAAGAATATTGCTGGATTCTTCTCAGGATTTTTTAGTATCTTTGCTCTCTTACTAACATCTTTAATTTTTTCTGTATATCTAGTTTCTGAACATGATTCTTTTTTTGATGTTTTGTTAATTAGAATAACCTCTGATCAAAAAAGAGAAAGAGTTAAGAAGTTAGTAATAGATGTAGAAAAAAAACTTGGAGGTTGGGTATTGGGACAAGCTACAATAAGTTTCCTAGTAATGATCTTCGCTGGCTTGCTCCTTTCAATATTACAAGTACCATTCGCAATCCCTCTTGCTCTCTTCATTGGTATCGCATGTCTAGTCCCTCAGGTAGGAGCGACATTTGGATCTGCAGTAGCTGCAGTCATAGCACTCTTAACAGTTGGTCCAATCAAAGCATTGATTTTCTTAATAATATTTTTTGTATATCAACAGTTGGAAAACAACTTAATAGTACCAAAAGTCATGTCTAATGCTGTAGGTCTAAAATCTATACTTGTTCTTTTGGGAGTAATGATATGCTTGATATTTCTTGGGCCAGTTGGTGGGTTGGTGGCTGTACCACTTATGGTTATTTTACATATCTTTTACGAATTTTACATAGACTTGCAAAAATTGAAAGCTAAAGGTATCGTTTAATACAGAAATATAAATTTTGTACTGCCCGGCACAAGATGGATACGGTTGGAACAAAGAAGAAATTTGTTTTTTTCTACGAAGAGTATTCGGCAAAAGATCTCTCTGAAAATGTTGTTGGAAGAAAGGGCTTAAGTCTTTTCAAACTAAAGGATATGGATGTTCCAGTTCCTGAATTTTTTGTCATTTCAAGTAAATTGTATTCGGATTTTTGCTTTTCTGCGCTAGATACTGGAGAAAAGAAGCTATTAGCAAACAAGAAAAACCCAGAACCAGAAGAGATAGAGGAACTTTTTGTAAAGACAGAGTTCTCAAAAGAAGCAGAAGAGGAGATATTAAGTGCATATACAAGACTATCTGGTTTTACGGATGCATGGGTGTCTGTTAGATCTTCTGTTGTTTTCCCTCAAAATGAAAAAATATCTTTTAGTGGTATATTCTCAACGGAATTAAATGTAAGAGGTTTGAAAGATTTAAAGGATTCAATCAAAAGAATATACTCCTCTCTCTTTACGGATGATGTTGTAATGTATGCTTCAAAAATGGGAATTGATTTAGTGGATGTAAAAATATCTGTTGTAGTTCAGAGAATGGTTCAAGCAGAAGTCTCAGGAGTTGCATTTACAGAAGATCCAATTACACAAGACAACAGTAAGTTAAGTGTTGAGGCAGTTTTTGGTTTAGGTGATGTGATATCTTTGGGAGAGATTACACCTGATACATATCTTTTGAACAAAAAGAATTTAACAGTAGTTGAGAAACACATAGCTCCACAGGAATGGATGAAAGTTAGAACAATGAAGACAGGAAAGAAAGGTAACAACTTTGAAAAAGTAAAGATATCTTCTTCATGGAGTCATAGGCAGAAGCTGTCTGATTCTGATTTGGAAGAAATTTCAAAGATAGCTTTAATTGTAGAAGATAAATCGAGATCAGTTCAAAATATGGAATGGGTACTTTGTGGTGGGAGATTTTGGGTCTTACAGAACAAACCTATGTATGATATGTTGCCAGTACAGAATGTTGTGTCTTTTGTAGATATGGACTCGCGAAGAAGTATTCGCGAGGTCATATTAGGTATTTTAGAAAAATCTCGTGGTGCTAATATGCTAGTTAATCAGGCTATGTCTGATGCTCAAAGAATTGTTAACAAAAACAGTAATGAAATAACTAGGAGATTAGAGAATCTCATAGTTTCAGCTAAGAAAGAATCTGACACTAAATTAAATAATACTGTAAAACAGGAAGATTTCTTAATATCAGGTATCGGTGCTAGTTTTGGAATTGCTATTGGTAAGATTTCTGTAGTAGACAAACCTTCTACAAAGAAATTTACAAAAAACGATATACTTCTCATTACAAAGTACTCTACCGAAATGGAATCAATGATACTTTCATCTGGTGGTGTAATCATGGATGCTGGTGGCTTAACGAGTGATACTGCTATCCTTTGTAGGGAGATAGGTATACCAGCTGTTGTAGGAACAGGAAATGCATCTCAAATACTCAAGGATGGAGATTGGGTAAAGATTGATGGTAATGTCGGTTCTGTCTACAAAGATGTTGATATACAGAGTCAAGATGTTCACCCTGTAATTGAAGCATATAGCTCTGGCGAAGTTTCTGGGGTAGATCTTTTAGAAGAGAATCAAGTTCAGGAAAAAGAAGAGAGGATCCCTTCAAGAGATATGACATTACCACCAGTAGCTACAAAGGTTTTTTCTTTAGATAATGAAAACTCCGAGAAACTATTTGAATATGTTGGTAATTCTCACGGTATTGTTTACATAGATCTAGATAAGATTCTACTTGAAGATGGTAAGCATATAATGGCGTATGTTGCAGAGAAGAAGTATGTAGACTATTCTAAAAAGATTTGTGAAAAGATTCTCTCCTATGTCGATTTAGTACATGGAGATGAAGTAGTCATATCCATAGGATCAGCAAAAGTTAAAGATTTTAGAGCGTTAGAAAAAGGGAAAATATATGAAGATGAAAATCTCCCCGCAGAAGTTCATGGTGCATCCCACTATCTTAACAATCCAGATATGCTTGTCAGAGTAATCAAGCTAATTAAAAGAATTCGAAATGTATACAACAAACGAAATGTGTCTGTAGCTATCCACTCCCCTATGAACGATACCTTAATGAAAGATTTCAAAAAGTATTTAATGGGAGAAAAATTAAGAAGAACATCTACATTTAAAATATATGCCATACTAGATAATCCAGCAGAGGTAATACTTGCTGATGAAATCATTGGTACAAAGATAGATGGTTTAATCATAAATATGCCAAGAATAGCTAGACAGATGCAGGGATTTAAGATGGATGATATTGATGTCAAGTATGATATGGCTCGACATAGTGTTTTTAAAGTACTAGATAATGTGTTAGAAGTTGTAAAACCTAAGGCAGAGAAGATCATTGTCGTAGTAGAGAATTGCAAACCACTACTTAGATACTGTGTTGAAGCAGGAGTCTATGGGGTGTCTGTTTTTGCCGAAGATATTGTAGATGCTAGGAAGGTTGTTGCAGAAGAGGAAAGCAAAATCATATTAGGCAAATAACCTGTAGTTAAAGATTACTGTTTCGTGATATACTTTTCACACAATGAAGAACACGCCAATGATGAAACAGTATACGGCTTTTAAGACTCAATACCCAGGTAAAATAGTCCTTTTTCGAATGGGAGATTTCTTTGAAACCTTTGGAGATGATGCGAAGACAACTTCTAAAGTTCTAAATATTACTCTTACTAAAAGAGACAAAAGTACAAATGCAGTACCACTAGCAGGATTCCCTCACAAAGCCATTGAGCAGTATCTTCCTAAACTAGTAGATTCTGGGCTCTCTGTTGTCATTGTTGATCAGCTAGAAGATCCTAAATTTGCTAAAGGTATAGTCAAAAGAGGTGTAACAAGAATAGTAACACCAGGAACATTAGATGGTGATCAGGCAAATCAAATAAAGGATAGTAATGTACTAGCAATATTCTTTTCAAAAAAAAATATCTTTGTATCCATATGTGATATCTCTACCGGTAAATTTAGAATAGTATCATCTTCAAATCAAAAAACAATCATAGAAGATACAATATCTGCATATGATCCTGTAGAAGTACTTTTGGTCGAAGGAGATAGCGATGAGAGAATCTCTACTCTACCTGTGCAATTTCTTCCAAAAGGTCTTAAAAATATTCAATACTCTCAAGAAATAGTTAAGAACTTCTTTGAAATTAAAAATACTGAATCAATAGATATACCATCAGACTCTGAGGAGATCATTCCAGTAGCAATGCTGGTTGAATATATTTCAGAAACTCAATTGATGACTCCTAAGCATATTCAGAAACCGAAGAAAGAGAAACTAGGTAACCATATGGTGTTAGACAGAGCAACAATTAGAAATTTAGAACTAATAGCTAACTCATACTCTGGTGACATTTCCAATTCTCTGTTCTCTGTCTTAAATCACACCCTTACAAGAATGGGTACTCGACTACTCTACTCATGGATACTTAATCCTCTTGTAGAAAAAAAACTGATTGATGTGAGGTTAAATACTGTAGAAAAGCTATACAAGAATGAAGAGCTTCTAAAAACACTACAAGAGAAATTGGAAGGTATAAATGATATTGAAAGAATTGCTGGTAAGATAGGATTAAACAGAGTGAATGCTAGGGACTTGAAAGCTTTACAATTTTCACTACAGTATTCCATAGATATATTAAGAATCCTAAAAAACGATTTAAAGATAGATTGGGACAATGTGAAAGTTGATAATATCCAAGAAATTGTCTCAAAGATAGATGAAAGTATAGATGATACTCCTCCTACTACAATTACAGAGGGTAATATGATTAAGAAGGGTTTTAATAAAGAACTAGATGAGATTAGAGATATTAGTTTGAATAGTAAAGATTGGATAAAGAATTTTGAAGAGGAAGAAAAGAAGAAAACAGGTATAACTTCTTTGAAAGTTAGTTTTAACAAAGTTTTTGGATACTACATTGAAGTCACAAAGACACACCAAGAGAAAGTTCCAGAGAAATATATTAGGAAACAGACATTAGTAAATTGTGAGAGATATATAACTGAGGAATTAAAAGAGAGAGAAAATATAATCATAAATGCGCAGGAGAATATCAGTGCTTTGGAATTTAAACTCTTTGATGAATTAAGGAAAGATTTAATTCAGTATCTAGAGCTCTTACAAAATATTTCCTCTGTGATTGCTAATATCGATACTCTTAGCTCGTTTGCATATCTGGCATTGAAAAACAATTATGTAAAACCTGAGATAAAAGATATGGGAGAGGATGATGGCATTATTGAGATAGAGAAAGGAAGGCATCCAATTATTGAGAATATTCAACAGGATAGTGAATATATCTCTAATGACACACATCTAGGTAGAAAAGATAGCTTTATGGGAATATTAACAGGCCCTAACATGTCTGGTAAGTCTACATATATTAGACAGGTAGCTACAATAGTATTACTAGCTCAAATAGGATGTTTTGTACCTGCATCAAGTGCAAAGATATCATTAGTAGATAGAATCTTTACTAGGGTTGGAGCTTCTGATGACCTTGTTCGTGGAAGAAGTACCTTCATGGTAGAGATGGATGAAGCTGCAAATATTGTAAATAATGCAACCAAATATAGCCTAATCATACTTGACGAGGTAGGAAGAGGTACAAGTACATATGATGGAGTAAGTATTGCTTGGGCATTAGCTGAGCATCTTTTAGTAGAAATAAAAGCAAGAACTCTTTTTGCTACCCACTATCATGAATTACTTAAGTTGGCAGAGAAATATCCCAATCTTGTAAAGAACTACAATGTATTAGTAGAAGAAGATATTGAAAAAGGAATAGTCATATTTTTAAGGAAAATTGTAGAAGGTGGTACAGACAGAAGCTATGGTATATATGTCGCAAAGATGGCTGGCTTACCAGAGAAGATAATTAAAAGAGCAAATGAAATACTTGAGAGTTTTGAGCAGAAGAGAATGTTTTCTTCAAAGAATCAAATAAGGGAAAGTGTAGATTACAAGGTAGATGAGAAAGTAACTAAATCTTCCAATGTATATCAATATCCTCTTTTTTTGGCAAAAGAATCAGAGATAGAAAGAGATATACAGAAATTAGATATTGATAATTTAACTCCAATTGAAGCATTGAACAAAATAGTACAGTGGAAGAAAAAGATTTAGATTGAAATATAATACCCTACTCCATACTTACTTTTAATAATCTTCATATTTGTACACTCTTTAAACTTTTTATTTATCCTAAATACTGTCACCTGCAAATATCTTTCATTGAACATTCCTCCTTGCGGTTTTACGCTTTGTTTTGTCATTAGTTCATACATAACAGAGCTTTCTTTCTGTGTGAGGTTTATTTTAGATTCTTTGTATAGAATGTAGTTATCACTTAAGCATAGTTTGAGATTATGAAATAGCACAAATTCAGGACATTTATCTTTCAATAACCCAAAGCTTTTGTAAACAATTGCACAAAGCAGATTTTCATTTATGGGTAACTCTATTATGAAATTTATATTGTATGAGAAAATATGTTTAAAGTTTAACAAGGAATTCTCTTTTAACAATACTGCTGTGTTGCTAGTAACTATGTTTCTTAATATCTCGAAATTTTGATTGTCATCTATAATCGTTAGCTTTATATTGAAATCATTGACATTCTCTAGAGAATTCTTATTAAGGAGAGTTATGCTTTTATTTATACTTGGTAATTTGGATCTTAGTAAATCCCTTAGTTGGAAATGATTTGAAAGAAGTAATATTGCGTCTTGTCGAGATTTCATCAACAAAGTGGTCTTACTTGAGCATTAATTATTTAATATCTTTTTAAGGGCTTCCTCTTTCTTTGCGCTAAATTGCTCAGAAGAATTCATATCTTTTAACAATACTAGATCATTCTTCTTTTCGTTCTCCCCAATGATTATAGCCCAGGGGATGGCTTTTTTATTCACATAGCCAAGGAATTGATTTAATTTTGATGTAGGTGGAAAAACATATGTATTTACTTCAGAGTTTCTAAGATCTGAAGCTATGTTCAGTACAGTTGAAACGCATTCTGTATCCATAGGTAATATTGCAACCTTTGTTTCTGTTTTCCCAAGCTCTAACATATTCCTATCCTTTATTATTTGCATTAATCTCTCTAATCCAAATGAAGTTCCTGTAGCAGGTATCTCTCTTCCAACATACTTGCTAATAGCATTGTCATATCGACCACCACCACTTACAGAGCCAACACCTCCATCTAACACTTCAAATTCCCATATAGGTCCGGTATATGAGGCTAACCCTCTTGCAAGTGTAATATCAAATGCATATTTACTACTATCAACGCTAGAATCTCTAAGTATTGAGAAGATCTCTTTTAGCTCTTCAATACCCTCTTTACCCTTCTCTGTTTTTCCTACTGTCTCTTCAAGCTCTTCGATACCACCACTCTTTAATATGCTCATGATATCCTCTATTTTCTTACCTTCGAATCCTTTCTCTTTCAACTCTTCGATAACATTGTTTTCTCCTATCTTTTTCAATTTGTCTACTGTAATGTAAAAATCTTCAAACTTTTCTTTCTCGATATCCAAATACTCTAAAACACCCTCCAATATTTTTCTATTGCTAATTCTTGCAACATACTTCTCGAAACCAAGCTCTTTGAGAAACTCAATACCAATCATTAATACTTCGGAATCAGCATACATTGAGGAGGTACCAATTACATCTATATCCATCTGTGTAAACTCTCTTAATCTTCCCTTTTGTACATTTTCTGCTCTCCAAACTGGTTGTACCTGATATCTTTTGTATGGAAATGCAATATTATTTATATTCTGTGCGACTGCTCTACACATTGAAATCATTAATTCGTATTTCAACATAACATCTCTTCCACCATTATCCTGAAATCTGTAGTATAGCTTCTCTGCCTCTTCCCCACTCTGTCCAAGTATTAATTCTGTATATTCCAATGCAGGAGTTTCTAAGCCCTCAAAACCATATTTCTTAGCAATACTTTTAAACTTTCCAACAACAAATTCCCGAATTACCATATCTTCGGAAAAATAGTCGGAGAAACCCTTTAATGTTTTTATATCTTTGTTACTCATGAGAAGAATTATATCATGTAAAATTAAAAAGAGCTTCTAAGTTGAATTATATATATGTATAATATATATTGAAAGAGAATATATAACTATGTTTTTCATCTATGAGATATAGCATTGGAATGTCAAGTAAAATGAAAAGAAAAGGTCCTTCTAAAAGTCTTTCTGGAGGATATACTCCTTTGGGTTTGTCGAAGTTCAAAAACTTCCAGAAATACAGTGGTCATACTGTTAGTTCTAAAAATGGGAAAGGAAAAAGTGGTTTGAATAAAGAGATTAAGATTGGGAAATTTGTTTTCAAGCCTCGAAAAGCACTGTATATCTTCATAGGTATACTCTTTTTCTTGGGTTGTGTTGTATTAATAGGCATTGGAATATACCTAAAAAGTTTACAAAGCTCATTGCCTTCTCCAGATAAGCTTGTTGAGAGAACGTCTGATCAGAGTACTCAGATAATGGATAGAGATGGGAAGATACTGTATACGGTGTATAGTGATCAAAATAGAGAGTTTGTTTCCATAGACAAGATACCTGAGCATACGAAATGGGCTTTGCTTGCAGCGGAGGATATAGAGTTTTACCAGCATAAAGGTTTAGATTACAAAGGAATTGCTGTTGCTATGCTGAGAAATCTTCAAGCAGGAGGTATTACTGGAGGTGCTAGTACTATTACACAACAGCTAGTTAGAAATACAATACTTTTTGATGTTCTTGGTGATGAAGCATATGATCAAAAATACACTAGAAAGATAAAGGAGATATTGGTTACTATGCAGGTTGAGCAAACTCTTACCAAGGACGAGATCTTGCAAATGTATATGAATGAAATTCCTCTTGGTGGTGTTAATTATGGTTTCCAAGCGGCTGCTAATTCGTATTTTGGTAAAGATGTTAGTGAGTTGACGCTGGCAGAGAGTGCCTTAATAGCAGGAGTTATTCAAAGTCCAGGTGTTTATTCTCCTTTGTTTGGTACGAATCCAGATTTAGCAAAAGATCGCCAAAGCTATGTTTTAAATCAAATGCTTAAATATTCGGATTTGACAGGTGTAACAGAAGAAGAAGTTGAGGCTGCAAGGAATGAAGAGTTGGTTTACAAGACAAGAAGAATCGATATTAAGGCGCCTCATTTTGTTTTCTATGTTAAACAGCTTTTAGAGAAAGAGTATGGTGTTGATCGTGTTGAAAGAGGCGGGTTGAAGGTTACTACTACATTGGATTCTTCTTTGCAGGAGATAGCTGAAGAAGAGATTGCAAAGGGAGTTGATACTGCTAAAGCAAGATTCAATGTAAATAATAGTGCTATGGTAGTTTTGGATCCTAAGAATGGAGATGTATTGGCTATGGTTGGTTCTGTTGATTATTGGAATGTTGAAGATCCAAGAGTTGATGGTAATGTGAATATCGCTGTCAGTTTAAGGCAGATGGGTTCTGCTGTTAAACCATTTGTATATCTCACTGCTATTAATCAAGGATATGGCCCATGGATGTTAACACCTGATATTAAGCAAGTAGCGTTTGGTAATTACAAACCGACGAACTGGAACAAAGCGTATGAAGGGTTAATAACTGCAAGGAAGGCATTAGTTCTTTCTCGAAATGTCCCTGCTGTATATACGCTTCAGCTTGCAGGTATAGATAACTATCTCCAAGTTATGGAGAAATTAGGAGTTAATGATTTAAGTAACAAAGCAAGCTATGGTTTAAGTTTAGGTTTAGGTTCAGGAGAAGTAAAACTTCTTGAGCATACTTCTGCATATGGAGTATTGGCAAATAGTGGTTTGAGAAATGATCCTAGTCCTATCCTAAAAGTAGAAACAGCAGATGGTGAAGTACTGATGGAAAGGGAAGAACCTGTAGGTAAAAGAGTATTTGATGAAAAAGAAATATATCTTGTTAATTGGATGATTTGTGATTTAAATGGTTTTAATGACAGATTAGGTAATGCCTATTTCTATATTGGTGGTAAAAAACTTTGTGGTAAAACAGGTACTACTGATGATGCAAAAGATCTCACTGCATTCCTTTATCATCAGAATTTAGTTGTAGGTGTCTGGAGTGGAAATAACAATAATGAAAAGGTTCGAGCTGGAGCTTGGGGTGAGAATGTGTCGATGCCAATAGCGAATTCCTTCATGAAAAGAGTTGTAGATAGGTATTCTCCTTCTACGTTTAATCGACCTGCAGGTATTCTTACTACATCTGTTTGTTTGGATACTGGTGCATCTCCAGCAGATGGTGTCGATTGTAAAAAGGAAAGCTCAGTATACATATCAGGAAGGGCTCCTCAAGTTGATAATAGAAAGGTAGTAGAAGTTTGTAAGGCTAATGGCTTGATACCAACCAATCTTGAGCAAGCGAGAAAATATGAATTAACAGAAACAAAAGTAATGATAAGTACAAAACTTGAGAACTCATTACAAAGAGCTGCATATGAGGAATATCTTTCAAAACTTAAGAAACCAATTTACATATTCACTGAACCAGCAAGTGCTGTTTGTCCATTGCCTTTGGGACCTGATAATGCTCCTATCTTGGAAATAACTGCTCCAGTGCTAAATGCTCAGGTACAAAAAAACTTAAATCTTGAAATAAAAGGAAGTGTTGCATATCTTGAAAGTATCAAGGAATTTAAGGTCACATTTGATGGGATAGAAATAGTAGGTGCTTCTGTCAATGCCGATGGTACTTTTGTTGTTAATTACTTTGTACCTGATACAACAACTGTCGGGAATCATACGATAACGATTACTGCAAAAGATAATTTTGACAAAACAGATACGAAGAGTGTAGTAATCTCTGTTATTTAACTAGACTATTTTCGCAGAAAAGCCTCTCTCTATCTTCTCTGTTATTTTATCAACTATAGCCTTTATCTCCTTCTCATTTAAGGTCTTGCTGTAGTTTGAAGCAGTTATTCGGAATGTTATCCTTTTATTTTCTTTTAACTTCTTATCAGAATATATATCCAAACACTCTACTCTTCCCCATAAAGTATCATTATTGATTACCTGTTCTATACTGTCTCTTAACTCTGCATATTTAATATCCTTTTTAACCTCAATACATATGTCTTGTGTAAATATCGGATATACAGGGGTATCCTTGTGTTTAATATCAGAAGAACTTAACTCTAAAAGAGAAGATATACATATTTCGAATGCACCAGAATATATTGGTAATTTAAAATTCTTCTTAATATCTTCTTTTAACTGCCCTACTATACCAAGACATATATCTTGAACATATAACAATGCCGAAGTATTAGGATCAAACATATTGATATCATTCTTTATATATTCAGGAATGTTTTGTTCAGAACAATCAGCTACTAATTCATATCTTACATTCTTAATGTTTAACCCCAAAAGTAGATCCTCCGCATACCTTTTCATACCATAATATGGAGAACCAGAATTTCTCTTACTATCTTTGTTTACTAGAACACCTGATACATACCAATTCTCTTTTGGAAGATTCTCTTCATCCATATACCCTTTGATATGGGCAATATTCATCTCGAAAAGCAAGAAAGCTTCAAAACCCCTTTGTAGATTCTCCTGACTTCTTTTTACAAGAGAAGGAATGAGAGAAGTTCTCATCAAAGAGAGCTCTGGTGCTAATGGATTCTTTATGCTGAATGCTAAATCAGAAGAAAGATTACAAAGAGAAAGAATCTCTGAATTTGTAAAATTGTAACTTAAAGTTTCATTTCCACCTAATGTAGAGAGTATATTTCTAATTCTCTTTTTAATCTCAAAAGTATGATTCTTTCTTAAAGGTAATATGGCTTTTGTTGGTAGGCGTAATTCTATATTGTTGAAACCATATACTCTTCCTATATCTTCATGTATGTCTTCTTTGATATTTACATCTTTTCTCCAAGAAGGTACCCCTACTGTGATATCCTCTTCGGAAGAATTGATGATTGTATATTCTAAGTTAGTAAGTATCTCTTCAATATCTTTCTTTTTGAGATTGGTTCCCAAGTGAGTATTTACAGTTTGTATATTTAAAGACAAAGATTTATCATCTTCGCTTGTATTATTTATATCTATTATATTTGAAGCAACTGTTGCATTAGAGAGCTCTTTGCAGAGCTCTACAGCCTTCGTTAGGCCTACTAAGCATGTATTTGGATCTAGAGCATGTTTGTATCTTGTAGCAGCATCTGTAAACAATCCTAATTTCATTGAAGTTCTTCGTATATTTGTTTTCTCAAAGTTAGCAGACTCTATTACTATCCTCTTTGTATTATCATCAATTTCAATATCTCGTCCTCCAATGATTCCTGCTATTGCCAATGGATGAGTACTATCTGCAATGATCATTACAGAACTATCTAAATTATGAAGCTTATCATCTAAACACAACAAACTCTCTCCCTCATGAGCCATTCTTATGGCAATATGTGCACCTCCTTTTGAATTAGGATCATTCTCAACTAGCTTGTCATAGTCAAAAGCATGTAGTGGCTGTCCTACTAATGTAGCTACATAGTTTGTAATATCTACAATATTGTTTATTGGTTTTATATTTGATCTAACAAGTACAGATTTTAACCAAACAGGAGATTCTTTTATTTCAACATGATCTAATACAATTGCAGTATATCGAGGACATGTAGCTTCTGCATCGTTCTTAATATCCAATGGAAGTACTTCTTCCTCTACCTTTAAATTAGTATTTGGTGATCTATACCAATCAGGACTTTCAAACCTGTTTCCAGTTATTGCTGTAAGTTCTCTAGAAAGCCCAATTATACTAAATAGATCTCCCCTGTTTGTTAGAGCTTTATTCTCAATATCTACAACAGTATCATTTAGTTCAAAATACTCTGAAAGGTTAACACCAATGGGAGCATCACTTGGAAGCTTAAAAACATTCTCATGCTTATTACTAATATTTAATTCTCTTTCAGATGCCAACATACCGTTAGACATTACTCCTCTGAGTTTTATTTCTTTGATTACGAATGGTTCTGCTTGAGAGGATATGCTGTAAGGTACAGTTGCACCTGGTTTCAGATATGCTACTTTATCACCAACATTTAAAGTTCTGTCTCCTGCAACTACCTGTATAGTTTCATCTTCTCCATGGTTGATTTGATATATTCCTAATTTATCTGAATCAGGATGGTTTTCTTTTTCTACTATTTCAGCAACTACAATATCTTTATAATCATTCTCTATATTACGTGAGTTTTCTACAGCACCTATCTGTGTCTTTATGAGTTCCACTATCTTCTCACTAGGTTCTGTAATATTCCCAAATTGTTTTAAAAGATTTATGGATGTTTGCATTTTAGAATTGTTTCAAGAAGTTAAGGTTAGAGTCTCTCAAATGTCGTATATCATTAATTCCTCTCTTTATCATAGTTAATCTATCTACTCCAAAACCCCATGCGAAACCAGAATATTCATCAGGATCTATTCCTCCTTCTCTTAATACATTTGGATGTATCATTCCACAACCCATTATCTCAATCCAACCGCTATGACCACATGTACTACATCCTGCCTTGTTGCAGAATGGACAACTAATTACAAATTCGCAATCTGGCTCTGTAAAAGGAAAGTAAGCTGGTTGTACTTTTACTTCAAGCTCTTTTTCTAAATATGCTTCAAGAAATGTCTTTATGGTAGCTTGCATGTTCCCAAGGGAAATACCCTTGTCTACATATATTCCCTCTATTTGATGGAAGGTATGTTCATGTCCTGCATCTGTAGCTTCATTCCTAAAACACCTACCAGGAAGTACGACTGCTATCGGTGGTGGCCCAAACATCTTCAATGCTCTGTTTTGCATTGTAGATGTATGCGCAGGAAGTATATATCCGTCTTCTGTAGAGAATGTATCATACATATCTCTAGCGGGATGCCCTACCGGAAAATTCAAAGATTCAAACATATGGTAATCATCATCTATCTGTCTACTTTCGAGAACATTGAAACCCATTCCTGAGAATATATTTGTTAATGTTTCGATTTCTTGTGTTAATGGGTGTTTACTACCTTGTAATTTAGATATTCTTGTACTTTCTGTATTTGAGTTAATATCAAAAGGTGCAGTTGGGTCTATTCTTTCATTTGAGGAATATGTGTTTTTGCTATCATTCTTCTCTTCGAGGATATCGTTTAGTAAAGTTTTTAAATAGTTGATCTCTTTTCCGTACTCTGCTCTCTTCTCTTTTGGTACGTTTGGTATATCTTTTATGGAGAGTGTAACTAACCCATTCTTACCAAGATATTTTTCTTTTATTGCTGATATATCAAGAGTATCTTTGTCTTTATTTATTGAAGTTATTATTTTCTCAAGACTTTCCATATTTTGTTCTGCTTATCTATATTTCTAAGTATACTATATATTATTAAACAAAAAAGGACCCTTTGCAGAGTCCTTTAAGATTACTTAAAAGCTCTACAAAGATTTTACCAAAAAAGAAAA
>CAZLAH010000005.1:21672-46744 GCA_964557565.1 uncultured Candidatus Saccharibacteria bacterium
TTATTATGTTTTCTTCTTCTTGTTGTACCACCTTTTACTCTCATGGTTCTTTAACTATATATTAACTATCTTAGCTTGAATCTTTTTAGCTATATTTTTATCTATCAAAGCATTATCCTTCTGTCTTCTCTTAGCTCTTGATGATTTTTTAGTTCTCAAGTGACCTTGATGACTTTGCTTGTACATGAGCTTTGGTTTCTTGTTTCCTCTTGGATTTGAAACACTTACTCTTTTCTTTGCTGTTTTGTTAGTTTTTTGCCTTGCCATTTGGTTTAAATGTCAAAAATATTCGATTTCCTTCGAACTTAGATTCGGATTCGATACTACTATAATCTGCGAAATTAGTCAATATATCGTTGAAAACTAGCATCGCCTGTTCTCTTGTTTGTCTTCCTTTCTTAACAACAATTATCTTTACGTTGTGTCCCTTTTCTAGGAATTCTTTAGCTCTCTTTACTCTGTGTTGTATATCGCCACTATCTATTACAGGGGAAAATCTTAATTCTTTTGTTTCTTTTACTTTTCCTTTCTTGTTCTGTCTTGTCTTTTTGCTTTGAATATACATATACTTAGAGTAATCCATTATTTTACAAACTGGAGGATTTACTCCTGCACCAACCTCTACTAAATCAAGGCCTTCTTCTTTAGCCATTTGCAAGGCTCTTGCTGTTTCTGTTACTCCAACATTCTCTCCTTTGCTTCCAATTAGCTGTACTTGAGGTACTCTAATATATTCATTTCTTCTAGGTCCGTAATCTTTTCTTTTCTCTTGATACATTAATTAATGTAAAAATATTAAATTAGCTATTTACTCGGAATGATTCCTTTGTTCGAATCTCTTCCTTAAGGTTGTCTATGAACTCTTGTATCTTCATCAAACCTTCTTCTTTATTTCTTCTTGCTCTTACAGATACAGTTTCAGTTTCTACCTCTTTGTCTCCGACTACAATGATGTAAGGTATTTTCATTTTTTCGGCATCCCTTATTCTTGCTTGCATACTTTTGTTTCTGTCATCCATCTTCACTCTGAAGCTAGCCTCTTTCAACTTCTTTAGTACATCAGATGCATATTCTGCATGTTTCTCAGAGATTGGGACGATATATACCTGTTCTGGGGTAAACCAAAGAGGGAAATCTCCACCGTGATGTTCTATGAGGAAAGCAAAGAATCTTTCGAATGAACCAATGAGAGCTCTATGTATTACATAGGGTTGTTGTTCCTTACCTTCAGAATCTATATATGTAATTTCAAATTTCTCTGGAAGATTGAAATCTAATTGTACAGTTGATATCGAGTCTTCTTTCCCAAATACATTAACTGCTTGAATATCTATCTTTGGTCCATAGAATGCTGCATCTCCTGGCATTTCTTCAAAATCCAAACCTCTATCAGTTAAAACCTTTCTTAATGTCTCTTCTGCAAACGCCCATTTATCAGGACTCCCTGCATATTTTTCTGCTTTTTCAGTATTACTAGACAAAGAAAGTCGATATTTGTAATTATCGAAACCTACATCTTTGTAGAATATATTCAAAAGATCCAAAGTTTCATTTATTACCCCTTCAAGTTGCTCTCCAGTACAGAAAAGGTGTGCATCATTCTGTGTAAATCCTCTTACTCTTTGTAATCCATGCAATTCTCCACTCTTTTCATATCTATATACTGTACCAAGTTCGCCTAATTTGTATGGTAACTCTCTATAACTCTTTGGTGTCATTTTGTATACCATCATTGCTGCAGGACAATTCATTGGTTTAAGGTAGTAAGTCTCATCTTCAACTTTTATTGGTGCATACATAGATTCTTTGTAAAAATCTAAATGACCAGAAGTCTGAAACAATATTTCCTTATTTATATGTGGAGTTAAGATGTGCTCATATCCAGCATCTCTTTCTAAATCCAACATATATTCTTCAAGTATTCTTCTCATTCTGTATCCTCTTGGAAGCCAGACTGGAAGTCCCTGCCCTATCTCTTGGATTATTGCAAAGAGTTCTAGCTGTTTACCAAGCTTTCTGTGATTTCTGTTCTCTAACTCTTCTTGATCCTTTACAAATTTCTCTAATTCTTCCTTTGTCTCAAATGCAGTACCATATATTCTGGTTAACATTTTCTTTGTCTCATCACCTCTCCAATATGCACCTGCAGTTTTTGTAAGCTTTATAGCTCCTATCTCTTTGGTATTCTCAAGATGTGGGCCTCTACATAGGTCTGCAAACTCATTTTCTCCAGTAACAAAGAAGCTTAGTTCGTCTCCTGGAATTCCTTCAAGTAATTCCAATTTGTAAACTTGATCTGTTTTTTTGTAGTAATCAATCGCGTCTTTTCTAGGCATGAAGATTTGTTGTATGGGGTGACCTTCTTTAATGATTCTCTTCATTTCTTTCTCAATCTTTTTTAGATCCTCTTCCTCTATTGGTTCTACAAAATCAAAGTCGTAGTAAAAACCATTATCAATAGCTGGTCCAATACCAAGCTTTGTATCAGGGTAAAGCGTTAGTATCGCTTGTGCTAGTACATGAGAAGCAGAGTGTCTCATTTTTTCTAGTTTAGATATATTTTCAGAATTCATAGCAAAAAAATATTAATTTAATGGATATTGTGAAAAGTATTCAGCATTTTAAAAGGTGTATGTTGAAAAAACGACCTTACAAAGTTTTGACTTGTTTATACCGAACTGTTTGTACATTAGGATTAATTCTATATTTTTATGAATGATTTTGCAATGAGGCAATTATTTTACGATGAAGAATGTAATTGTATTTAAACCCAACTCTATCTCTTCTACTATCGTTATGTTCTCCAAATTCAATTTTCTTAAATCATATCTCTTTGGATGCTTTACAATTAGTGCTCCTTTAAATCTTTTCTTTGATGGTTGTGCTACTCCTGGTAAGAGTTGGGATGCCATATTGAGAATAGTTTCCATCTTGAATACTTTCTTGGTATTGAAGAGCTTGTAAGGAGGATCTATGAATATTATATCGAACACTTTCTTTTCTTCTCCATCCTGATTAACCATTGAGTAGAGATATTCTTCTGTTTTTGCTTTTACAATATCACTTTGCGTCAAGAAACCAGTATGTGCTACATTCTTTTTGAGAATGAAGTTTGCATTCTTAGAAGCATCTACAAATACAACTGATTCTGCACCTCTTGAGAGAGCTTCTAATCCAAAAGAGCCAGCACCAGCATAGAGGTCTAGGATATCTTTTTTAACGATATCTTCTTTCAAAATATCAAAAATTCTAATCTTCATCCTATCTGTCATTGGTCTTGTAGCTTTTGGTATCTCAATACTGAAGTTCTTAACCTTTCCACCTGTAATTCTTACAGCTGTGTTAATATCTGGTTCTTTACTCTGTAGTTTCTCCTTGAGAAAGGTATCTTCCCTCTGTTCGAATTCTTCAGGAGTATCTACTTTCCACTTGTTTTTCTCTTTTCTTAATTTTTTAAATGAATCATGTTTTAAGCTCATAGGTAGACATTATACTATTTTTAATTGATATTTATACCATTTAATCTAAGTCCTTCCATTTTGGTATGGTTGTAGAGATCAACGAAAGTTGCAGTTTCTGACCAATCACTCATATCATCATCGATGTCCCAAAAGCGTATTCTCCAATACAAGGTAGAACCAGAATTTGTTAATGGAGAACCAGCATATGTAAAATCAGAGGATCTAGAGTTGTTAGAAATAGTTGTTGAGATCTTGCCACTATCCCATTTCGCAGTTCCCGTAAAATTTGTATTATCACTTACTTCTATTTGATATGCAGAAGAATTATCCTCATCTGGGTCCGTGTATATTGCAGAGAATGATGGTGTGGAGGATAATATATATGAAGGATTTGTTCTTCCATCTGTTAATAATTCTGTTGGTTGGTTTGGAGCGACTATACCCAATACTGCTCCATTCTCTTTTATCTCAACTTCTTTTTGAGCTACAACTTTCTCTTGTTCTTCCTTGTTTTCTACAAGAGTTGTATCCTTTTTCTTCTCAAATATTGCAGATTCAGAGCTTAAAGAAACTTTCAAAGAATTTTTCTTCTTTGCAAAGATGACAGATATATTCCAAGGAGAATTCTTAGAGGATATTGTTAATGTCTTTTTTGTATTATCTAAACATATATATTCATCACTTGAAAAAGAACTTTTTGTTTTTTCAAATTGCAATTGTAACGTATGCTCGTGATTTTCTTCTCCTCCAGTTTCTCCCAAACCTTGTGATGCTCCGTAAGGAAAGTAGCCTTCTATATTTGAATAATATTCCCATCCCAGAGGTGGAAGTATTGTAAATATACCTATACTATTTGGTGAAAAAAAACTCTTTTCAATATTCTTTATGTATTTAACTTTGTAATATGGAGGTGTAGTTGCAGAAGATGAGATTTTTGAAGATTTAAGAATATATGTATCATTGTCTCCCTCTGTAGCATCCTCTTTACATATGGGGGTATGTGAGTGTGTGTTCTTTGAAATGTTTTGTTTTTCTACTCTTCCTATGACAAATTTGTCTGAAATGCCTTCTACATCAACCCACCCTTTGGGAGTTGTATTGTGGTCTATCATGGCAAAACTATCACTTTCTAACAGCCCATCATTATTTGAGCAGTAATATACTTCGAAAGAAGGTAGAGATGTTTGAACAGAAGAAAGTTGCTTGTTAAGGATACCTGAAGTACATGATTTACTGCCTTCTTCTGTTAAGAATGCTTGTTGATGACAATCTATGGTATCTGTCTTAATAGTGTGAGTATGTGTTTCTAAACCTTCTTCTACACCATATTCATTACCCCCTTTTATATATCTCCCTTCAAAGTTACTTTCCTCAGTCCATTTCCCAGTACAGTGAGTTTCTCTTTGTATTAGGAACTTGCCATTCCAAGTCTCTTGCGCATCTTGAGCATATTCATTTCCATAGTACATGTATATGCTTTTTCCTTCTTGAGGAATTAAGGGTACTCTTACCCATACCTGTGTTTCCTCGGAATTGCATCCTCCCTCTATCCAGTATTTAAGATGTGAAAGATTATCTTCATCAACAAACCTTAGATCAGAGCAATCGGTTTTTAATTTAAAGGCATCAACTAGCTCTTTGGTATTTATCGTTACCAATATATCTTGTTCTGCTAATGGAACTTCATCTTTGTTCTCTATATCTAATGACTTCCTGTAGAGCCAATTGCCTTCAATTTGTTGATCTGAAGAAGGTTTTGTGTATGTTGTGTAGTAATATATTCCCAAGGAGATGGTTGCGATTGAAAGGATTATGATTACAATATTTTTAGTAGATAGAGTCATACTACTATTCTATCAGAAACTACTCTCTTGTTAATTCATACAAAATGATACTTGCACAATTTGCTACATTAAGAGATTCTTTCTTCCCTCTCATTGGGATCATTATTCTTTTATCGCTATGTAGTAGTACACTTTCATCTACTCCCTTCTTCTCATGACCAAATACCAATGCTAATTCTTTAGGATATGTTACTTTTTGAAAATCTTCAGCATCATCTGTCAATTCTACAGAATATATTGGAATATTCCTCTCTCTTAATTCTGCTAATGCTTCTTCTGTAGAATCATAGTGTTCTGAATCTACCATCTCAGTAGCACCCAAAGCTGTTTTATCCAATTTAGGATTATCAATATCTGATGTTATTCCACAAAGATATATCTTCTCTACACTGCCTGCTCCATCTGCAGATCTAAAGATACTACCTACATTAAAAACAGATCTAATATTGTCTAACACCAAATGTATTTTCATCTAAAAAGATTCTCTAATATATATTCGATGCTATTATCTTCCTTCAGAAGCCTTTTTGCAAATTCTCTAGCTTTAGCTAACAGCTTTGTATCATGAATATCTGCAATTTTAAAGATGGGAACACCAGCTTGCTTCAGACCGTATACCTCTCCTGGGCCTCTACTTTGAAGATCATATTCAGATACTTCAAATCCACTATTATGTTTTGAAAAATATTTAAGCCTTTCCTCTGCTGGTGATCCTGTTTCTACATTCTCATTTGGTATCACAAAACAAAATGACTCTTTCTCGCTTCTACCTACTCTTCCTCTAAGTTGATGTAATTGCGCTAAACCAAATCTTTCTGCATCCTCTATAACCATAATGGTGGCATTTGGTATGTCTATTCCTACTTCAATGACGGTTGTTGATATCAATATATTTATCTCATTCTTTCTAAATCTTTCTAAAAGAGAACTTTTCTCTTTCTCTTTCAATCTCCCATGTAAATATTCTATATTTAAACCCTTAAATATTTTCTTTAAATATTCAATTTCAGTCATAATGGATTTAGAGGCCAGTTTCTCTGATTCCTCAATGAGAGGATATATTATGAAAGCTTGATTCTCTAAATTACTTTCAAGAATCTTTTCTTTTACCCATTTAAAACATGAATCTCTTTTCTTTGCCGGTGTAAAATATGTTTTAATATCCTGTCTATTCTTAGGTTTCTCTTTTATTTCTGATACATCCAATCCCCCGAAGAATATCTCTGTAAGACTTCTAGGTATGGGAGTTGCTGTCATTGTAAGGTAGTGAGGTGAATACTTAGTTATTTTCTTAAAGTACTCTCTTTGTTCTACGCCAAATCTATGTTGTTCATCTATGATGATCAAATTAATATCTTGAGGAAGTTTCTTCTCAAAAAGAACGGCATGTGTCCCTATGATGAGTTTGTTGTCAGTATCACTTATTTCTTTTTTAGACGATATACAGAGGTCAATTTGTATGTCCGTATCTTTAAATATATTTTTAAATGTTTCTAGATGTTGTTTTGCTAAAACAGTTGTTGGTGCAAGTAGTATACAAGAGAAACCATTCTTAATTGTATTGAGTATTGCCAGTGCAGCTACTACAGTTTTCCCACTTCCTACATCTCCATTGAGCAATCTGTTCATGGGTGTTGTTTTTAACATATCTTCTAAAATCTCTTCAAGAGCTTTGTTTTGATCATTGGTTAGTTTGTAAGGAAGTGATTTGATGAGGGCATTTATTTCTTTACTTTTGATCTGTACTTTTCTTCCCTTCTGTTTTTCTCTCTCCAATTTTTGCTTCTCTATCTTTACACCAATCTTTAACATTTCATCGAAAGCTAATCTCTCTTTTGATTTCTCAATATCTTTTTGACTTGAAGGGAAGTGTATTTTTTCTATAGCAACTGGAAGAGGAAGTATATATAGTTTTTGTAAGTCTGTTTGATCTAGAGGTTCTTCTACAATTTCCTCAATACTGTTTTCTAAAGATTTGATTCTACTTCTAATTGTTCTTGAAGAGAGACCTTCTGTTTCGGGGTAAATTCCAATTAATTTCCCAAGATGGGTTTGATTGTTAGGATCCTCTTTGAACAGTTCAAACTTAGGATTATATATATTCTTTTTGCTACCCTTTGCAGAAATCTTAGCATCAAAGATATATATATTTTCTTTGATGAATGTCTTTTGTAGATATGGTTGATTGAAGAATGTTAATCTCAAAGAATCTGTATCATCTGATACTTTTACAGTAGTTATCTTCTTTCTGAAATATGTTGTTTTAACATCATCTATTTTAGCTAGAAATGTTCCTTGTCCCTGTTCTTTAAATTCAGAGATGGATATGAGGGAGGATGTATCTTGATATCTAAAAGGGATATGGAAGAGTAAATCTTTTACAGTAGAGATGTTAAGTTTGCTAAAAAGAGTAGATTGTTTATTTCCTATTCCCTTTATATTTTTTATACTACTGTTTGCAATTATATTCATACTAAAGTATGAAGAGTGTGAGAATGATTGGTAATATGATACTTGCAACTAAAACAACTGCAATTAGCACATTTAATATATTCCCTATTTTCTTTCTAGTTTCCTTTTTCATATTCTCTATTCTATATCTTTTTCTCTATTTTTTTAAGTTCTTGGCAAGAGATTTCTTAATTTTAGATCTCGTGCTCTCTGAATTGCTATATTGAAGAGCCTTCTCTTGCTGATGGTTTTTGTTTTTATCTGTCTTTATCTCTACAACATCACCTGTTTGCACAATTGAAGAAAGACTTGCAGGTTTTCCATTTACTTTTGCACCTGTTGCACTATTGCCTATGTGCGTATGCAACCTGTATGCAAAATCTAATACAGTATCTCCTTTTTCAAGAGGAATAATTTTATTTTTAGGTGTAAATGCAAATGCTTCTTCTTCGAAGATATCGGCTTTTATTGGAATACTAAATACCTTGTTGCTTTTCTCTTGGCATTCTTCTATTTGTTCCTGAATCTCTTTTACCCAATGGTATTCATTTGTTGGGTTTGCATATCTAGATTTGCTTGCTTTGTAGGCGATATGGGATGCACTGCCGTAGGTATTTGTAAAATACATATCATCAGTGAGTATTTGCATCTCTATGTAAAGTGGTGATATCTGAGGAAATCTCATTGGAAAGTGCATAGCTTTGTATCCATTCTTTTTGGGATTTGATATGTAATCATCAAATCTTTCATAGTGAATTTCTGCATTGTCCATCAATTTCTCTAAACCTTTGTAACAATTGTCTTCATCTTTAAATACAATTCGGAAAGCAATTAAATCTTCAAGACTATCTATCTTTGGATTTATCCATTCCTTCTCATACTTTTTTAATTTCTTGTATATGCTGTATTTACTTTTTATTCTTCCAGCTATACTTGGTTTTGGAGAGATATCTATCATATTCTCTTCTAAAATTTTTTTGTATTTAGTAAAAAGAGTACTATTAATATTGTTTTCTTTTAACTTCTTGCTAATACTTTCGTATTCGGTTGGTAGATACTCTTTAAAGGCGTTCTCCTCTATTTCTTTCTTTATTTCTTCAAAGTGTAAGTATTCTGCAAGTACTGAGTATATATTCAAAGCTTTGTTTAGAGCTTCTTTCTTCTTTTCTACTGGTATGTTCTTTATTGTATCGACATCGTTCTTTTTGTCTAGAATTTTTAGTATAACTGGTCGAAGATCTTTTGAGCTATTTAGAATGTACTTAATGATGATTTCCGTGTCAGTATCTGTAGCTTCTGTTACGTCTCTAACTCTCTTAGAATCTTGTATTAAGAAGAATATTTCTTCACCAAAATTCTCCTTGATATTTTCTTCTTCTGTATTTAAATCTACTTCATGCAATATTGCTGCTATTACTGTTGCTGTATCCATTTTCATTTCTTTAAGATCTGTTGCAACATTTAAAGTGTGTATAATCATAGGGTCTCCATTGAATCTTTTTTTGTCTTTGTAGTATTTTTTTGCATATTCAATACTTTTCTTAACTTCAGGTAAGAACTTCTTTGGTATCCATTTTAATATTCTTTTTTCTTTCTTTTCTATTTCTTCCATATTTAAAAACTCCCTTTGTAAGGGGTTAAATAGCTTAAATATTTCCCCTTGATTAAGATTGGAGTGTTACTTTACAAATATTTTTACCAACCTTAAGTATGAAGGATGGATATTGTGATGATGTGATTGATTGATTGAATTCATTTTTTCTTTCATCATTTATTTTTACAGCTCCCTGTTCGATTAGTCTTCTTGCTTGACCTTTACTACTAGCAAAATTTATTTTTACTAGGAGATCATTTAGAGCTATTTCATTTTCAGTAATTGCTATCTCTGGAATTTCTGTATCCATATCTTTTTTTTGAAATACAGATTCGAAAAATTCTTGTGCTTTTTGTGCCTCCTCTTTTGATGTAATCTCAGACGTTATTGTTAATGCTAATTCTTTCTTCAAAGTCATCGGATTCTCTCCCTCTTCCAATCTCCTTTTGTAATTATTTAAATCCTCAATGGTAGAGTTTGTTAATATCTCAAAAGCTCTTAGGATTATATCATCAGTGAATGCCATTACCTTCCCATATATATCTTGTGGAGTATCATCCATCCTAATCATATTCCCTGTACTTTTTCCCATCTTACTTCCATCAGAAGTTGTAAGTAGTTTGCCAGCTAAAACAAACTTCTCTTTTTTACAATGATTCAAAATCATATCCCTACCAGCCAACATGTTGAAAAGCTGATCATTACCACCAATCTCTACATCGATATCCATCATTACTGAATCATATCCTTGCATCATTGGATACAGGAACTCATTTAAATGAATTGGTTTGTTCTCTTCCATTCTCTTTTGGAACATATCTCTTTTGAGCATCTGTTGAACTGTAAACTCAGAGGCTAATTCTACTACCTCTTTGAATGTTAATTTGTCATGCCACTGTCCATTGTAGAGTATCTCTACAGGATTCTCTTCATTGTATATATCTATGATCTTTGAAGCCTGTTTAACATAGTTTTGCATATTCTCTTCTACCTGTTCTTTTGTAAGCATTACTCTAGTAGCACTCTTGTCTGTAGGATCCCCTATCCTTGCAGTAAAATCACCAATGAGGAATATGACATGATGTCCTAGCTTTCTAAAATCTTCGAGCTTTCTCATACCTACTGTATGCCCTATGTGTAGAGTGTTTGCTGATGGGTCAAAACCTTGATATATATTTAATCGTTTTCCTGATTCTAAAAGCTCTTTTAGTCCATCTTTAGAAGGAAGTATTTGTTCTACTCCTTTCTCTAGTATCCTCTCTATTATTTCTTTGTCTTGTTTAACTTCCACTCCAGTATTATATATATATTGTTAAAAAGTTTCCACTTTGATATTCTTAAGCTATGTACAAGGTAAAAACTGCTTTAATTTTTTTCTTCCTCTTACCATTCTTCCTGATACCTTTGAAAGTATCTGCTGAAGAAGAGGTTGGAGTAAAAAGTATTGAGGAATATTCTGATGATATTCGAGAGAGCAAGGATAATTTGTTGTTTGTAGAAAGTGAGTGTGAAGCTTGTGAGGAGTTAGAGAGTGAGGTCTCTGAGATGGGTATTTCTTCTTTCCCTGTATATTTGATTGATATTACTGAGAATGAAAGTTTTACAAAACTTCTAAAGAGTTTGTATCTTTCGTGTGGTAGTAATTCTGGTATCGAGCCTAGTGTCCCCTTTTTCTACTCTAATGACAATTGCTATCTTGGTAAGACAAATATTTTAAACAGAATTTCTTCGTTAATTGTTGAGAGTAGTTCTTCTGTATCAGAAGAAGGTTTTGATTTTTTGTCTGCATACAAGGCGAAGTTAGAGGCAGAGGAATATCAGAACAAGTCTGTTGTAGATCTTGTTTTAGATGATACAGAGGTCTGGGAATTAGCTATAGTTGGTGTTACTGTTTTGGGTGCTGTTGGATTTTTAATATATATTGTTGTAAACAGAAAGAAATCAAGTAAGAAGCAGAAAAATATCTATGGTGTTTTACAGACTTTGTTGTTTTTACTTCCTACTTTGTATTTAGGTATTAAGGTAAATACAGCTGTAGATTTAAGTAGTCAGTACAGTAGTGCTGGAGGTTGTCAACCAAGTGGAGAGGGATGTGTATCATATGCCGAGAGAGAGGCTGCTAGGGCTAAGGATGATGATTACAGGTTGGCAAATCCAAAACAAGCAAAGAAAGCGCAGGAATATATTGCGAGTAATGGTGGTGCTGAGAATGCAGTTGCTAATGGAAATGCTCAAGTTATTGCTACCAGTCAAGCAATAATAGATGCAACTAGATCTGGTGGAAATATTGACTTGGTAAAAGCCAGGCAATTGTCAGAATCTATAAAATCAAATTCTTTAACAGTTTCCTCAAATGATTCTGTAACAGTCAAATTGTTAGGATCACAGGAATCAATCACTTTAGATTTGTCTGCCGCATATTCTGTTGATCCTTCTGCAGTGTATATTGCACAAGTAAATCAGGCACTAAAGGGAGAAAATCTATCTTGCTCAAGACGTGAAGATTGTGAATCTCTTTTGTTAAAACATAATAGCGAAGTTCTTAGTGATAAGAATGGTTACTTACTTCAATTTGACAAAGTAACAGGTCAGATGATTAAGACAGATGTAAATATGGCTACAGTAGAAGATTTTTGTTACTTAACAGATACCATTACTGGTACTGGTGGAGATGGGAAATGTAAGTGTGAAAATGGGATAGGTGGTTTTGTCTGGACTACTGGTAGTGAAGGTGCTTCTTGTGATGCCATTTGTAGGGTTAGAAATCTAGTCTGTGAAGATTGTAATCCTGAACCTCCTGGACCACCTAAAAATCCTCCTACATCAGGTCCATACTGTGGAGATGGGATACTCGGTAATGTATCTGGTGAACAGTGTGAATACAATGACCCAAGTGGAGTGTCATGCTCATGGAACTCATGTGATTCCTCATGTAAATGTCCTACCGAAAACATACCATACTGTGGAGATGGAAAAATAGATAAAGGAGAACAGTGCGAATTAGGAGATCCATCTGGTATGCAATGCTCTTGGAGTACATGTAATCAGGTTAATTGTCTTTGTAAAACTCCTGGTTGTGGAGATGGTGTACTAAGTGGTACTGAGAAATGTGAGAAAGATGATCCTGATGGTGTCTCATGCCTTTGGAACAATGAGTGTAATCAACTTACTTGTGACTGTAAAGTAGAACAATCACCATCATGTGGAGATGGTGTTCTACAAGATGGAGAACAGTGTGAACTAAATGATCCAGCTGGAAACAGATGCTCTTGGAGTGTATGTAGTAAATATACATGCTCATGCCCTGTAGCTCCTCAAACAGGAATACTCTCATCCTCAGAGTCAAAAGTTATACTAGGTGCTACCCTACTCTTTATTGGTTTGTTGTTTGAATATATTGTTAAACTATCTAACAAAACTGTAATGCTAACAACAAGTGGTATAGTCAAGATCAATAAGTATATGAAAGAAAACAAAAAGAGTAGAAATATACAAAAAACAAGTAAGAGAAGAGAGGGATTAGAGAAAAGATTTAAGTAAGATATTTCCTATTCTTAAGCTTGTCAGGCATACACTGTTGATCTGATTTTTTACTTTCTAAGTCATGATCATACTCATACCCCTTTCCATACCCTATCTCTCTCATTAATTTTGTTTCTCCATTCCTAATATTTAAAGGTACAGGTAAATTACCATGTATCTCAATATCCTTCTTTACTAACCCTTCTACAACATATGCAGTATTGTCCTTAGGTGCTTTGGAGAGATATATGGCTAACTGTATTAAAAAGATTTCACATTCAGGCATACCAACCTTTTGACACGCTTCATATACAGTATTTGCAAGTACTATTGCATTTGGATCTGCATTACCAATATCCTCGCTAGCGAACCTTAATAGTCTTCTAGCTACATACAAAGGATCCTCACCACCACTTAGCATTCTTCCTACCCAGTATGAAGCTGCGTCAGGATTGGAGGATCTCATGGATTTGTGTATGGCAGATATTATGTTGTAATGCTCTTCCCCATTCTTGTCATAGTAAACGGGTTTTTGTATTGTTTCAGTTATTACCTTTTCCGTAATCTCTTTCTCTTTTGTAGATTCTGTTAGTGTTACAGCCATTTCTAATACGTTTAATCCTGATCGTATATCTCCATTAGAAAGGTTTGCCATCATATCTAAAGCTTTCTTCTTTATGGATATCTCTGGAAATTCTTTTTTAGATATATTCTTAAGTAATTTAGATATATCTTCTTCTGTTTGTTGTTTGAAGACAAATACTTTTGTTCTAGAGAGTAATGCACTATTTATTGTAAATGATGGATTCTCTGTAGTTGCACCAATTAGTATGACTATACCTTTCTCTACATATGGTAGTAATGCATCCTGTTGTGCTTTGTTCCATCTGTGTATTTCATCTAAGAAAAGAATTGTTTTTTTACCATACTGTTGATTTGAGAGAGCAATCTTAATTATTTTTCTCAGTGTATCCTTACCGCTTGTAACGGCTTGTAGCTTGTGGAAATCATAGTAGAGGTTAAGAGAGAGAATGTATGCTAATGTTGTCTTACCTGTCCCTGGTGGACCCCAGAATATCATTGAGGGTATCTTTCCACTCTCAAGAAATTTTCTAATGGGACCATTTTCACCAACTAGGTGTTCTTGTCCTATGAAGTCTTCTAGTGTTTTAGGTCTGTATTTTGATGCTAATGGTTCATATATTGGCATAGCTGTATTATATACCCTTTTGGAAATAACTATCTTTTACCATCATATATATACAAAGGAATATCATTATCCAAAACTACAACCTTACTCTCCCCTATACCCTGTATCTCATGCTTGTAACTATACAATTCTCCACCCCTGTTAAGAAAATTGATTAACTTCTGTCCCAATATACTAAGACTCTTCTGATCTAAATAGCAATATACCTTGGTAGCGTCTTTTAGATCTACCTTAAATATATCCTCTGGAAAGAAAAGAATATCTTTTGAAAAAGGAAACCTTAAAGCCCTTGAAGTATTTGCAATAATTAGAAGAAGAGGAGAAATATCATACCCTACACATTTACACCTACTCTGCTCATATGCCTTAAGTACTAACCTACCGTCCCCACTACCTAGGTCAACAAAAACATCATCTTTTCCTAAGTCCATGATATCTACAATCTCTCCCAATATCTCTTTTGGTGTTTTGAAAAGAGGAACCAGAAAAGCGCTAATGAGTAAAGTTAATATTAGACTACTAAAAAGTAGTACTATGATTATCCATATTGCTAAAGTAATACCGTTTAACATTGTGGTATCATCTATACGTAAGATTATATATACAAATATGATAGATGGAATTTTGCTAATTAACAAGGAGAAAGATATTACCTCATATGATGTTATTAGAAAGTTAAAGAAAATACTACATAAGAAACAAAAGATTGGTCATGCAGGTACTTTGGATCCTTTTGCTACTGGACTACTAGTAATATTGCTAGGTAGAGGTACAAAACTAATGGAAAGGTTCCACACATTAGACAAGGAGTATATTGTAAAAGCAGAATTTGGATATTCTACAGATACACAAGATGTAACAGGAGAGATCTTAGAAAAGTCAGAGGGTGAATTTAATATTTCGAAGGAAGATATTGAAGAAAAAATTAAGTCTAAATTTCTTGGAAACATTATTCAAACCCCTCCAATGTATTCAGCTAAAAAAGTAAATGGGGAGAAAGCATATGATATTGCTAGAAAGGGAGAAACAGTTGAATTAAAGGAGAAAGAAATACATGTAAAGATTTTTGAACTATTGGAATATGACTATCCAAGAGTAACTTTTAGAATATTATGTGGTACAGGTACATACATTAGAACATTGGTAAATGATTTGGGCAATGAACTAGGTTGCTACGCTACAGCAGTAGAACTTTGTAGAGAAAAGATAGGGCCTTTCTCTTTGGATATGGCAATCTCTTCTCAAAGTATTGAGGAAGATATTCTGAAGGCGGTAATAACTTTAGATAATATTAAAATATGAGAAAAGGGAAACTATATGTAGTTGCTACACCTATTGGTAATTTAGAAGATATTACCTTTAGAGCAATTGAAACTCTAAAGGGAGTTCCTTTTGTACTAGCTGAAGATACAAGAGAGAGTAAGAAACTTTTTGATAGATATGATATTAAAACAACATTAGTATCCTACAGAGATCAGAATCATAGCTATATGATTGAAAAGATTTTGGAAAAGTTAAATATGGGTTTAGATTTAGCTTTGATATCTGATTGTGGTACACCGTTGATATCTGATCCTGGTTACAAATTAGTGAGAGATTTAAGAGCAATGAGCTACGAAGTCTTTGCTATACCTGGACCATCTGCATTTGTCTCTGCTCTCTCTGTAAGTGGTTTACCTACGGATAGATTTTCTTTTTTAGGTTTCTTACCTAAAGGAGATGGTAAAAGAAGAACCCTGTTATCACAATACAAAGATTTGAAAACAACAATTGTATTGTATGAATCTCCAAAAAGGTTGTTTGCACTTCTTGAGTTGATGAGTGAAGAGTTTGGAGATATTGAATGCTCTTTAGCAAGGGATATTTCTAAATTAAGGGAGAAGTATTTTAGTGGAAAGATATCTGAAGCTAAAGAATTACTTCTGAAAGATGATTTGGAAAAGAATCCCCACGGAGAATGGGTCTGTATATTTAATCACTCTGTTTAGAAAGAAATACTCTTTCGTAATTTTCATCTGTAATCTTTTCAAGATATTCCTCTTCAATTCCAATGGTATCACTTGCTACTCCTAGTATCTCCCTAATATCTGAAGGTTGTGCATATTTCTCCTTTATGTTTTTGTTTTTCCTTACAGATTGAGGTGGAAGAAATGGTCCATCTGTTTCAAAAAGTATACTTTCCTCTGGAACTGTTTTAAGTATCTCTCTGATATCTTCACCACTTTTGTATGTGATTATTCCATTAAAACCAATACAAAAACCTAAATCCAAGATATCCTCTACTAACTCTTCCTCACCTGTATAGCTGTGGAAACATCCTTTAAGTAAGCCTTTACCCTCTTCTGCAAGGATACGTAAAGTATCTTTTACACAGAGTGTACTGCCTTGTACATCTCGAGCATGAATACTTAATGGAAGATCTAATTCTAGGGCTATTTGTACCTGTCTTCTAAATGAATTTTTTTGTACCTCTTTAATCTGTTCTACGATATCTTTTGAAATTTCTTTGTTAAGAGATATTTGGTAGTAATCAAGACCTGTTTCTCCAATTGCAGATATCTTCTCTTTGTTCTCAAATATTATCTTCTCAAGCTTTTGTATATCCCTATTCCCTTTTTCAAAGATTCCTTTGTAAATTCCTTTTTCTACTGTATTTTCTTCGAAATATGATGGGTGTAAACCGAGAGCAAATTGTACAATCTTTGGATATTTCTCAGATATTTGTATGGTGTCTTGAAAATCTACAATATCCGTTCCTTGAGTTAATATATATTTACCATTGTCTTTTACAAAATTAGTTAGAATCTCATCTAAATTTGATTTGAGCGGATCTAATGCTAAATGTATATGTGAATCGTGCATAGATCGATTTTACCACTTACGTACATTCTGTGGTAGAATACTTTTGTTATGGGAAAAGTAGTTCAAAGGAACTGGTTATTAATAATTACGGGGTTGCTAGTAATATCTTCATTTTTAGTGTTCTGTTTAACCATAGAGGAAAGATCTTCTTTAAATAGGTGTACATATGGTGGAATAGTTTACAAGAAGGGAGATCTAGTGAAAAATTACAAAGCGAATGACGATTGTTATTGTACAGGATCAGACAAGATTCAATGTGAGAACGAGGATGATTTTTCAATCTCATATGCAACTTTCTCTACGGAGAACCTTTCTTTCTCATATTTGTATCTGAACTACTTAGAAGTTTCTGAACCTGACTATACTAGAATTATTTCAAACGATGTCAATCATGACGATGAGTCTTTGGAGGTATTCTTGGAAAGAGAATCTCTTTGTGGTGAGAATGATTTAGCACCTTCTCAGGTAGGCTTCTATGAATTTAGAGATAACTCGTTGATTCTTACTACAATGACAAACAGGGATACAGCTCTATATACAAGACCATGTGTAATATCAAATACTTTTGTAATACATAGATCGGATTTTGATTTTCAAGAGGGTTTCTCAGTATTGTATCAGAATGAAAAGGGACAGCTATTTGATTTAAATGCTTGCTACTACGGTAGTAAGCTATATGCAAGTGGTGATTCTTTTAAACATGTATCCGAGAACAAGGTGTGTTCTTGTGATATGGGCTCAGTTATTTGTAAGTAGCTATACTAGTCCAACATACAGACCTACGACACATCCCAATATTGTGAATAGCCAAAACCTCATTACTACTTTGTACTGTGGCCATCCATTAGCTTGTAGATGATGATGTACAGGTGCGATTTTGAATACTCTCTTCTTGAAGAATTTCATACTAAAGATCTGAATAGCACTTGAAGCCATGATGATCCATGTGATGGAAGACATGAATATATATGCAGGGATATTGTCAGTAACAATAGCTATGAAGAACATTGCGTATCCCAAAGGCATAGCTCCTGGTCCTCCATTCCAAAACCTTGCAGGTGGTATGTTGAAGTACAGATCAATTATTTGTGTCCCTAGTATTATCCCAAGTATTGGTAGAAATACATACTGTTCTTGTATGAACAGAAGTATCATCATGGAAATATTGATTATACTGAATATCCCAATCATCAAACCATCTGCACCATCAGTTAATTCTGCGGAATATATTGCAAATTGTCCAACTATTCCAAGAAGTACCAATATGACAGGTGTTACATTTATTGCGAAAAGTTCAAAAAACGAAATAGACGTAAATGCACCAGTTTTGTAAAGTAGGAACATAACTCCGATATTCAACAAAATTGAGAATGAAAGTTTTGCTAATCTCCATTCGAATGTCTCTTGAAAAGCTTTCATCTTTTCATTGTTTTTGAAACCATTTGTAAAAACTACAACATCTATGAATCCCCATAATCCAAAAAGTATAAATCCAAAAAGAAAAACCTTTACAAGTGGTGTAAGAGGTACAAAAATTGCTGTTAAAATTGGTACTACTATCCAAATGAGTATCCCTCCCATGTTTGGAGTTCCATTTGTAGCTGTAGATCTCATTATCTTCATGAAGAGAGAGTTATCTCCATCTCCTCCTCCTATCTTGTTTTTCTTAATACCACTTACTTGATTGAACTTGTAGAGCAAGTTAATCATAATGGGAGCAAATATAGCTGAAACTAAAATAGAGACAAAAAGAAGTTCTATGCTATTTTTTAATATATCTGACATATATAAGTTTGTATAATTAATTATTTTATTATCTCAATTATCTCTCTTTATTTCTAGATCATCTGCTATTGCTAAAAATATGTCTTGCCAAATTGGTGATGCTGTTAATGTTGCATATTTACCAATTTGTGGTTCTTCAAGCTTTACCAACATAATTATCTTAGGATCATCCACGGGTGCAAAACCAACAACTGTATCGTTTGTATAGTCTTCTTTGTATCCAAGTTCGTTGAGTTTTGCTATTTGTGCTGTTCCTGTTTTTGCTCCTATCTCATATCCTTCTAAATCGTCTGCGAATACACCGAGAGACCCTTTGTCTACTGCTTTCTTAAGCGCATTCTTGACGATTGTAGCGGTCTCTTTTGATACGGGCTCGGAGAGCACTTGAGGTTTAATTGCTATCGTTTCTTTCTCGTCTTTTATCTCGGATATGATATATGGTCTCATTCTGACTCCATCGTTTGCAAATGTGCTTAAGGCCGAGAGTACTTGTAGCGGAGTTGCTACAATACCTTGACCGAAAGAGTACATTATGATGTCCAGTTTAGTAGTATCATTGAATGATTTCATATAGCTATTACTTTCTTCTTGTAGTCCTATCCCAATGAATTCTCCTATTCCAAACTCTTTAAGCATGGAGTAGTATTCCTGAGAGTCTACTTTTAATGCTACAGTTGCAGTGCATGGATTGTTTGATTTCGCGAAGATCCCAGCAATATCCAATGTTCCACTTGCTTGTCTATTCCATGTATATACTTTTTGACCTTTCAAATCAGCGTATCCTGTCTTCTCATACAAATCTATGAATCCCGTTTTGTCATTACAGGTAAAATCTTTGTCTATGGCTCCTGTTTCTAGTGCGATACCAAGAGTGATTGGCTTTTGCACAGATCCGTATTCATATACATCGGAGATTGATCTGTTTTTTAAAATCCAAGGTTCTGATGTCCTCCAGTATTCATTTGGATCGTATGATGGATAGTTGGCCATTGCTAAGATAGCTCCAGTATGTGGATCCATTATTATTGCACTACCACTTTTTGCTCTACTGTGTTTAACGCCTTCTTCGAGAACTTTTTCTACTTTGCTTTGAATATTGGGAACAATTGTTAATTTGAAATCCTTTCCTTCTCTTGGAAGTATTGGTTGATATTCAGCTGTTAATATGACATTCCCAGAAGAATCCTTCTCTTCGTACGAGTATCCTTCTTTTCCAGTTATGTCTCCAAAGTAGTACCCCTGGATCCCGTACTGTCCGACAACGTCTCCATTCTCATCTTGTCCTAAGAATCCTAGTAAATGAGAAGCTAATGTGCCATTTGGATATATTCTTTTTTCTTCACTTTCAAAATACAACCCAAAGCCCGCAGTCCCCTTCCCAAATATCTCGGCTTTCTCTAAGGCTTTTTTCTTCTCAGTTGATACGCCTTTCTTGAGAGGGGCATATACAAAGGTGTCTGTTAGTTTGTATTCTACTTCGCTCTTCTCTATATTCAATATTCCTGATACTTCAGCTACAAATGTATCTTTATTCTCAAAGAAAAGTTTTCTTTCCTCTTCATCATTACTTAAAGTCGCATATATGTTCCATGATGGCTGATCAACAGCGAGTATTGTATTGTCACTTGCTAGGATTGTTCCTCTTGGTGCTTTCTGTGAGACATTCGTAGAGTATTGTTCCTGTGACATACTTGTAAATTTGTCTGCATACAGAACTTGCCACCTAAATGCTTGTATTACTACTAGTAGACCAAGTAATGTAATACTTAATCCTATGATTACGATATTGGAGTTTTTCTGCTTTCCAGAAGTACTTTTCTTGCTCTTCCTTTTTCCTCTCGTATGGAGATGATTAAGACTTGTCATTACTGATTATCGGCAATGATAGTTGGATTCTCAATGTATATTACAGTCCTTTTGCTGGAGGATGTTATGTTTAGTGATTTGTCTGCAAGTTTTTGAATTACAGTTATGGAATTTGTTTTTGCTATTTGTTCTTCCATACCTCTATTCTCCTCTACTAAGTAGTTTTTCTCTTTGTTAAGATTTTGTAACTCAATACCAAGAGGTGTTAATACTGAGTTTATGACTAGTTGCGAAAGTATGAATACTAGTACAGAAAAAAGAAATATTGTAGCTGGTATATTGTTTGTCTGGCTCGTGTATTGTCTCATCTTGTTTTTTTTATTGATCTTAACTTGGCAGAAGCGGATCTGGGGTTTTGCCTTCTTTCTTCATCGGTTGGGGCAACATGATTTTCCGAAAGCAACTCCCCTTCTCCGCTTCTCGATTTGTCTAAAAAAAAGTTTTTAACTATTCGATCTTCTAAAGAATGGAATGATATTACTGAAAGTATTCCATCCTTTTTTAAGATCTTAAAAGAATTATCTAATCCTTCTTGCAGGCTGTTCAGTTCATCGTTTACCACTATCCGCAGGGCCTGAAAGACCCTGCGTGAAGGGTTCTTGTTAAAACTGACTGCCGGCATTACCTTGTAGATAAGCCTTGTAAGATCTCCAACAGTATTGATATTAGCGATATTTCGTTTGATAGTTTTTGCAATCTTGTAGGAGTATTTCTCTTCTCCATAGTTTCTAAATATGTAGTAGAGTTCTTTCTCTGAGAATGCGTTTAGTAGATCTTTTGCTGTTACACCTAGATTGGTATCCATTCTCATATCTAAAGGTTCGTTCTCTTCTAGGTAGCTGAATCCTCTGTTCTTAGAGTCTTCTAGTTGTCTTGAAGAAAGTCCTAAGTCCATGATTATTCCATCTGGTTGTCTACAGGTGTCTTTAACATGAGATTCTAGATCCTTGAAGTTTGATCTGACTAGTTTCCAATTGGAACTATTAGATGCTTCTTTGTAATATTCTTTTACAAAATCAATAGCATTTTGATCTCTATCAATACTTAGTAGTAATCCTTTGGTTGAGAGCTTCTTAAGTATCTCCATACTGTGTCCACCATCTCCTAGTGTACAATCTACATAGAAACCATCAGGTTTGATATGTAATGAATCGATTGTCTCTTTCAGGAGAACAGGTACATGTATTTTATCCATTACTTCTTTCACTCATTTTACTTATCTCTTGTGCTATTTCATCTCCATTCTTCTGTAGATACTCTACTCTTTCAAGCCATTGTTCTTCATCCCATATCTCTACCCAATTTACCAACCCGATGAAGAGTATATTGGTTTTGAGTTTAGCATGATCAAAAAGTGACTGAGGGATTATGAAGCGACCTTGAGAGTCTAAATCTATCTCTTTTGCACCTCCAACTAAGAATCTACTTGTATCTCTAATATCTTTGTTTGTAAAGGAGCCATTCATTACTTCTTGTGCTACTTTCTCCCACATTTTCTTGTTTACAAGTACAAGAGCATTCTCATAGCCTCGGGTTAGAATTAGGTCTTCCCCTATTTCTTCCCTAAACTTTTTCGGAAGTGACACTCTTTTCTTTTCTCCAACTTTGCTTTTGTATTCTCCAATTATCATGTTCTAAATATATCACCTTTTCAAAAACTTCACCACTATTCGCCACTTCTTGCCACTAATTTAACATTGTGGATGTAGATAGTCAAGAATAAATAACTACAGGCTCAAATATGTGACTCTAGGATATTGTTTTTGCTTTTTGAGGCTAATTTCTCTAAAAAAGAGTAAGAGATTTCTTCAAGTCCGATAGACAATATTATTGAAATTTTTTGAAATACCTAATATATTGGAATAAATAAGTTTTGTTTTGATAACAATGAAAGTATATTTGAAAGAAATAAAAGAACACTATCCAGAGCTAGAAATTAGAAACTATGATGAAAATGTTTTTTTTACAGCATTTAATCATGATTCAAGAAATATCTCTGAGAATGACCTTTTTGTTCCAATAGTTGGAGAGAAATTTGATGGGCATGATTATATTAAGGAAGCTTTGTTAAATGGTGCCTCTGTAGCTTTGTGTGAAGGCTCACGAGAGATAGAAGGTTTAGAAGCTATGACGAAGCCATTGATATTTGTTGATTCTGTTGAGGAAGGCTTGGAGAAAATCCTGAATTATGCTATTTCCCCAATTAAGGCACCAATTATTGCTGTAACAGGAAGTACTGGTAAAACTACAACAAAGAGGATGATTGTAAAAATATTACAAGAGAAAATGAGTGTTTTGAGCGATGATCGTTCTAATACCGTATGGGGAAATGCTGTTCTCTTAAGTAAGTATACAGATCAGAAAGCTATTGCTTTGGAATGTGCTATGGATAGGCCAGGAGAGATTGCATGGCATGTAAATTCTGTAGATCCTGATATTGGTATCCTTTTAAATATTGGTCATGTTCATGCTGAGAATGTTGGTGGTATAGAGGGAGTTTTTAAGGAGAAGAAAGATTTGGCGGATTATATGGAAAGGACTGGTAAACCATTGATTCTAAATATAGATGATGAGAGATTGTACAGTATTAAGAGTAATTACAAGAAAGACTCTGAGATAATAACGTTTGGGAAGAATGTGGAGGCAGATTTTGTAATTTCAGATGTAGTTGTGGATGATAATGGTACTCATTTCTCTTTTAGTTACTATGATAATACGATCCCTGTTAATTTGAAGATATTTGGAGAAGGATATGCTTACAATGCTATGGCTGCAATAATCGCAGCTAATTTGTTGCAGGTTGGGATAGAGGATTGTGTTAAGTATGTTGAAGAGTATGAAGGAGGTAATGGTAGGTTCGAGAAATTGGAATATGGAGATAATCTTGTAATTATCAATGATGCATATAATGCAAATCCTATCTCTATGAGTATGTCAGTAACAACATTTGGAAATATTTATGGAGGAAAAGATGATTATCATACGATTGTTGTTTTGGGTGATATGAAAGAATTGGGCAATGTATCTGAAAAAAAACATATGGAATTAGGAGACTTGGTTAAGATGTATAATTTTGACGAAGTCTATTTTGTAGGTGAGATGGTTGAGAGTTTTGGTTTAGGAGAATCAGTTAATTCTGCAGATGAAATTGCTGCATTGTTGAATGAAAGAATATCTACATTGCAAGGTGAAAAAATAGCAGTTCTTCTTAAAGGAAGTAATTCAATTGGATTGTATCAAGTACCAGATTTCCTAAAAAAGCTAGGGGCAATTAGTTAGATGATTCCCTTTTAGAGAGATAGATAATTTAAGATTCTTTCTGTAGCATCTTTTGTGAAAATACGCGTCAAATCTTCTTTGTTAACAATCTTCTCCTTTTTTAAGAATGAATTTACCTTGTGTACGAGGGTATCCCCTATTAGTTCGCCCTCTTCTATTATCATAGCTAGTCCTAAGTCCTGAAGTATTTGAGCATTCTTTCTTTGCTCGTCATGAGTTACCCATGGTATTGGAATAAAGATGGAAGGAATTTGTAGTAGTCCAATTTCATATACAGTATTTGCACCTGCTCTACCTACAAAAAGGTCAATATTTTTAAAGAGGAATCCTATTTCTTCATTATTTATATATTTAACTATGTGTATATTTGATTGTATTCTTTTGTCTAACTTCTTTTGTTCTAGTTGGAGGTCTTCATAGTCATGAAGTGATTTGTTATCCCCTGTTTGTATTATTACTTGGAAATTATCAGCAAGCATATTCATAGACTCCTTTACTGTAGAATTTATTAAGTGAGATCCAAGACTTCCTCCAGATATGTATATGATTGGATATTTTTCTTGTTTCGCTATCATAGATTTTAATTTTTCTACTAGTTTCCCTTTCCCATCTGTTCTAAAAATATCTTTTCTAACAAGATTGCCTGTGTGTATCACTTTTTCTTTTGGGAAATATTTTTCTGAAGAAGGGAATGTAACAAATATCTTTTCTGCTACTTTACTAACTATTTTGTTTGCTAATCCTGTAGCTGCGGTTTGTTCGTGTAAATATATTTTTGTGTTAAAGAATTTAGCCATCATGGAAACAGGTACAGAAACAAATCCCCCTGTAGAGATTAGTATCTCTGGTCTAAACTCTTTTAATATTCTGTAAGAATCAAGTATTCCTAAGAATGTTCTAAAGAAAAGCTTAATGCTTTCTATCTCAAGTGATCTTTGTAATTTTCCTGCTCTAATATATTTCTTGTTAAAGTTTTCTTTTTCAAATATTTTCATTTCTAAAGAATTTCCTGTTTGTTCTCCTACCATTCCAAGATCTCCTCCTACGTAGAGGAAGTTTTCATTGTTAATGTCGTATTTTTCTTTTAAGGCTGAAATTAAGGCTTGGGCGGTTGATATGTGTCCTCCTGAACCTCCTCCAGTTATTATGACTCTTTTCGGTAACTTGTTTCTATTCTGCATTGTTATGATTCGAATAT
>CAZLAH010000005.1:46754-48876 GCA_964557565.1 uncultured Candidatus Saccharibacteria bacterium
TACTTATATTTAGTAGTATACCAATTCCAATTAGTGTGACAAGTGTATTAGATCCTCCATATGTTAAGAATGGTGCAGGTATTCCCGTAAGAGGTATTAATCCTACGTTTGCGGCCATATTTAAGAGTGCTTGTGTTACAAGCCAAACAGTAATTCCTGCTGCTAGTAATTTCCCTTGTTTATCAGGTGCATTTAATGCGATTCTAAATCCTCTCCAAAGGAAAAGGATCCATGCAAGTATGATTATTGTTCCACCAATTAATCCTAGTTCTTCAAGTATTACAGCATATATGGAATCAGTGAATGCAGTGTTTTCAACTAGATATCCGAATCTTTGTCTTGATTGGCCAAATCCTTTTCCGAAGAGTCCTCCAGATCCTATCCCTATCAATATTTGTTGCATTTGGTATCCTGATCCTTTGGGATCTGCAACTTCTCCAGTCAGAATGAGATTTAAGAATGTCTTTATTCTCTCGAATCTGTATGGCTCAAGTATTCCAGCAAGAACTGCTATTGGCAAAAAAAGTAATACTATCGCAATGGATCCGAATGTATGGGTTTTGTCTTCTCCTGCCATTAAAAACATTGCAAATGAGGTGATGCAGATGATCATTGTTGTTCCAAGGTCTGGTTCTAAAAGGATTAGTAATGCAACGATACCAAGTATAACGAGGAACCCTAGTAGGTTTTTTCCGAATCCTTCTTTGAATGCTGTAGAAAGATTAGTATATTTGTATTCTTGTTTTGCTAGCCAACTTGAGAGGTACAGAATTAGTGCTAGTTTGGCAAATTCCGCTGGTTGTATTGGTGGAATTGGTCCAAGTGAGAACCATCTTTTAGATCCGTTGATCTCTTCTCCAAGGAAGAGAACTAGCGCAAGGAGTACTATTATGATAATTAGAAAAGGGAGTGAGAGTTTTAGGATCTTTTTGTAATCCCAATGGTAAATTATGAAAGCGGGTACTGTTCCGATTACGATCCAGATTAGTTGGAATTTAAGGAAGTAGAATTGGTCATTAAAGAGGGAGTTTGCTTTAAATACGCTTGCATCGAATATCATTATTGCTCCAAAGATAGCCATGAATATTGAGAAGAAAAGGACAAATTTGTCAGGTTTTTGTATGTTGTTAGTTTTTCTTTTTTGGGGTTGAGGTATTTTAGGCATATGATGAATATTAATATACTATATGGGGCTTGATATAGGAAGTTGTTGTTTAGCTGGACTACTGATATTGATTTTAGTACAATTAAATTATGTGTAGATTTAATTTTTTTTAGATATATTTATGGAGGACACATTGAATGGTAATGTGAATCCAAATAGCTCTAATACTGATTCTACTCTAGATCCTGGACAGGTTGCGAAAGATATTCAAAGTTTTGATTCTCAGTCAGTACCAGAAGATTTGGATATTAAGTGGTTAAGATGGAAATGTTTAGTTTGTGGTTATGTGTATGAGGGTGCTACAGCTTTAAAGGTTTGTCCTAAGTGTGGTAATGAGGATCCTGACAAGTTTGATGATGCTGAATAGGCTGGTTGCGGAAAGGTTTTGTTTTAGAGTGTTTCCTTTGTAATTCTTCTTTTTTTGTGATAAAATCTTTGATGTAAATCTTTGGGTGTGGTTCTTTTATAGAAAAAGGAGGATTTAAATGTCCGATCCGAAAGGAAGATCTTCACAGGAAGGCAAAGATGGATCCTCGCATGAGACCTTTTGGGAAGGTGATCGTAGGGTAAGCTACGATATTAAACCTGACAATTCAGGTGGTTTTTCCATTAGTCATGCACATGTTACAAATCAAGATGTCCCTAAGGGTGATGACGATAGGCATGATCCGAATCACTAACAAAACATTATAAACACCACACCCTTGAAGGGATAACCAGGTTTTCATACAGGTTATCCCTTCTAAAAATGTGCAAGAGGGTTGAGAGTTGGTAGAAGCTCTCTATGCGAGTCCCTACCCTGTTTGAACAGGATGTGGCGGTTGAGCATACCTGCGGTGCAAGTCCGACCTCTTGCTTTTTTTTATGTTATTAAATGTGAAGTTTTATCAATAATATGCCGAGAGAGGGAATCGAACCCTCACTCTATTTCTAGAACGGGATTTTAAGTCCCGCGCG
>CAZLAH010000006.1:0-39166 GCA_964557565.1 uncultured Candidatus Saccharibacteria bacterium
AATATCTAATTTCTGTACAGTTATTTTTACAGAATGAAATACATTGTAGAAAAGGAAACTAGCAATTACAACAAAAAGTATCTTTGCAGGTAGATTATTCAAAAGAGAACCTACCTCAAAATCTACTTTTTGAGTTGAATTTTCTTCTATTCTGTCGTTAAAAATCACCCTATCCATATATTATGTATACATTATATCTTCCATCGCTTAAACAACCTATATACATTTATTATTGCCCTTGTGGGTGGGAGGTGATATAATTTTTCTATATTAGAAAACTGCGATAAATTAATAACGCAAAACAAAGTGAGTGAAATAAATAATCCAGAATTTAAAGAGAAAAGTACATTTTTTGTAAATGACCTTAAGTCAAAGAGCCGTTCGGAAGCAACAATAATTGCATATGCTAAAGATATTGAACAACTTTTAAATTTTTTCTCCAGAGACGGAATTAGCTCACTCATGAAAGTTGAATCTGACGACTTGGAAAGATATAAACAAAGCTTACAGGACAACAACTACACACCAAAGAGCATTTCAAGGAAGATAAATAGTACAAGAACTTTCTTTAGATATTTACTTGAGAATAGATATATAAATGATAATGTTGCAGAGAAATTGGCACATCCTAGGTTTGAAACAAAACCTCCTAGAGTCCTAACCGAGATGGAATATCGAGCATTAAGAGATGTAAGCAGGGTTGACATCCGACTCTACTCTATCGTGGAAATCCTTTTACAAACTGGCATCAGGATTGGAGAGTTAGCAGGGTTAACAACCGATGATATTAGGAAATCAAAAGATAACAAGATCGATTTTTTGTATATCAAAGCATATGGTAGTCACCCATCTAGAAAAGTTCCTTTGAATAAGTCAGCGAAGAAAGCACTTGATGAATATATAACAATAAGACCAGAGACAGAGGAAGATACAATCTTTGTAACAAAGAATGGGAGACCATTACTCGTGAGAAACATTAGAACAGCTATTGATAAGGCTTTTGAGAAAGCAGGAATAAAAAATGCGAAGGTTAACGATCTGAGGAATACTTTTATAGCTCATCACCTATCAAATGGTGTCAGTCTCGTTACAGTATCAAAACTTGTTGGACACAAGAGACTTTCTACAACAGAGAAATACTTGAATCTTGTCAAAATACAGGCAGAAGAAGAGAAAAACTTAAAAGATCTTTAACTTACCTGTAGTAAATCATTTTCAACAGTAAAAAGCAGTATAGTCCTTGTCAGAAGGGAAGAATTTACTAACCTAAACCTATTGGAATATGGGAGTAGATGGATTCGAACCATCGACCACGGCTTTATAAGAACCGCGCTCTAACCGACTGAGCTATACTCCCGATAAGGATGATTTTACCAAATGTTTCGCCATATTAGAAGGGCTTGTTACATGCCGAAGGTTGGAAAGCCTTGTGGTTCTGCGGGCTTTTCCTCTTTTACATCTAATTGAGACCTGATCTTGATATCTTGGTTCACAACTTCTAAATCTCTTCCATACTTTCTTCTAGATAATTCTTTGATTATGTTAGCAACTTCTTTGTTAACTGGTAGGTCAAATCCTGATTCTGGGTATTTGGAGCCAAAAAGAGTATCAAGAGTAAATGGAGAAGGATATGATCCTTTGTTTAAAAGTTTGACATAGTAATGACCTACTCCTTGATTAACCATATCCATAGCAGTTATGTAAGATTCAAATTGTGTTTCTAAGAACTTAGCGTCTTCGGCACTACATCTTGCTATGAAAAGTGATCCTACATTTCCAAATACTGCATTTTTTATATCTTCAGGTAGCTGCCCGATGTATTGGTGTGCAAGTGTTAAGTTAAGTCTGTATTTTCTAGCTTCGGAGAGGATTGAGTTAAATTCTTCTGTTGTGAAATTCTGGAATTCATCAGCATAGAAGAAGAAATCTCTTCTTTGGTCTTCCGCTATATTCTCCCTACTTAGTGCTGCTGCAAGCATTTTCTGTACTAAGAGCAACCCAAGGAAAGACATATTTTCATCCCCTATTTTACCCTTAGAGAGGTTTACGATTAAGATCTTTCCGTTGTCCATTATTTCTCTAAAATCAAAGGATGATTTAGATTGACCTATTATATTCCTTATCGCAAGGTTCGTAGTAAATTTGTCAAATTTAGATATAAAGTATGTGAGAGATTCAGATTTTGTTTTTTTGTCCGTTTTAGCAACCTGGTCTGTCCAATATCTTCGGACTAGATCATCTTGTATGAGGGGTAGCCAGTGGCTCATAACCCAATCTTCATCTTGGAGTATTCTAACAACCTCTATCAATGTAGAGTCTTTTTTAGACATTGCTGTTAGCATGGAGTTTCTTACTGCTTGTTGGAAGGCAGGTCCTGCGTAGCCTTGGTTATTAGGATCAAAAAGTCGTATCAAAAGAGCAAGGAAGCTGTTTACAACTTGGTGTTTGTGTTGTTCATTGTAATATTCCATTATGTTCAATCCAAATGGTCTATCAAAATCTCCTGCATCAAAATATATTACATCCTCAGCTCTTTCAGGAGGGATTCTTTCAAGTATCATTTCTGCTGTCTGGCCATGAGGATCTATGAAGCAGCATCCATCACCATTGTATATGTCTTGAAGTATCATTCTTGCCATAAGCCATGATTTACCGGTACCTGTTTGACCAAGTATGTAAGAATGTCTTCTACGATCATCTCTTTCAAAGCATATGATTTTCTTTTTCCCTCTGAAATGATTGTTCCCTATCCATATAGTATCTTTAGATTTAATGTCTGAACTTATTTCATTGCTAGCTATTAATTCTCTTGCTAGCAACCATCGTATATTTGGTGTAGAAATGTTTTTGTTTGGGAAATGGAAAATAGAAGCCAACTCTTCAAGATTAAGAATCGTTTTCTCATCTTCAGGTGTTCTTCTGTATATTACATCGTAAAGGAAGCTTTTCTCCTCTTTTTTCTCTAATTTTCTTTTCTTCAACCTGTTAATACCTGGATTTCCGTACTGATCAAAAGCACCAATAATGTTCTCTAAATGCATTTTAGCTATTGCTTGGTCTGGAGCACTAGTGATTATTCGGATCTCCGCCATTAGACCTGTTTTAGATATTTTCTTACTAATTCCTTGAATTTTTTCTTGTGATATATTTATCTTTTTCTTTTCAGGATCAGAGTTGTTGTTTTCAACTTTTTGAACAAACTTAGCACCATTCTTTTGCCACGATTGATCGGTTGGAGCAACAATTAGTTGTACTACTGCCCCTTCGTTCTCAGACATTTTACTAAGTGTACTTAAGACATTCGCCATGGGATCTCCTGTAAAATCTTCAGCTACTCTTAATGGGCAGTATGGATCTTCATCTAATCCTAATTTTGCACATGCTATCTCACTTCCTGGAGCAAATATGTTGTATTCACCAACCACAGAAACATCAGCCTCTTGGTAGGAACCAAGTATTTGTTTTTCAACAAGATCTGCTAGTTTTCTTGGGCAGTGAACATAGAAACGAATTTCACCAGGCAATCCGATCATTTCAAAGCTAACACAATTATTTACACTGAATTTCTCTGCGAAACCCTCCGCCTTTCCACCTATTCCATAGAGATTGGCAAACATTTTCTCTGCTACCCCTATTTCTACTTCATTGTTTCTTGGTACTCTAACTTCCATTAATATCCCATCTGAAGCTTTTTCGTTCCTATCTTTCCTCCTTAATTTTTTCTTTATGTACAAGAAAGAAAGTCCACCTAGTAGTATTATTCCAAGTAAAAAAACAATCAGTCCCCAGGGGATATCAATGCTTTCTTTGCCATACAAAGATGTATATGAATCGTCTGGATATACAACATCTGAACCTATTTCGATATCAGGTTCTTTAACAGGAGATGGACCAATGTTTTGTGCGTATGTAAATCCCTCTAAATCCATATACAGGACAGTATATATTATGTATAAAGGATATCACAGAGGAATAGTTATATCAAAAACGGTTATACAGCTGTAGGAAGCATTTCTCCACTAGCTTTGGCAAGTACAATCGATGAAGGTTCTGTATTATTTTGAGAGATTGGATATCCAACACTTATTACTGGAGTATTAGGAGTTATTGTTGCAGTTTTCTTTTCCTGAGGTTCCCTATTGTGGGATTTAGACTCAACAGAAGGTACAGGAATAATAGATTCTTCAGATAAAGGATCGGTATTAACAGACTGTGGAATCTCAGAATTCGAAACAATCTTTCTTACCTCGAGATTGTTAACAGGTTTAAATTCTGTTGTATTTTGATCTATCATATTTCCCATAACCTATAATATTATACCACATATTTTCTGCTTTCATGCAACAATTCCCTATCTAATGTCCTTTCTTTCTCTCTGTTTTTCTTTTCGTAATCCTTTCTTCCCCTACCAACTCCTACTTCTACTTTTACTTTTCCTCTTGTAACATACAGGGAAATAGGTAGCAATGTCAATTTACCTTGTTTTAATTTGCTATCTAGCTTTACTAACTCCTCTCTCTTTACAAGTAATTTTCTAGATCTTTTAGAATCATATCCTTCTAGACTAGAATACTTGTATTTAGGTATATCAGTATTAACAAGATACAATTCATCACCAATTATCTTCACGTATGAATCTCCTAAATTTGCTCTCCCGGATTTAACAGATTTAACCTCCGCTCCAGTAAGGATAATTCCAGCCTCAAATCTTTCTAAGATATCATAGTTAAAGGAAGCCTTTTTATTAATAATTTTCATACTCTAATTATACTACAATGACACCTTCCATATGACAGAACCATCAAGGACATACATATTTTCCTCTTTCTCATCTACTACAATATCTTTAACATTACCCCATATATCTTGAGTATCACCTCTGTATGCATATTGGTTAAGCAAAACTATTTGGTCTGGATGGAGAATTTCTCCTCCACCCTCTAATGGTTTCTCGAATTTGAATATCCTCCTGTTTTCAGAATCAAAAATATATAATCCTTTCTTTAGATCCCCTCTTGTAAAACCCTTAGTTAAATTACCATAATTACCATCAAAACCTCCCACAGTAAGAGGTGCTTCTGCTTGTTTTTGCTCCACATAGCTATAGTTGTATCTCACTAATTTAGGATCTAAAGATGTTGTAATATATACACTTAAATCAGAAAACACATCATTTGCTTGTGAGAATTCTTCTTTCTCAAGGTATGGGTATGACAAACCGTATCTGTCACCGTATGCAGGTGTTGATTTTAGTAAAGTTTTTAAGTCTCTCGAGAGTAAATATACATTGTCAGACTCTGTCAACACGATCATCTCTACAATATCTTTTGCTTTCAAATCATCAGTAGAAAGGCCAGAAAGAGGTGTAATATCTGTAAACCAACTACTTTCATCAAATGGTGCTTTCACCATCCCAACCTTGGAATCAAAAACATATACTCCACCAACTCCTACAGATATATATTCCGGGTCTATTAATGCTTTGTTCTCGTCTGGCAATGTCTTAACACTCTTGTCATACAAAGAGATTCTATGTACTGCATTTCTGTCTTTGTCTGAAACAACCAAATACTCATTTCCTGATTTGTCCATATATATATCAATATCTGTAGGACTAGATCCTTCACCAAATGCCAATCTAGCTTCTACGTATTTAGACATATTGCCAAGTCCCTCTGACACCCCTACTCTCCTGTAAAGCATGTCTGCCAGAGCAAGGTATTTCTTTTCTAATTCATCTTCTTTTTTCTTGTCTGCCTCTGTAAGCTCAGAAGGAATCTCCCCTAGAAGTTTTTCCACTTTAAAAAGATATGTCTCAGCACTAGATCTATCTGATCTCCAAATACTATCAACTTTGTTTAAAAATTCATCCATCTGTACAAATCTCTCATTTGCATACCGAGAGGTTTCTCTTTCCTTCTTTTTGTTAATTGTAAAGTTAATCCCAAAAGCTATTAATACTATTACCAGTAATGCTACCAATATTATTTTAAACCTTTTCCCTCTAACATCTCTGAATTTATACTCATCTATGCGCATTCCTTCTCTAGATGGTCTCCCAGGGATTTTAATCTCAGACATTTTAGACCCTATTTTCTTAAACCATCGTTTGTTCTTCAATCTACTTAAGATATATTCAAAAACAGAAGCTATCTTCTTTTGAAAAAATCTAAGTAATTTTCCAAAAAAATCACCAATTTTTTGAAAGAAAGGAACAATTTTCGGTAACGAAACTCCTACTAGAGATATTTTAGGAACTTTGTTAGAAATACTTCCACTTACCTTCTTTATTCCAGAAATACTATCTCCAAATATATCCTTTTTAACAGGAGCTACTGGTAAGATATCCTCCACTTTCTCTTCGACGATACTTTTCTTTTCTTCTTCCTTTTTCGTTCTAAAATACAGAAAACCACTTGGCTGACTTAAACTTTCCCCCAATATTTTCAAGAAATTAAGAACATCTTCCGCATTTTTTAACCTAGATATTTTGACCATATTTTCTTTCATCTTTTCCTTTGTAGATACAATCAAGATATCGCTTTCTTTCAAAACAATCCCTACAGTTGTAGCTTTTTTCTTTGCAATTATCTCCCCAATATCTATCATTTCCTCTTTCTTAAAAAGAAAGACTTCATTTTCACCAAAGACACCAACGTATGCGCCTTCTTTTTTAAAGACTAAAACTGTAAAACTAACATCTATACCGGTAGAAGAGAGATCTTTGTCGTTCTTAATAAGCTCTTTGATCTTGTTTACTCCTTCGCTCACAGCATCCTTGACTGATTCATTCGCAGACTTACTGTTAGAGTAAAGGTATCCATCCAGAATACTGTCTAATACAAATCTACTAAACCTGTTCGGTACAAAATCTTTTTCAGAAGAGATATTTAAAAGAATATATACATCACCCTCTTTTGAGACTTTCTTACCATTGGATACAGAAGAGGTATGCTTTAAGCTTGTAACAAAGCTCTTCTCTTTTTTAGAGTTATATATATATTGTTGAGCAGTAATCATTTTTCTTAACTAAGAATTAGAAAAAGGACAGCCAGTAAGCTCCCTACTATTGTCAAAAGAAGATACCCTAGTACTATTGTTTGGATCATTTTGTTCTCATTCGAACTGAAGGTATCTATTAATATTCTTACTCGAAGGTAAAGAAGGAGTCCAAAGAGAAGATTGCCTATCAAAAAAAGAAAGAGAGGGATTTTAAGAATATTTAAAAGGTTGATTGAAAAAACTCCAACCTGCTGTATTTTTAATTTGTCTAAAAACATACTTGCATCATTCATTATATTTCTCCTTTCTGTTTAGATTCCAAAAGATCATACAAGATATCCTGCACCTCTCTTGGTCTTGGTATATTGTTAAACTCTATCTCTGATTTCGCTCCTGCCGTTTGTATATATACTGTACCAACATCAAATACACTTCCAATTAACCCTATCTGCTTATGTGTTACATCCTCTATTCTTTCCAATCTAGCTTCCGAAGATGTATGGGAAAGTACACTGGTAAAATCCAAATCTATGACTCTTTGATCTGTAATTATGTTTACATTGAAATACCATTTTACAATTGCAAATACCAATACTGTTAAAAATAGTAATCCTGAGAATATGAAGAATACTATGAAGAGAGAGAGATTTTCTGTAAGTTCAGGTATTACCAATCTGAAAAGAAAGGGTAATGTTAGAGAAAGTAGCGCTAGAAACAAATGTGGTACATACATTATCCAATGAGAACGTACAATGAGGATTACATTTTCTTCTTTTTCCTTTCCAAGAAAGGTTAATCCCCTAGGGAAAGACATAAAGGAGCTATTATTTCCCATTTGGATATGATCTAGAAAACTTTTATTTAGTTTTCTAAATTTCTTAGGTATTTGATTAGGATTTTCCTTTTTTGCCATATGGTTAAAAGATATCACAATTAGACTGCTATAACAAGCTATTTCTTCTCAACGTTTATATGAACAAAATTCCATTGAGGGATCCTAAGATACGATGGTGCCCTCATATTGTAAATCTTTTTGAAATCGTCTCCCTTTATTGAAACAAGACCTCTCTCTACAGTGTTAAATGTTAAAGTACCTGTGGTTCCATTGGAATTGCTACTCACAACATTTGTAATTGTTCTTACTGGGTTGGATATGGAATCCCTCAATTCAGCCATACTGTATGGATTCGCAGCTTGTCCCCAACATTTTGATACATCTATAGAAACAATCCTTGGATCACTATCTGGTTTCCCCTTATCTGTCCATAACAGGTAAGCATTAACTAGATCCGCCATTTCCTCCATATTTAACCATGGTTTATGTCCACAATCGCTCCCAGAGGTTGCATAATCTTTTCTAAACCAATTTTTATAAAACCAAGAAACTCCAGATCTACTCTCCCAAGATCTACCCATCCAATCACCACTCCCCGAGCCGTCCACAGTATCCCAACCTCGTCCATTAATCCAACCACCATGCACTGCTGCATACTGAGTTAAGACAGCAACTTTATTGGTATCCGTAAGAATCATTCCCCTAGTGGCTTCAACTGCTTGTTTCCATGCACCTGTTTTTACCGGTTTACTGAATACCTGACAAGACTCAGTCGTACATATGCTTTTGTTTTTATCATTCCCTGTATACCTAACTGCATATGTTCTAGCAGCTATCGCCTGAGCTTTCAAAACTTCTATCGGCCAACTCTCTGGAACTTCTTTAATTCCTAACAAATAGTCTTCTTCAAACGCTATTTTCCCATACCCTTCAACATTAATTTTAGTCATAATGGGGACCTTAACCCCATTTATTCGAACCTGGCCAGTTGTAATTACCGTGTTTGGATAGTAAGTTTCGAGTATTTGAGTATATGTTTGACCTGCCTCTGCTCTAGCCTTTGCCCCCCACTGACTCATCCCATTTCTGTATGTATATCCACCAAACGAAAAGACCGCAAAACTTCCACTCGGCGCATTACTCAGAAAATACTGCTGAGAGGAACCGGGATCAGAGGTACTCTGTGGTACAGAACCAGAATTAACAATTGTCCCACCAGACTTCGCAACTAAAAGATAATTTTGCAAAGTCGATATCTCTTTTGCTAAATTACCTATTTGAGTTGACACATTTTTCTTTGACGCCACTTGTGCATTTAACTCCTTTTGTAACTTCGCTTTCTCTGCAGCTAGAAGCTCATACGATTTATCCAGATCCTTTTTCTTAGAATCTAACTCCTCCTTCTGTTTATCTAAATTAGCCTTCGCATCAGTCAAATTACTAAACTCCCCGTTTATCATTTCTATCTCATCCCTCAGTATCGATATCGTATTTTTCTTAACAAAAAGATTCTCCATCATACTATTCCAACTAGATGTCGAGAGGAAAAAACTACTCATACGATATCTAGATTGCATATACAATTCACTAGATATCTCATCAAGAAGTGTCTTTCTCTTTGCCAACTCAATTTGCTTCTCCTCTATTTCTTTCAACTTTCCCTCGATTTCTGCATCGGTATTGTCAATATCAGCCTGCAATTTTTCTACTTCATCATTAATTAACCCTATCTTCTGACTCAAAGAATAGTTACTACCACTAATTTCAGCAATTTTTTTCTCAATCTCAGAAAGAACACCCTTATTTTTAGCTATCTGTTCGTTCGTCTCAGCTATCTGTTTCTCCAAATCCTCTACTTCATCTGAATATACAGGGTAATTTAACAAAGAAAGGGAGTATATTCCAAGGAGAAAAGTCACGAATATTTTAAGTGTAATTTGGGGCACTTTTTGCATTAGAACATTATACCATTCCTAGGATATGTTTTTTTCTAAAGGTGTGTTACAAAGTCAATGATGTATGGCAAGAAGACTATTATACCAGTAATAACGGAGACAAGGGCACTTACTAAAACAGCACCAGCACTTACATCCTTTGCGTATTTGATATTTACTTTAAAGTCTTGGGAGACTGTATCACAGAGTGCTTCAATTGCACTATTCATAACCTCGGAAATGAAAACCATTGAAACAACAAGACTAATTGCTATCCATTCAAAATGGGATATTTGAAAAAACACTCCAGCACAGATTACGAATACAGTAACTAGTAGATCTATTCTAAAATTCCTCTCATTCTTGTAAATGAGTTTTAGACCATTACGAGCATATCCCTGACTCTTGAAAAAATTTTCTGCTTGGAAATTACCATTTTTCATATTTAGGCAGTTACAAAAGTTACTAATGCACGTAGAAGTACAAATACGATTAAAAGAAAAACTAACCCTATGATTGCCCATGTTAAAGTTCCTTGTGCTTGTTTAACCCTAGCAGGATCACCGGCAGACATCATCCACATATACCCGCCATATACTACAAATATTACACAAATTAGACCTGCAATTGGGAAAATATATTTTGCTACAGTATCGAAGATACCTATTAAACCAGATAACTGAGGAGGATCACCACCGGCAGGTACAGAAACCGCAGGAGCTGCATATACAGGAACTGCAAAGAAAAAACTTAGGAAAGCAAAAATCATATTTCTTAAGTATTTCATTATTTAGTAGATAAAATTTCTTTAATTATGAATTCTATAACTGTTGGGGATATGAAAACAAGTACCAAACCGATGAGAGAATACATCAAAGCCCTAGTTGCCTCTTTTATCTTCTTGTCATCACCAAGAGAAAGAATAAATTTGAAACCAGAAAGAACAATTGACACTACTGCAATAACAACAGAGAAAGATATAGCAAAGTTCATAGTAACCGAGATGAAATCTAGAAGATCAGAATATCCCGAATTATTAAGAGTGCTTAAATCTACAAACATTGTAATTTCGATGCCTTATGCTCCTTGTCCAAGGATTGTTGACAAAACGAATCTAACCAAGATAACTGCAATGAAACAGATTATCAGACCAACAATAGCATAAGTTAATGATTTAGTTGCTGTGGAAACCTTATTCTCATCTCCTGCAGCTGTAATATACATATATCCACTATAGATTAATATACCAACACAAACCAAAGCTGCTAAACCAACTGCAATATTAATAACTCCTGATAACCAGTCTAACAAAGTACCTTGTACTCCACCTGTAACTTTTCCTAAAAGAGAATTAGCATCCATATTTGTTTTTAATAATTTTATATTAACTTTCCAATTATATATAATGAACCCTGAATATGCAATATTCCTTAACTAAACAGACTGACTAACAACAATCTTGATTATTAATTCAACTAGAACCCTTGCTACAAGGACAATAATCATCCCAATTATTGCAGCAGTTGCTCCTTTCTGAGCTGCCTCTACCTTATCCGCTTCACCCATTGAGGTAATGAAATTGTATCCAGCAACAACCAAAAGTGCTACTGCAATTAACGCAGAAAATCCAACAAAGAAATTCAAAGCTACTATTATTTTACTGTCTACAACAGCCTCCAGAGAAGACCATCCCGAGATATTAACAAGGGAAAACTGTCCTATTGAAACTTGTAGTAGATTTGTGATTCTGTTTTTATTTATCATTTTAACTGTATATCCCTAAACCTAAAGTATTACTAATTAATAATAGTATCCCTACAGACAAAAGTACAACTAAAAATCCAATAATAGCATTAGTAATGATCTCCTTCCCTTCTTGTATCTTGTCTGGATTTCCCTGACTAGACATCAACAAATAGCCCGCATATACAACCAAAAGTATTAAACAAATTACGCTAAGAGGTACTGCAACTTTTACGATTGATTGTACTAATTCTTCCTTCGTAGTTATACTCCCACTCTCTAATTGATTTATGCCCTCTGACAATCCATCACCCAAACCTTGTGCGAAAGCTTTCTCTACAAAAAAGTTGTTAATTTTACTAATTACATCCATAGCGCCAATTATACTATATCAACTACAGTTCTGCATACTCACAAACCGAATTGTAATCACAGTAACGACAATGGAACCCTGGGGTTGGTTCGAATTTCTTTTCCTTAACACAATCAACAACCTCCAAAAGCTTTTCTTTGGCCAGCTCTCTTCTCTTTTGAGAGACATCAACCTCAACTACTTTCTGTACTTCTACAAATATATACTTAGCACCAACAACTTTCAATCCAAGTTTTTCTTCAGCAAAAAGAGCATACAAAGGAAGTTGTAAATCTTTCTTTATATCAGAAGCATCCTTCTCCTTGCCACTCTTGTAATCAACAATACACACTTCCTGTACTCCATCTGTCTCTCCAACCAAATCTATCCTATCTATTTTCCCGTTAAAAGTTGTAGTGCCAAAATGAACTGAGAACCCCTCCTCAAGTCTAAGGGGGATATCATCTTCCTTAAAAAGCTTCTCGTAGTATTTTTTCATAATGGATCTACCTTCTTTCTTTCTTAACTCCTCCTGCTTTTTACTCTCATACCCACTCATAACCCAATTCTTCTCATACAGGAGAAGAAGATCTTCCACATCAGGAATCTCTGTTATTCCTTCCAAACCCTCTCTTGATTGCTTAACAAGAGAGTAGAAATCTTTTAATGTGTTGTGAATAGATGTTCCAAAAGACATTGCAGAGCTCGGTTTCTGAGGGATTCTAAGAACATATGAATATTCATATTTCCTTGGACAAGCATCATATACATTTAATTGGGAATAGCTAAACTTCTTTGTTAAATCGATATTCTCACTTCTTGGAAGAATAGATTCGTAGTTTTCTTTACCAACATATTTCAAATTCATACTAACATTATTAATATTATCTAAATCCGATACAGAGAAATCATCCTCTATTTCCCTATCTAAAATCTCATGAAGAAAAATACTCGGTTTCTTTTTTCTCTTAGCATCACCGTAGTAATTAGCTGCTGTAAGGAAGAGTTTCTCCTTTGCCCTTGTAGCTCCGACATAGAAAAGTCTTCTTTCTTCTTGGAGATTTAATTCTTTTTCCGAAATATCAAAAGGCATGCTTTCCTTTATTAATTCCTCTGGTATTGGAATACTGTCTACTCTGCCAACCGAGGGAAACCTCTGTTCTACAAGGTTAACTAGAAATACTACTGGAAATTCCAAACCCTTTGAACCATGCACTGTTAATATATTTACAGCATCGAATTCATCCATATCCATACTATCTACCAATGGAGACTCCCCTATTTCTATACTGTAGTTAAGATAATCGACATATTCATAGATATTGGATTCCGGATTGTCTTTTTGATATGTTTTTACCAATTCAAAGTATTTATTTATATTCGAGATAGCGAAAACACCCTCACTTTCTTCTTTATCTAAAAAAAATTGTTCATAACCACTTTCAACAATAAAATCATAGAGAATTAAAACTATGTCCCTATTATCCTTAATCTTCTTTATAGAGGAATCCAACATCATTAGCAAAGAACTCAAGCCAGCAATAGCTTCTGCAGAAAGGATTCTTTCCAATAACTTGTTATCAATTTCTTTGAAATCATCTTCTTTTAGACTATCTTCCCCCAACTTGATACCCCAAAGATTTTCCAATTGCTCAAACATAGTAATCTTGTTCTCCCTTGCCAGCATATTCAGCTCAAGGTATTCTCGAGGTGTCAATCCCCACAAAGGCATGGATACTAATCTGTACATAGATATCTCATCAGAGTAATCTACCAATACCCTCAAAAATGCAATTAAATTCTGTATCTCATTCCTAGAATACAAACCCCTAGAACCACCTAATTTATATGGAATTCCCTTATGTCTCAATTCCTGGATAAAAACTTCTGCGTGGGAATTCGCTCTTACTAATATTGCAATATCCGCAAACCTATACCTATTCTCAATACTGCCATCTCCTGTAAAAGAAGATTGTCCTTTCTCATCAAAAACTTGGCTAATACCACCCTCTTTTTTAATATATTCTGAATATCCTGTTAACTTTAATATCTCATCCCCAACTCTTTCAGCCTCACTTCCTTCGTTCTTTGCAACCACCAAATTAACAGAGTCTTCATCCTCTTTGAACACACCCTTTGCGACAAGCCTCTTGTCTATCTTCTCTGTCTCTTCCAACCTATTTGGATTATTATGCTTAATCAATGTATATGCAGCATCCAATATCTCTTGCCTTGATCTGTAATTTTCTGTTAAAACTACCTCCTTAGCTTCGGGATATGTTTCTTTAAACTGTAATATATTTGAAATAGCTGCACCCCTAAATTTGTAAATCGCTTGATCATCATCCCCCACGACAGTAAGTGATGCTCTTTGCTTTTCACTTTCCACATTCAGTCCTAAAACAAGAAGATTTACCAAAACATTCTGTGTAAAATTGGTATCTTGAAACTCATCTACAAGAATATATTTAAACTGCTTTCTGTATTTCTCTAATACGTTTGGTCTCTCTCTAAAGAGTTTAATTGTAAATATTATTAAATCACCAAAATCTATCTTTGAATTTTTAATCTTCAATTCTGTATATTTCTTATATGTTTGAGCTAATTCATTAACACGAATATACTCCTCTTTCTCTACAACACCTTCCCTTGGCAAACTCTCAGCATACTTCACATACTCCTCCGGAGAAACATCCTCATCCTGTAATCTAGAGATATGTTTCAGGAAATCATTTAAGAATTTAGTTGGACTACCCTTCGGCCTTAGCGTCTTTAACGGAAGATCATATATATGCCTTCGAAGAAAAATATATGATTGAGCTGTACTCATTAATGAATAGCTACCATCCAAACCAATATTATAGCCATCTTCTCTAAGAACTCGATCACAAAAAGAGTGAAATGTAGAAATCCATGGAGAATCATAACCATACTCCATCTCCAAATCGATCCTTTCCTGCATCTCCTGCGCAGCTTTCTCTGTAAAAGTAAGAGCTAACACTTCAGAAGGCTTAGAAAGCTCCTTCTTGATAATATGCACTATTCTTTGTGTAAGAACAGCCGTTTTCCCAGTTCCTGCACCTGCAATTATCAAGAGATCACCACCTGTAAACTCGACTGCAGTTTTTTGATTCTCATTTAGTTTTACCTGTGACAAAATTCTAGATTAGAAAAATAATATAATGACATACAAAAGAACACCCAAAAGAATTGTAACTGTAAAGCAGAGCAAAAGTTTACTATCTGGGAGCTTGCTCAACACTGCTTCTAGTTTTTTCTTGACTGCTACTTTCATCTTAAATATATTTAAAAATTATTTTGCTAGTTCCTTCAACTTCTCAACCTCCTTCATGATACTCTCTTTTTTCTTCAAAGCAGGTGTTTCAAGAATGAATGGGATGTTTTTGAATTTTGGATATTTCAACATTTTTCTAATTGTCTCCTCTCCAATGTTCCCTTCGCCAAGATTTGAATGCCTGTCCTTGTTCGATCCACAAGCAACCATAGAATCATTTAGATGAATGCTCTTTACATTCTCAATACCTAATTCCCTGTCCATATCTTCTACTACTCCGTCAAAATTGTTTACCCAGTCATACCCAGAAGAGAATGTATGCTGAGTATCAAGCACATACCCCACTCTCTCTTTCTCTTTAACAGCATCCCTCATTAGTTTTAATTCCGTAAAACTCTTTCCTAAATTACTTCCAGTACCTGCAGTTGTCTCTATCAAAAGCTTTTGGTTTCCCTTCACCTCATCCAAAACCCATTGGATACCGTGCGATATCCTCTCCAAACTATCCTCATACGAAAGCTCTTTCTGGGAACCAGGATGAAAACAGACACCCAAAATTTCTGCATCTATATTTCTTTTTTGTATTTCCTTTGCAACTCTTTCTGCAAAATCCAAATATACAACCAAACCCATCTTACCTAGATGAAAAAGTTGCTTGTCTTTTCTTGCAAGGTTTATTAAATATATCCCGTGTAAAAGGATTTTCTTCACCTCTGATTTCTCTAATGCATCAACAAATTTTGTAATATCTTCCTTTGGAATTAACTTCGTGACCCACCTCATTGGGGCCGTAGGCATTACCTGTATAGCGTTAACAGAGTACGTATCTCCATTCTTTATTGAATTTTCAATACCACCTGATGATGATACGTGTATACCTAAGTACATAGTATATTCTAGCATAGATCGGGATAATGAAGTATAATAATGACGATTTGGAGAGGTGCCTGAGTGGCCGAAAGGAACTCACTGCTAACGAGTCGTAGGCCTTTTAAAGCCTACCGAGGGTTCGAATCCCTCCCTCTCCGTATACACCCAAGGTTCCCCAAAATCATCACTAATCCAATAACTATATTGCTTCTTGCAATCTTTTCATTTCAACTATGAGCAAATGTTTATTACCTACTCCCTATAATATGATTAAAAATCTTAGAAAATACACAATAGTCATTATTTTGATGAGGTTTTTAGGAGAACTTGAGGCTTCCTGAAAACGATTAGGTATGTGATCCCTGCTAGTATAAACCCAAAAATAGAATCGATTATATAGTGCTCTGCCCCATACCAAGTGGCAAAAGCAATAACCAAAGGAACAATTAACAATGGTAAAGCCTTCTTACCAAAGACCCCTATTGCAAACAAACTTGCATACATAGGCCAACCAGCATGTAAAGATGGGAATGCTGCAAAATCATTATTTTCATAAGTATTAACTAAAGACAAATACTTTGTAGAAAAATAATCATAAGAAAGCATGAGCCTTTCTAGCGGTGGAAGTATACCAACCTTTGCTGCATACCAAGGAGGTGCAGATGGAAATAATATATATATCAAAGCACTTACTAAAGAAAATCCTATTAATCCATAAATATATCTATTAAAAAATTCCTTTCTCTTTGCCCAAATTATATAGCCAATACCTAACCAAAACCAAAAGAAAGAAAAATAGAAAAAGAACAAAACATAATCATACCAATTAGGTGTAAAAATTCCGCTCTCTGCATTCGATAAGTTATATTGAAGAAATACAGTTGGTAAATTACCACCAATATCAAAAATAGACCTTTCCAAAGAAACAAGCCAATCATTCAGCAATGGCCTTCCTAAAAACTCCGCAATAACATAACCTCTCCCTCGAATATACTCATAAAGATAAAACAGAAGAATTGGGATACTCCATTCCCTGAAAAACTCTTTTTCTTTCTTAAAGATAATCGCTACTATAATAAGAAAGACTACTATCGCATCAGATGCAAATCTGTAAAAAAAGAAATTAGAAGCTACAACTAAAGCTATCAGTAGAACAAGTAGAATTTTTCGGTAATGTGTTTTAAAGAATTCTGTCATAATCCCAACAATCTTAACAAACAAAATGATAGAATGGAATATATTAATTTTTTAATTATAAAAAATGAAATATCTTTTCCTTTATCTTCTAACATTTGCCATATTTTTAGCAATTGACTTCGTATGGCTAAACTTCATTGCAAAAAATCTTTACGCACAGAAGATCAGTCATCTTCTTGCAGATAATCCCAATTTAGTTCCAGCTCTAATTTTCTACCTTCTTTTCATTCTTGGAGTAATTATATTTGCAGTCTTACCTGGATATGAAAGTAAGTCTCTTTTGAAAGTAGTATTACTTGGAGCACTGTTTGGCTGCTTAACCTACTCTACATACGATTTAACAAATCTAGCAACCTTAAAAGACTGGCCTCTTTCCGTAACAATTATCGACATAATATGGGGGACAGCTATCTCTACTGTTACTGCCACAGCCTCTTACTATATAGCCATCTTGCTCAAGGTATAAAAGAGCACCTAAATAATATATACTTTTTGTATGGAAGAATCTAAAAAAGAAGATAGTTCTTTCCTCTTAGGTTTAAGTATTACACTTGGCACTATTGTCATTGGATTAATTAGCTATATCGTCTACTCTGAAAATATGTCTCCTACAAAATCAGTCTGCGAATATAACGGTTGGGCATATTCTGATAAAGAAAGTTTTAAATCTTCAGATGGTTGTAATCAATGTATTTGTAATGATGGAGAGGTAGTTTGTACAGAGATGGCTTGTGCAAATGAATCTTCGTCAAATAATTAGCTATTTAATTTTAATCATATTTAGCTATGGAAGAAGAGAATAAAATAGTCACTCCACAAGAGGACAAGGCAGAGGAAAGAGTAGAAACAAAGGTGGAAGAGAAAAGTTCAAGTGCTTGGATTGTTGTCTTGAATGTTTTCCTTGCTCTTGTAACAATACTTTTGCTTGCGTATATAGCATATCGAAATGGATATATTAATCTAGACAATGTTTTGAATCTCAAACAGACAGAAGATTCTTCAGAGGAGCAGAGTAATGAAGAGAGTCAAGATCAAGGGGAAGATAGCGAAGAGAGCATGGAGGTATTCGAAGGAGAATATCTTTCAGCAATAGTCCCTGAAGGTTGGAGTATAGAAGAATACGAAGATGGAGATGGTACAGAGATGCTCGTAGATGGTGTGACATATACTGGATTAACAGGTATAAAGATATTTAAAGGAGAAGATGAGATTATGATGTTTGGTGCAGTATCAGGTATCGGTTTCGTAGGATGTGGGCAGTTAGCTTTGTTTAATGACAGTAGTACAGAATACAATGAGGAGCAGGCAGATATGAATCAGGAGGTTGGTATGGAATTTAATACTGTTGATTACACAGATACAAACTATTCTGATTTTGAGTTCTTAGGTAAGTCAATGAGAAGAGTCTCTACAGATCTCTACTACGATACTGTAGAAGGTAATGAGTATTTTGAACCTCAATGTGAGAAAGGTTTGATGACTTTAAATGGGGTCTCTTTCTTAGATTCTGGTGAGTATGAAGGCACTTCCTATTATTACAAGATTACAGAAGGTACTTCTGCTTTAGATCTAGATATTTTAGATGGGATCTTAGCAAGCATGACTGCAGAGTAGTCAAAAAGACTACTTCTTCTTTGTAAAAAGATAGAACAAAAAGAAAAAAAGGAAAACGCCTAAAAAACCAAAGGTCATATCTGACATTGTATCCTCTATTCCACCCTTAAGCATTTCTGTGCCATATATTTTGTCACTCCAGTATTCATATACTTCCCAGAGAGAACTTAAAGTAAGAGAAACAGCACTTGCAGTAATAATACTTAAGTATTTGTCGTTCCCTTTCATTACATACAGGTACCAAACACCACTAAGCGAAACTAATATCGGAGAGAAGAAATGAACAACATCATCATACCAAAGGTATTTCAATATACCATCGACATCAAACCATCCCCAGAAATTGCCAATTGTATCAAAGAATAATATTGTAGTTAAAAGGAAAAGAATAAAAGATTTATCCTTGTTTAAATAGAATCTCCCCTTTAAAGAAAAAAGAAACAATACAATAAAAGTTAAGGTTGTAGAAAATAACCTTGAGAGGTATTCTTTTGCATATTCTGTTACACCAAATCTTTCTAAATCAATAATTTCACAATTGTAAAAAAAACAAAGAGGTAACAAAATAAGATGAACAACAAAATATACTAGAAACAAATACCAAAATACGTTGTTCGTTGACTTCATATACAAACAAAACAGAATTCAGTTGTATATCATACCATTAAAATTTCATATAAGAATATAGCTCTAAACAAGTATTGAAGATTGAACTCCCCTATAGATATAGCTATAATGCCATATCCGTAAGGATAGTTCTTTAACAATAGAAGTAATAGAAATAAAACCCAAACCAAAAAGGAGAGAGTACATGAACATTTCACTTTTACCAACAACTAGTTGCTTAAATGCTGATGGTATCTTTGATCTAGAAAACGCATTATTGCTTTGTGGTCAAATAGGAGGTATCTGCTACAGCCCAAGCGGATACGAGAATTTAAAGAGAGAGGAGAAATCAGTAACATCCAGAAGAGTTGACCTCACATTAAGATTAGGACATCATAGTATCTTTGATCACGTTCAAATATCACTAGAAATTAGCGGCATACCCAAAATACTCGCAATGATATTGAACAATGAGAAACAATATACAACCAGTGAGAAATCTGCTCGATATACACACTTTGTTGTAAGTAAAGACTCCCCTACCTCTGAAATAGAAGTATTGCTGTATGAAAAATGGATACCGCTTTTTGAAGAAATGATCCTAGAACAATATCCTGGAATCGAAGAAAAGAAAAGAAAAAAACTAGCACTAGAAAATGCAAGATACTTCATTTCTGTTTTTGCTCCGACGAATATGGTATATACAGTGCCTTTAGGACAACTCAACAGAATCGCGGGTTGGCTAACTGATTATTCTTCAAAAAACAAAGATCCTTTTAGTAAAAGATTGAATCCTACAATAAGAGATTTTGTAAATAATTTAAAAGCTCTAAACCTCATAGAATCACGATTGCAAACCAACGAGAAAGCGAGAAATCTGTCTCTTTTTGCTTCAGAGGAAAAGTCTTTACATTTCTATGAATCTTTTGACTTCACATATTCAGTAAAGTATCTAGGAAGTTTTGCTCAGCTTGCTCAAGCTCACAGACATAGAACTATTTCTTACCAAATGGTTATTCCTGAAGATTTCTACGCATTTGTACCACCAATACTCACCAAATACCCTGAAAAAAGAGCGTCTTGGCTAGCAGATATGGATTGTGTAAAAAGTATATATCCTCAAGGACAAATGGTGCAGATATTTGAGCAAGGAACTGTTGAGATGTTTGTACTAAAATGCAAAGAGAGATTATGCACAGCAGCCCAACAAGAAATCATGATTCAAACATCCAAGACACTAAAGAAATACATAAAAAGAACTGAGGAAAATAAAAATACTTTATACAAAGATCTCTTAGAATACAGTAAAGGTGCAAGATGTACCTTTCCAGATTATATCTGTCAAAACCCATGCCATTTCAAGGAGGGTGTGAATTTAACAAGATTAATCTGAGAAACTCAAAGGGACGAATAGAGTCTACACACTCTTTCACTATTACTTCTATTTTTCCCTTTTAATATCAAAATGGTGGAGACGACGGGAATTGAACCCATGTCCAAAAGCGTTGTCTAGCATCATGTACAAACATATCTAACCCTGTATAGTAAGAAATATCTAGAAAGGTTAGCAAAAAGATATCTCTCCTCAGTTATATTTCTCAACCATATACCCTACTGACCAAGTATATGACCATACCCTGATAACGACTGTCTATTACCCCTAATCAGGGATAAGGATTATAGACATTAGCCAAAATATTTAGCTAAACCTTATGCAAAGTTATATGCAAAAACTGGAGCTGCAAAAGCTGCTCTCAATTTAGCTGTAAACTCATTAGCAAAGGCGACAATGTTATTTTTTACACTTATTCTTGTGTGTTGAATATCGCATCAACGGACGGTTTGTGACCACTAAACGCAAACTTCTGTCGAAAGCCTTACGTCCCCATATTGATAAAGAACACTAGTATTATACCATTTTTCTATAAAATTTTCCTCCTTTGATACTCCCACATACCAATACTTGTAGCTACTGAAAGATTCAAAGAATCAATATCCTCTGAATGTGGAATGTATATACTTTCACCAATATCCTTAAATTCATCTGCAAGACCACTCCCTTCATTCCCCTGTACAAATGAAAATGGCTCTTTAAACTCAACTTCAGTTATATTCTTAGCCCCATCAAGCATAAATGGATATATATTTCTCTTTTTGTAAACATCCACATATTCTTGAATACTGTTGAAATACTTAAAATTAATATAGAAAAGAGAACCCATTGAAGAACGAATAACCTTTGGTTCAAAAATATCTACACCAGGTTTAATAATTGCCAAATCCTTAAAGCCAAAACCTAACATAGTCCGAATTATAGTACCCAAATTCCCTGTATTACTTGGATTTACTAAAACAATATGATTACCCTTTCCATCCAACTCACACTCATACTTCTTAAACACTCCAACAACGTACGTATTCTCCTTAAACGCTATCTTCTCAATCAACCTATCATTCACCTCCCAATGTATACTCCTCTCCTCACAAAGCCTTACAACCTCTTCTACCCCATCACTGCTCATCCCCTCCTCTTTGATATATACCTCAAAAACAACATCACCCTTCTCTTTCAAAAGATCCAATGTAGGATACGCACCAAAGGTATATGAATACTCATATTTTTTGTCATACCTCTTTAATTTTGAATGTGATTCTTCCATATATTACTTTTTCTTTTTACTACCATTCTTACCAGCTAAATCCCACTTTTCCTTCCTAGTTACCAAATATGCCTCCTCTATCTTCTTCTTAGACTCTTCAATTATACTATTTTTCTTCTCCAACTCCTCAAGAATCTTTCTCTCTCTTTGGAACATTTCATATATACTATTCAGGAAACCTGTTAACAATCCAATATATGCAATTAGCTGAGACCACACTGAGAGATTTACCATATTGAAATACTCTAAATTCAAGAATGGAAGGTAAAAGATTTGGGAAAGTATTAAGAAGGAAATTGAAAAGATAATCCAAAAGTCTAAATTAGAATACTGCCAATTCCTTCTGAATATATATCCAAGTAAAGAAAGGACTAAGAGAAGCAAGGAAAAAACTCCTGCTACAACAACCAGCACAGATTCAGATATCCACTGTGAAAGAGAAAGGGATATCAAGAAACCTGCAAAAAGAAAAAACACTGAAGATACTAAAATCATCACAGTCTTCTCCTTTTTCACAGTACGAACTTCAAGTACCTCTTTGTTTTGCCTTCTACCAACAAACCAACTTACAAAAATTAAGAAAGAAAGAAATCCTTTCGAAAGAATTGTTGTAAAGGAGTAAACCTCCGGAGATGATTGGAAAAGATTAGTAAAACCACCTGATTCTAAAACTATCTGTGCTAAATCTAAAATGCCTACTCCAAGAAATCCTACTCCAAGAAAAAGATATGTTGCAAGTTCTTTTTGAGTGTAATATCGAAGAAGAGCAATAACTCCAATAAAGAGAGCAAAGATTCCAGAAATCAAGACTACAAAATCTCGGAAATCCGCAATCCAAACAATATTTCCAACAGAAACAGCTAATACAAGAAAAGATATTAATCCCAAAAGCAACATAAGGAATTGAAGTTTGATATGTGTCCTGTCTAATTTCTCTGTCTCCATGATTGTAAAATAATAATTTAAAATACAGACCTAGTAAAAAGTATCTCCACATTCCTTTCGGCATATGGAGAGCATACAGTAACTCTACCGGCACCATCCTGGACAATGTAATAACCTGTACCGTTTACTGATTTGTTAATAGGATCGGATGGTATGGATATCATTTTTTCAGAATTCTCAGAATCATTCAAAAAGGAAAGATCTACTAAACCTGTACAGTCATATGGTCCTACCTTACATATTTCGTGTCCTGGAGACACACAAACATTTGATGTTGGGATTTCAGCAGGGATATCATCCTCGTCCGCACAGTAGGATATCACTGCGGTAAGAATTGTTGAGGTATCTGCACTCCTATGTACATTTCTTGCATCAGCACCCTCTTTGTCGGGATTAAGATACAGATATCCTAAGAAACCTATGACAAAAATAGCGGATATTACAACTAAGAAATCAAGAATGGAGAATCTCTCTCCTTTCTTTTCTTCTTTTTGAAATACCTCCTCTACGGATGGATTTGGGGCACTTAGTGGAACTTCCATATGTACATGATACAGAAGTAAGTATTAAAGTTCTAGCATTTTGTATTCCTTTTTACTACAAAGAAATATATTAGGGAGATGATTAGGCTATATTGGAAAAGTAAACCTAGGACTAAGAGTATTGTCCAAATGGTTTTGTCTTTGAATTGGTCTTCGTCCCTATTTAGGCAATCAACTAGCATCCATACCGAGAAACTAAATGAGAGGATTGAAAGTACGAGTAGCAGGGAAACGTAAAAGAAAAGGAACAAAAACGGTATTGCAAGTAAGGTTTCCATAGGTATATGTATGAATTTATGTTTTTGATTCTAACAGGAAGAAGAGAATAGTACAAAATACCCATAGTCTGATAATTAGTAAATATAGTTTACCTATCAGTGAGAAAGTGCGGTGCATCAACAAAAACAGCCCCCTTTAGGAGTTATCCACAGCCAATCACAAAAAGTGGAGAAGTGATAAGTCATATGAAAATAACGAAATAAACTCGGAGGGAGAGGGATTCGAACCCCCGGTCTGGAGACCAGACAGAGCTTTTCGAGAGCTCCCCTTTCGACCACTCAGGCATCCCTCCTAAAGATCCTCTAACGGAATATACTCACCATAACTCATCTTGTCAAAACGACCCTGCTTCTTAATATCCTTGTATAGCAACTTCTTCTCTAACAAAACAAACAACGCATCCCTATCCTTCTCATCTATGATCATAATCAACATACCAGGCCAACTAAGCCTGGTTTCTACTAAAAGAAAAGAAACATCTTTCCTCTTTGTAAAATAGAAACTATCTAACATGTACCATTCATACAACTTCCCAATACTATCAACTCCTCTTGCAGTTATCTTGTGAGTAACAGTAATAGGTTTGGTAGTACCAGCAACATATATGAAAAACAGCATAGAAATAACAGCGGCCATCATGAAATAGTGACCCAATATAGCAAGAAGAAGTATGAAGCACAAAGAAAGAGCAACTACAATTAGAAATGTCTTACTCTCATAATTAAACTCATACCTATCTGGAGCTTTCCATTCAAAAAGTTTAATATTCTGAACTACCTTTGTTTCCTTCTCCTCCTCCTCAAGCTTTATCTTACCTTTCACAATACCCTCTCTTCTACTATTCTTCTGATTCTCCTTCGCTATCCTCTTTTCCTCCTTCAATTTCTCCTCCTGCTTTCGAAGAGCCTTCTCACCAGAAATAATGTCTACAAATTTTCCAATCTCTTTGTCTAATGTTGCCATAGAGTAATCATATAACAATAATGGCTATTAATACAACAAATAGTATTAATGCTCCCCACATTATGTCTAAAATATGAAAGAAATTAAGAACCGTTATTACAAATATACCTATTGTTAAAATCAAAGATATTTTTACAGTAGAGAAACTCTTTTTCCTGAAGCTAAATTCTTTCTTAAAAAGATGAAGGGTCAAAAATATTAGAAATGAAAGAAAAGAAAAAAGTGAAATTGATGAAAGAAATGCAAATACAGAAATATTTAACCAGTTATACTCCCCTATTGTATTAAGAGGTAGAAAATTAGAATTAGTTATTAAATAATACAAAATCCCAACAGAGGTGAGAAAAAGAAAGGTTAGTGTTAAAAAGAATTTCATAAATGTATATTTACTAGGTTTTAAGAATAATTACCTGCACTTCTAAGATTTACGAATAATTTTTTTTCTTAAAAGCAATGAATATACTAATTATAGAGAATTCGAATACTCTTGCACAGCTTTTGTGTAAAACTTTAGAATCATACAAGCATAATGTCACATTGGATAATGACTCTTTTGTAAGTAAGAACCTGCTAAAGAGGAATGTTTTTGAATTAATAATAGTAAATAGCAATTTAGAATGTGGAAAAACAAAGGAGATACTAAGCTATATTGTAAAATTCAAAACAAATACAAAGATACTTGGTGTTTGTAATAAAGGTGGATGGAGTGAAAAGGTAGATTTTCTTAATCAGGGTGGTGACGATATTCTTACATATCCTTTCCCTATGCAAGAGCTGTTAGCCAGAATTCAATCATTGATGAGAAGACCTAAGAACTATATAGATAGAACAATATCTTTGGGAGATATTACTTTGGATATAGATAATAAAGCTATATTTAAAAACGAGAAAGAGATTTCTATTAGAAAAAAGGAATACGATCTTTTTGAATATTTAGTTAGAAACAATGAGAGGCCTATTTCAAGATGTGAACTACTTGATCATGTTTGGGATTACAGAGAGTATGTAGGTTCAAATACAATAGATGTACATATAAATAGGTTAAGAGACAAGCTTGAAGACAAAGAAATCATAAAGACTGTTCATGGAATAGGATATCAAGCTAAAAAACCTCTTAAAGCATCATAGGCATAACAAGATGTATGAAGCTTTCATCTCCTTCTATCTTGAATACTCCTGGCCTTACAGCTTCTGAACATTCAAATTGTATATCTTGACTATCAACATGATTTAAGACATCTGAAAGAAGTTTTGCGCTAAATGCTATCTTAAGATCCTCTCCTTCTACCTTACATGGGAATTTACTCTGATTCTTTCCTAAATCAGTCTGTGTTGCAGAAAGAGTAATATCATCTCCCTTACTATGAATATCTAAAATCATTTTATTCCCAAGAACTGATCTTGCAATGATATTGATAATCTTCAAAGAGTTAAGGAAATCATCCTTACTAATATTACACTTTGTTTTGTATCCTGTAGGAATAATCTGCTTGTATTCAGGAAATTCTCCATCTATTAATCTAGAGATCAAATCTATATCTGCAAATCTAAACATAACCTGATTCCTATCTTCTAAAAGATATATTGAAACCCAATCTTCATCAGAATTTAATTCAGAAATAATATGCGAAAGCTCTTGTAATGCTCTAACAGGGACAAGAAATTCTTTCTTAACACTTCCCTTCTCTATTTTTATTACCTGTTTAGAAAGTCTTAAACCATCTGTTGCAACAAATGATATGCTATCTCCATCTATTTCGACTTTTACTCCTGTAAGAACAGGTTTAATATCATCTGTAGCAGCAGCAAAAGAGACTCTATTTACAGCCGTTGCTAAGTCAGCCTTGTTTATCCTTACTAAAGAAGAATCTTCCTTAATATCAGGGATACTTGGGAAATCATCTGAAGGCATAGTATTGAAACTTGCAGAGTTATTGGATGTTGAAATATTAAAATTCTGCTTATCTACAGTAATATCAACTTTTTCCTCAGGAATATTATTAACAAATTCAGCCAACTGTTTTGCTGGTGCAGTTATCTTCCCTTCATCTTCAATATCAGCACCTATCCATGTAGTAAGACTTAATTCAAGATCAGTTGATTTCATAATCAATTTACCTTTTTGACTCTCAAAGTAAACATTATTAAGGATAGGTAGCCCAGGTTTGTTATTAACAATTCTACTTATGATATTAAGATATTGTGCAAAGGTTTCTTGATTACATGAGAACTGCATATCTTTTATGTTTAATATTATATATTAGGCAGTTGTTATACTGTTTATTGTATCATTTTTTCTCTTATAGAGAAATTTTCTTGTTTGTTTTCTTACTGTTCTATATTTTTTTTATTTTTATGATTAAGTACAAGTTGTAGTAGGGAGTATGGATATGTTCATAACTTACTGTCTTTCTCTTTAAATCCCTTTTGTAATCGAAATAATTTTAGATATTCCTATGTGTATATTTTTCTACCTTAAAACCTCTTTAAATCGTAAATACTCTCTCAAAATAGAGGTTTCTTTTGTGGATTAATTCTTTGTATAACTTTGGATAACTTTCTGCTCTATGTGAATATGTTCTAATTAGTAATTTATTATATCAAAGGGCTTTTTACGAAATGAAAGGATTTCCTTAAGTGGAAAGATTAAAAGTTATACAGGAGTAAGAAGATAGTTATTCACAATGTTGTCCACACCCTACTCTCTTAGCATTTTCAAACAGTTTTGAATCTTCTCTCCAAACCTAGAATCACTTTCTATCTTCTTTGAAATTTTGTCATACGCATGTAATACAGTAGTATGATCTTTTCTATTAACTTCTCGAGCTACTCTTTCCAAAGGTAATTCTAGCTCTTTTCTAAGGATATACATTACAATTTGTCTACACATCGCTACATATGCTGTTCTCCTATTCCCTTTTATATCCGAAGGCTTAACATCGAAGACATCTGCAACTGAAGATATTACTTTTGCAGGAGTTATCTTCTTCCTTTTGTAATCTATATCTATCTGTAATATCCTTCCAATATCTTCATTTGATGGGTTTACACCTAGCTTGAAGAGAGAAACGACTTTTGTTAATGCTCCCTCTAGTTCTCTAATATTTGTTTCTATATTCTTAGCAATTAATTCTATATATTCATCAGGGATAGTTATATTTCTATCTGAGAGTGATTGTCTTAATATAGCCATTCTAGTCTCGTAATCTGGAGATTGTATATCTGCAACCATACCACCTTCAAATCTAGACCTTAATCTATCTGTAATATTTTTAATTTCTTTTGGTGGTCTATCTGATGCAAGCACTATCTGCTTGTTTGCTTGATAAAGGGTATTAAATGTATGGAAAAGCTCTTCTTGTGTTCTGGGATATGTTTCTACAAACTGAACGTCATCAATGATGAGGAGATCTACAGCTCTATATTTATTTCTAAAATCCTCATTTCTTTTTGTTCTAATTGCTTCTACCATTTCATTTAAGAATTGTTCAATGGATATATATACAACCTTTTTGTTTGGATCCTTTTTCAATATTTCATTACCAATTGCTTGCATTAAGTGTGTTTTTCCAAGTCCGGTATTACCATAGAAGAAAACAGGATTATATGCATTTCCTAAATCATCAACTACAGCTTGTGCTACTGCTTCTGCAAGTCTGTTGTTTGTACCAACTATGAAATTTGAAAAAAGGTATTTAGGATTAAGATGGGAATTTGTTAAGGCTTTCTCCAAAAGATTCTTTTCTTTTTCAGATGCAGAGAAGAGGTCAAGTGGAGTATTACCGTCTACTTCATGATATTCGTAAGATATTTTTTTCTTTGGAGAGTTTTCTTCTCTAACATTTATCTCTATTTCAAAGTTGAAACCAGAAGATTTCAAAAGGGCCTGTTTAAGTGCTGCATGGTAATCTCGGAGTATTTTCTCTCTCTTGTATGTAGCATCACAAGAGATCTGTACGACACCATTATTTATATCTTCAATATATGAATTTCCTAAAACAGCACCAAACTCTCTAGTACCAATCATTAGTTTAAGATTTTCTTTAGCACTTTTCCAAAGATCATCGGGTCTTAACTCTACCCCACCCTCTTTATTGTTGTCGATGTTTTCTATATAGTTTTCAAAATCAGCTTTATACATCAAAGCATATTACAGAATTTAACATTGGCAGTATATGGAGGGCAGTCTATGGTCGATTGGGACTTTTCTCCATTATATTGATTTCTGAGAAAATGTGGATATGTATATTAAGAGGTTTGAGAATCTGTTGTATACAGCCGGTTTTGTATATTGGTTTTTAGGTCTAGAAATTTTAGAGAGGTTTGTAACAGTAAAAGTATTTGCTAATTAGGTACTCTTACTATATAATTACCTCGAATTCACATATATTGAGATCAAGTTATGAAAAGAACATATCAACCAAAAAATGTAAAAAGAATTAAGAAACTCGGCTTCCGAGCTAGAAACAAGACTGTTGGTGGTAGAAAAGTATTGAAAAGAAGAAGATTAAAAGGAAGAAAAAACCTTACAGTAAGTGAACAATATACTCTTGCAAGAAAAAAGCATACAAAAAGTATAAGATAGAGATATGCTTCCTAAAAAATACAGGCTTTTAGCCAAGGAATTTCCAAATACATATAAAAGAGGTACTAAACTTAGAGGTAAGTACGGTATGCTTGTATATACAGAAAGTAATAATGATGCTCCTCATTTTGGATTCGTAGTAAGTAAAAAAATAGGTGATGCTGTACATAGGCATAGAGTTACTAGAATCCTAAGAACAATATTCCTAGAAGCAATTGAAGTATATAAGATGGAGAATCTTCATCTTAATTATCAATACATAGCTTTTGAATATTGTGATAAAAGAGAAATTCTTAAGCAAGAAATATTCCCTCTAATTGAGAAAAGTCTTCAAAAATGAGATGGTTTCTACTCCTACTCATAAGGGGATATCAAAAAACACTTTCGTATGATCATGGATTGTTAGGAAAAATATTTCCAAATGTTAGATATTGTAAGTTTACTCCTACATGTTCGGAGTATGGTTATGATGCTATTAGCAAATATGGTAGTATTAAAGGTTCCTGGTTATTCTTAAAAAGATTTGTAAAATGTAATCCTTGGACAAAACCAGGTACATATGATCCTGTTCCTTAGTTCGAATTTATGATATATTCGCTAAGATTCTTTATTTGTTAACAAACAAACAATGATAGACATATGGAATACAATTTTCTACTATCCAGTTCTCAATATTGTCGTATTGGCATATCACCTTCTCTGGGATAACTTAGGTTTGGCAATAATAGCTATAGCTATACTTTTTAGGTTGATACTTCTCCCTTTCATGAAGAGGCAGACAGAAATGACAAAAAAGATGGCAGCATTAAAACCACAACTTCAAGAGTTACAGACTAAATACAAAAATAATCCTCAAAAGCTATCACAAGAGCAAATGAAGCTATACCAAAAAGTAGGATACAATCCTTTAGGTTGTTTAGTAACCTTTCTTCCTCAGCTTTTGATCCTTTCAGTCTTGATCCAAGTTATTAGAAATGTAACTGGAGGGAGTTTAGACGGAATATATAGTTTTGTAGCTGATTGGATAAATAATGGAACTACTCTTGTAATTAATACGGATTTTCTCATTTGGGATTTAACTAAATCTTACAATGATGTATCAAACGAATTCGGTAGACTCTCAACAATAGCTCTATTCTATTTATTCTTAAGTGTTTTGGTAGGTTTCTCTCAATATTTGATGTCGAAATTCACTCAAGTTATGCAGGACCCTATCTCTATGGCAGCAAGTGTTCCTGAGAAGAGCACAAAGAAGAAAAAAGAAGGTGAACCTGTTTCTCCAGAAGAATTACAGAAGAAAATGATGAATTCTTTTATGTTAATACTTCCCTTCTCTACCGTGTTCATAGCTATTAGTGCACCATCAGCATTAAGTTTGTACTGGGTTATTCAGTCTTTAATGCTTGTTTTACAGTATGCTGTTTTAGATTGGGATAAGACGAAAAAGGGCGTTCAGAACTTGATTACTATTTTGAAAGAAAAGAGAGAGAAGAAAATATAGTTACTGCCAATGACTTAGTTATTAAATTATTAATATTTATATATGGAAGATAAAGATATTGTTAATTTAGTAGAGAAAGAATTGGAAACTCTTTGCTCTCTATTAGATGTTGATTGCCAAAGAGAGTGTGTTGTAGAAGATGGTGAGGAGGGAATAAAGTATATTAAGATAAATTTCGAGGGAGAGAATCTTGGATATATGATTGGTAATCATGGTAGGCACTTAGATTCTTTGCAGTTCATTCTTCAAGTAATAATGGGAAGGAAGTTTGATCCTGATTTCAACTTTAGAATCTTCATAGATGTTGGTGGTTACAGAAAAGAGAAAGACAATCAGTTAGAGGAAATGGCTATTCAAAAGGCAGATGATGCTAGAATTCTTGGAGAAGAAGTAGAATTATCTCCTATGAAGCCATCAGATAGGAGAATTATTCATCTTGCTCTAATGAAATTTGCAGATATTCAAACAGAGAGTCGTGGAGAAGGAAGAGACAGACATATTGTAATAAAGGCTGTTAAGTAGATATCTATATGTTAGAATGATTCTATGCATATGAAGGCCTTTCTTAAGCGTAATATCTTGTATATACTACTGATCCTTTTACTAAGTATCTCTACCCTCTTTCTACTTCAAGAATCATTAGGAAGAGGTATCTTTATTCTTTCTTCCCTAGTGTTTTGGTTCGTATTCTTAATTCTAACTAAGAAAGGTACTACTGCCTCTCTCCTTTACATACTTCTCGTCCTACCATTCAATATTACATACCAACTTCACTACTCCACTAATCTTTTTGATCCTTTTGTAAATGGAATTTTTGTAAACTATCTAAATCCCACCGTATCCATTCTCGACTTAGGGGTACTCCTCCTTCTCTTCTCTATACTCAAAGAAGTAAAAATATCTTTTCTAAGAAAGACAATCTCTAAGTTCAAATGGTATTTAATATCTTTTTTGGTATTTCTCCTCTTACAGAATATCCTACTTTTTGATCTACTAGTTTTCGTTAACAGTCTTAGATTCATATCCTTTGTATTACTGTTGGTTTTGTTACCTCCAGTATTACCTCTTTTAAAATCAAAGGCCATACAACTACCATTTACTCTAGTTTTGATATTCAATACTTTTTTTCAAGGTATTTTAGGGATTATACAATTTACAAGAGGTGCTTCTTTAGGATGGGAATTCCTAGGAGAATCACAGGTAGTCAATGGTATGCAGGGTTCTAGTTTCCTTGAGCTATATGATGGAATATATCTTCGTGCATATGGTACTTTTCCTCACCCAAACATACTAGCAGGCTTCTTCTTGTTAGTTTTCTTTCTCTCAATTTTTGTTTTCTTTAAAGAGAGAAGAGTGTTTAGGTATATCTACTTAGCAATGGCATTTCTCTCTGGTATCTTTGTAATATTTACATTCTCTAGAATAGTTTTGATTCTCTTTGTTCTTAACGCTCTAGCTATTTTTTTGATCTATGTTTTCAAAGTGAAGGGTAAACAATTTTTTGCTTTCACCCCTACTCTTTTAATCGAGAGGTTTGGTAATCTTTTTGGTGAAGGAGATACAAGCTTAGGAGACAGGGTCAATCTTTTCAAAGCAAGTCTCAGTGTTTTGAAAGAAAACTGGTTAGCAGGTACGGGATCAGGTAACTTTGTTAAAGCTATGGAAGATTTTGTTCCTAGAACAGGAAGTGGTATACAACTTCTTCAACCTGTACATAATGTATTGATGTTGTTACTAACAGATTTTGGGGTATTTGGATTCTTCGCTTTTCTGTTTTTAGTTGGAAAAATCTTTTTTGTATATATCAAAAAGATTACATGGTTTACGCTCTTGTTACTGTTTTCTGTCGGTTTAATAGGGATGCTTGATCATTACCTAATTTCTTTACCACAAGGAATTGTAATGTTGTGTATATTTCTTGTACTATCCTTTCTGTTCTCAGATACTTTGAAGAAGGATGAAAATAATGTATACAAGAATTAATCCAATACCTTCCTGTTTGGATATGAGTTTTTTTCTACCGAGTATTGCGAATATGTAAAGCACAAATATTGCACCTACTAGAAAGAAGATTTCCTTTACAAATGGCTTCATATCTAATGTTGTAATAAATGATGCGATACCTGGGATTAACAAAAGGTTGATCGTTGTTGCTCCAAGTATGTTCCCAAGGCTTAACTGCAGGTTACCTTTCCTAATGACAGTAAACGAGGTTATTAGTTCAGGGATGGAAATACCGATAGCGAGTATGAAAAACCCAATGATTGATTCTGCTATGTTAAAACTTTCTGCTGTAAGTATTATGTTATCAACACAAAGTCTCCCTGCCACTACAAGAAAGAGGAAGGAGAGTATGAGGTAAAGAAGGTTGAATTTAACTTCACTCTTTCCCGTTATTGTATGGTTGTTTTTTCTAGCAAGGGATATTGTTGTAGCAAATATCGCTATAGTGATTACTCCCATTATCCAGGTAACTTGGAAGTTGAAAAGAAGAAGGAGTGCAATGAAGAGTATCCCTGCTCCTAGTGTAATTGGTATGTTCTTTTTTAAATCTATATCTGCAAGTTTGTATTTACAGAACAGTGCTAAGAACCCCAGTAATAAGGAGACATTAACTAATGCGCTACCAAGGAATGTAGATATTGCTACTTCTTGGTGGCCCATTGCAGTTGAGTATGTTCCAATTACAATGTCAGGAAGTGATGTCCCAAGTGATATGAGTGTAAATCCAATTAAGAAGCTACTTATCTTTATCTTTTTTGCAAAGGCAACAGATTGATCTATGAAGATATCTGCAGATTTAAGAAGGATTACAAAGGAGATTAGCGCAATTAGGATATGAAGCATATATTTTAAAAAGCAGTTTATTGTTTATATGATATCATACGGAGAGAGCGGGATTCGAACCCGCGGTATAATTTCTTATACGCACGCTTTCCAAGCGTGTCCTTTCGACCGCTCAGGCACCTCTCCAAGGATGGCGTACCTGGCCGGAATCGAACCGACAACCTACTGCTTAGAAGGCAATTGCTCTATCCGATTGAGCTACAGGTACACGACAGCAGCATTTTATCAGTAATTATGATTAAAATAAAGGCTAAAGAACCTCTTCTATTTCTATTAACACCCCACCCTGCCTCTTTGGAAAGTGCCATAATGCCTCTGGGAAAGAATCAGGCTTAAACAGTACCTCTGTAGTTTTATCGGAAAAGATTAGAGATTGAAGATATGTATTACCCTCTTCCCATTTCATAGTTTTTACCTTGTTTGCAATATCTTCTTTCTCAACCTTTGGCTTAACAGAACCTGTAGCCACAAGCTTTATTTTAATTCCACTCTTATTATTCTCGACAACAGTAATGGTTTTCTCGATATCATCCCCAAGAGCTAATTCTAAATCCTTGTCACTCTCAAAAAGATTTTTCTCTACAGCATCTTTTGTTAACATAGCAGAAATACCCTCCTCAAAACCCTCCTTTAAGAAATATGAAGCTGTACTCTTTGTTTTGATTGAAAGATTTACCTCATTCGCTTCTGTACCAACTGTCTTGTCTGTATTTGTACTATCTTTGTCTACTTCACTCTTGATTGAATCTGCAATTATTTCCCATCCACCATCCTTTTCTCTTAATTCTTGCTCTCCTTCTTCGAATGCAATTTTTTGAAGTTCTTCTACACCAGTATTGATATCTGCTTGAGAAAGAACAGTATATTGTTCTTTTGTACCACCAGAGAAAGCTCCTCCACTATTCATGGCATATACTTCATTTGCAGAAAAACCTTGAACAGAGAAATGTTGACCAGAAGAAAGATTGTATTCCTCACCTACCTCAATTGCAGTAACAGATGCCTCTGCAATATTGTTACACTCTATTGATGTATCAGAATCTATCTTAAAAGATTTTCCTGAAGAAGAGGACACAATGACATGTCCTGCAGACAAACTAATGGCTGAAACATTCGTACATCCCCCTACTTTAACATATGCTACATTAACTTTACCTTTTGCTTTCTCTCCCCTAAATGCAGTACCTGTAGCCTTTATATTTGTAGATCTTGATTTTTCAACTGTTTCTGTCTTGATTGGTATCTTAGAATTGTCAAAATCTACAGCTTTAATATTTTCATCTCCTGTGAATACTTTCTCAACACTCACCTCTTTTGCCTCTACATATATTCTTACTTTTACAAAAGGTACAACATTATAATAGATTACCCCTACTAAGATAGTGACTACCACAAGAGAGATACCAATTAGTGGCGCAAACCTTTTTACCTTTGTAGGATATTTAATATTCTTGAAAACAGAACCAACCTTTGTAAAAAGAGGAGAGACTTTTGCACCTAAATCTTTTGCTATATTTGAAGTCTTGAGTTTTGGGACTTCATTTTTTTCTCCTGCTTCTATCTCTTCTACGACAGGTTCTTCTTCGTTGTTGCTAATATCTTCGTCAAAAGTGATTACAATATCATCCTCGCTATTTGAAGGAATGGATGATCTACTTTTTTCCAAGGCACTACTAATTCTGTTTTGAAAATCAGAAGGCATAATTCTTTCTTCAGGTAATATCTCTTCCTCTTTTACCTTTTCCACTCTTTTCCCATGAGGATTATATCTTCTTGCCCTATTGATCATCTCTTTTTCCCACATATCTTCAGTTGGATAGTTAGGAGTATCTATTGTCATTAATCCAGCCAAAGTTGCATTCCTAATGCCTGTTGGGTTCTTAATTATTTGAGCAATTATGGATTTATCTCTCTCATCTCCTGTCTCTAGGATTACTTTTAGATTGATTGGACTAATGAGTAGATCTGATTCTTCTGCAAATGTTATTAAGACTCTCTCATTCGAAGAATCTAAAATACCGGTAATGACATCAGTAATTTCATCTTCTTTACCTATTACTATTTTTGTTATTTTTTTATCTTCTTCCATTATTTATTTTTTACTTCATTATCATATACAAATTTTGCTAAAGACGCAGGAGTTATATCGAATATATTTCTTAATTCTCCACTATTATCCTTTATATTATCAAGTTTTTCTGGAGTAAAGAATTCTATTTTAGGAACTACAGAAAATGGTAAAAACTTTTTCCAAGGGAATTCGAGCATAACTTCTTTTATTTCAGGAAGAAGTGATCCTCCACCACAAAGATATATCTGATTGGGGAATGTTGTAATATCGTCACAGTAAGAGAGAGCTGATTTTAAAGTTTTCATCCAAAGCCTTGCTACTGGATACACTACTTTCTGGATATCTCTTGAAAGATCTTTGGTTAATTCTTTCTGTGTGTATTTAATCTTTCTTTGCTCTGCAATTCTATAGTCTAAATCCAAAGCTTTGGAGATTTCTTTAGTAAAAGTTCTTCCTCCAAAAGCAAACATCTTTGTCTCTAAGACATTCCCTTTTTCTACTACAGCGATATCTGTAGTACCCCCACCTATATCTATGAATATCCCGGAAAAATCTCTATTTGAAGAACCTGAGAAGGCTCTTGCTACTGAAAAAGGTTGGGATACAATCCCAAGGACATTCATGTTTAATTCAGAAGCGACTTTCTTCAATGCTTCTGTATATGTCTTTGGTGCAAATGATGCATAGTAATTTAATTTAACATCTCTACCCTTGTATCCGATTAAGGAATCAACAGGCATCCCCCCTATCTCTAACCCTGTCTTAGTTATATGCAATATCTCAATATCTTCATTAGTTAAACCTATTCTTTGTCCGAGATCTTCTTTCCCATTGTATTCTATCTTGTTCTCAATTTGCTCAATTATTTTCTCCTGTTCCTTCGCTGTAACTTCTTTCTCGAAGTTCTCTTCTCTTTGATAGTTAACGACAATGGAAACACCTTGAATATATTCTCCTGCTATACCCATTACGACATTCTTTGGAAATTCTTCATTTGCTAACTTCTCTGTTAAGGAAGAGATGGAAAGACGGCAATTCTCTAATACAGTATCAAGATTAGTAATGATACCACTTCTCATTGCATGCTGTTGTTGCTCTATTCTAGAGACCTTTTTGATTTCCACACCTAAATTGTCTACTGAAAAAAGCATACTCTTTAACACCTCAGTACCAATATCAAGGGCAACAACATTGTCCTCTTTTGTTAATATTTTCTTTGGTGCTTTGTTAAGAAAAGGCAGGTTGAACATAGTCAAAGTATAGCATATTTGATAGTTTAAGAAATGCTCTTAAATTATTGCAATGAGGATAATTGGTTCTCTCTCAGTTCTTTTGTATATGAGTTTAGAGAGTTGTTTTTCCATTTCTTTCTTAAGTATTTCTTCTTCATATTTTTTTCTTTGTGCACTACTTCTAATCCAGTCTCTATGCGTATCAAATATACTGTTTTGTATCTCATTAAGAAGTCCTTGAGAATTTTTAAAGTAGATGAATCCTCTTGAGAGGAATTTTGGTCTACCAATTATTTTCTTTGTTTTTGAACTGATATTTAAAATTACTGTAAAGATACCAAATTCAGAAAGTTGCTTCCTATCCTTTAAAACAATATCACCAATATCCCCTATACCTAGCCCATCTATTAGTATTGGTTTAGACTCAATCTTTGTTCCTCTCTTCCAGTAGCTCCCGTTGAACTCCCATGTTTGTCCATCCTCAGTCAAAAATATCTCATCGGATCTAAATCCCCATTTCTGTAAGTTTAGCTTATGGAAATATCTAAATGTAAGTGACCCGTGTACAGGCATAACATTTCGTGGTTGTGTAAGATCAAGCATAGCTCTGATATCTTCTTGGTTTCCATGTCCTGTTGAATGGATTTTCATATTTACGGAATCTTTCATTAAATCTGCCCCTAAAGCTATTAATCTGTCTGTTAATTTCTCAATCTTAGTTATGTTTTCGGGAATTTCAGAAGAAGACATTATTACTAAGTCGCCTTTCTTGATCTTAATGAATTTATGCTCATTAAGAGAAATCCTATTCAATGCAGCAAATCTCTCTCCCTGACTTCCTGTGCAAAGAATTAAAATCTCTTTATCTGGATATTTATTTATATCCTTGTCCCTAATGAATATGCTGTCATCCACATTTATATATCTATTCTCTCTTGCTATTAATATTGCTTGGTCCAAACTTCTACCAGAAAGTAAAACTTTTCTTTTCGTCTTTTGAGCAATTGAAATTAAAGAATACAATCTAGTTATCAATGAAGAGAAAGCAGAAACAATTATCCTACCCTCATATTTTGAAATGATCTCCTCTAAATTTCTAGATATTTCTGTTTCCGAAGGAGCTTTTCCTGGAACAGTAGCATTTGTACTTTCCATCAATGCTAAATCTATTTTTCCTTTTAACTTGCTTAATTCTTGATAGTCAGATTCTGGCTCATTTGCAGGAGAGGAATCAAATTTGAAATCTCCTGAGAAGAAAACATTTCCATTTGGTGATTGTAGGAAAATGGAAAAAGCATCAGGGATACTATGATTTATACCGATGAATTTCGTTTTGAAATATTTCCCAATGGAGATATCACTTTTTCTGTCTACTCCAAATATCTTAACCTTTCTGTCCATCTTGTACTCTCTCATTTTTAATTCAATGAGAGATTTTGCGAAACCACCTGCATATATTGGAGGGTAGTCAAGTTCTGGAAGCATCCATTTTAATGCCCCAATATGATCTAAATGACCATGGGTAATTAATATTGCTTTTACTTTTTTCTTATTCTTTTTAAGGTATCCCATATTTGGTATTAAATAGTCGATACCATACATCTCTTGACCTGGGAAAGAATACCCAGCATCTACTATTACAATCTCGTCATCATATTCTACAAAGTTTGAATTTCTTCCTATCTCTGATGTTCCTGAAAGTGTACAAAGTTTTAATGTGTGTTTATTATTATTGTTCATAGTTCCCATTATATCAGATATTTCTGTGATATAATTGGGGAATCTTAAAATACCGATAACTATGGAGAAAGACAGTATTTCAAAAACATTTGAATCAAAGGAAGAAGAGATATATTCTCTTTGGGAATCTTCGGAACTTTTCAATCCTGATAATACGGAAAAGTATTTGCTGGAAAACGGATTTGATGTAAAAAAAACATTTACAATTACTCTTCCTCCTCCAAATGCTAATGGTAATCTACATTTAGGGCATATGTGTGGATATTCTTTCCACGATGCAATTGGTAGGTACATGAGGATGACAGGACATCCTACTCTACTTTTGCCAGGTAAGGATCATGCTGGTATCCAAA